>JACVRN010000241.1 GCA_014534425.1 Pyrinomonadaceae bacterium
CCGTCGGCCTTGACGACGAAGGTGCCCGCGCCCTGCCTGGATTGCAGGACGCCGACGGCTGCCAGCGAGCGTATCCCTGCGCGCAACGTCGGGCGGCTCACGCCGAGCATCCTGGCGAGGTCTCGTTCGGGCGGCAGACGGTCGCCGGGCCGCAGGTCGCCGCGATGAATCATTTCCCTGAGTTGCGAGATAACCTCTTCGGAAGTCGTCCCGCGATGCTCCGGATCAATCGTTTTGAAGATGTCGTTATTTAAATCGGTCATACCACTTTCACCACTAAAGAATCATTTGAACCAAATCGACGGGCGCAAGCTGCTGGCGTCCATCGCGTTTCCGACGCGACACTTTGTAAACTATCTCATTCTAATCATTTTTTCGCGAGTTGTCGATATAATTAATATTGTGGCGGCCAGTAAAGGTGTAACCATTTCGCTGATAAAATATACTCGCGCCGGAATTGCTTAGACTTTTCACAGAGGATTGGTCATGGGCGGAAGGGCGATTGCTAACCATACGGCTTTTTGATTGCGGAGGAGTAGCCAAGTGAAAATCCTTGCCGGTCTGATTCTTTTCTTCTTCCTGTCGGCGGCGCTCGCGTGTCCGGCTTTCGGGCAGGCGGGGCTTCTGTCGCAGCGCATGGCCGCGACCGCGATGGCTCACTGGAAGGACTCGCTCACGTCTGAGCCGGACAAGCCTTTGAAGTGGAGCTACGAGCAGGGCGTGCTGCTCAAGGGCATGGAGGGCGTCTGGTTGAGCACGGGCGACGGGCGATATTTCAGCTACATACAGCGCGGGATGGACCATTTCGTGACGGAAGAGGGCGGCATACGCACCTACAAGCCGGAGGACTACAACCTCGACAACCTCCTGAACGGAAGGCTGCTGCTGCTGCTCTACAAGGTGACGGGCAAGGAGAAATACCGGAAGGCCGCCGCGCTTCTGCGCGAGCAGTTAAAGACGCACCCGCGCACGACCGAAGGCGGCTTCTGGCACAAGAAGATTTACCCCTCGCAGATGTGGCTCGACGGCCTCTACATGGGCGAGCCGTTCTACGCCGAATACGCCGCCACCTTCGACGAGCCCGCAGCCTTCGACGATATAGCCAGGCAGTTCGTCCTGATGGAACTGCGCGCCAGGGACGCACGGACCGGCCTGCTCTATCACGGTTGGGACGAATCCAGAAAGCAGCGTTGGGCAGACCCGCAGACGGGCCGCTCGCCCAATTTCTGGGGCCGCGCAATGGGCTGGTACGCGATGGCGCTCGTGGATACTCTGGACTACTTCCCCAAAGACCACCCGCAGAGAGGCGCGCTGCTGGCGATTCTCAGCCGCGTGGCCGCAGCCGTTGAGAAATACCAGGAGCCGAAATCCGGCCTCTGGTATCAGGTGGTAGACAAAGGCGGCGCTGACGGGAATTACCTTGAAGCCTCGGCCTCTTCCATGTTCGTCTACGCGTTGGCGAAAGGCGTGCGGCAGGGCTATCTTCCGCCCTTCTATCTCAAAGTCGCGCAGAAGGGCTACGAGGGAATCAGGGCTCAGTTCATAGAGTCGGCAGGCGTGGGCGGCGTCAATCTCAAGGGCACGGTCAGCGTGGCGGGCCTCGGCGGTAATCCTTACAGGGACGGGAGCTACCAGTACTACATAGGCGAGAAGGTGGTGACTAACGATCCGAAAGGCGTCGGCGCGTTTTTGATGGCCGCGAACGAAATGGAGATTGCAGCGGGCCTCTTGACAGGCAGAGGGCTGACGGTGACGCTCGATTACTACTTCAACAGCGAAGTGAAAAAGGATGCCGTCGGGCGGCTTGTTCCCTACCACTACAAGTGGGAGGAGATGCCCAACAGCGGCTTCTCCCTCTGGGGAAATATCTTCCGAAACTTCGGCCTCCGCACAGAAGCCCTCAGCGAAGCGCCGACCTCGGCCAATCTCAGGAAGACAGACATCTACATCATCGTTGACCCGGACACCAAAGAAGAGAATGAGAATCCCAGGTTCGTAGAAGAGGCGCACGTCAGGACCATAGCGGATTGGGTGAGGCGCGGCGGTGTGCTCGTGCTGATGGGCAACGACGCCCTCAACGCCGAGTTCGAGCATTTTAACGGGCTGGCCCGGCAGTTCGGCGTAGAGTTCAACAGGGACAGCCGCAATCGCGTCGAAGGGAACGATTTCGCAGCCGGAAAGATTGCGGTCGCGGATGGCAACCCGGTTTTCAAAACCGCGCGCCAGCTTTACCTCAAAGAGATTTCCACGCTCAAGCTCGCGCCGCCCGCCAAGCCCCTCGTAGAAGACAAGGGAGACGTGATTATGGCCGTCGCCAAATTTGGCAGGGGCACGGTCTTCGCCGTTGGCGACCCGTGGCTCTATAACGAGTACGTTGACGGTCGCAAGCTTCCCCCTGAGTTCGACAACTTCAAAGCCGCGCGCGACCTCTCGCTCTGGCTCATCGCACAGTCGCCCGCGAAATCAAAACAGGTCCGCGCCCGTTAACATTCAGAGAGGATAATTCCCATCATGCTCACGTACATCAAACAAGCCCTCGGCACGATGCTCTTCATCATCGCTCTGGCAATCAATCTACAAGCGCAATCTCCCACTGATGCGCAGACCGCGCGCGAGCCGAGCGCCCCTGCCCGCCCCTTCGGCGTCCTACAGGCACAATCCCTGAGCGACCTTGAGCGCAAGCTCCGTTCCGACAACAAGGTCGAAGAGTTAATCGGAGGCTCTGGGATGCAGCTTCGCGTGGCCGTTCAGTCTGACCGTATTCCATAACCCATGCCACGAACGACTCATCACCCGATCTATAAAAGCACTCCACAGCTTGCTGAAGAGAGTTTCTACCCGCTCACGCAAGCTGCTGATGAGCACACTTGGCTTCTCATGCAATCGTCCGCCATCTTTGGGCCTGATGAGCAGCATCCCGGCTTCATCAGCCA
>JACVRN010000082.1 GCA_014534425.1 Pyrinomonadaceae bacterium
CGAGCGGACGTGTCAAGAAGAAGAAGGGGTAAAAGGAAGATAAAGCCGAAACTCCTCTTTCTCCCCTGCCCCTTCCCCTTTTAACCTTTTCCCCTTTATTATTCGTCTCATGCGACGCGCCATCTATCCAGGCTCATTCGATCCGGTGACGAACGGCCATCTGGACATCATCGAACGCGGGTGCAAGCTCTTCGACGAAATTATCATAGCCATCCTGGTCAACCCGGATAAGCGCCCGCTCTTTACGATAGAAGAGCGGCGCGAGATGCTGCTGGAAGTGATTCAGACCATCAGTACGGGGAACTGTCGTCTGCTGGTAGAAGATTTTCAGGGACTGCTTGTGCATTACGCTGTCCAGCGCGAGGCGGACGCGATTGTGCGCGGCATACGCGCCGTCTCGGATTACGAGTACGAACTTCAGATGGCCTTGATGAATCGCAGGCTTGAGCCGCGCATAGAGACCGTCTTTATGATGCCCGCAGAGGTTTACTCTTACGTCAGCTCTCGACTGGTCAAAGAGGTCTTTCAACTGGGCGCGACGATTCAGGGACTCGTTCCGCCTTCGGTCGAAGCGCGCATGTCGGAGAAGCTCAAGAGAGGTTAACGCGCTAAAGCCAGTTCAAGCGTGCTATACTTCGCCTCAAGTTCCACTAATTCCCTCGCCTGCCGTCCTGCTTTAAGGGCGAAGTGCGAGTCATCTTGAAAGGAGAGACAAGGGAATGCCAAGAGGGGACAAAGGTAAATACACGGACAAACAGAAGCGACAGGCAGAGCACATTGAAGAGGGCTACGAGAAACGTGGTGTCTCTGAAAGCGAAGCCGAGCGCAGAGCGTGGGCCACTGTCAACAAAGAGTCCGGCGGCGGCAAGAAGAGCGGCTCGGGTCGCGGTAAGAAGAGCAACAAATCGTCTTCGAAAAAAGGCGGCAAGAAGGGTGGCAAGAAAGCCGGAAGGAAGTAGAGACATTTAAGGAGCGCGGCGTGCGCTTGCGGTTTATGCCACGGAGTCGCGCCGCCTCTTTCTCTTTTTTGAAGACATGGCAACTAAACCGGCAAACGAAATTTTTCCCGTCTCTGAAAACGTCTCGCGCATGCGTCCCTCTTCGACGCTGGCCGCCATGCAGGCGGCAGAGGCCATGCGCGCAGAGGGCATAGACGTAGTTGACCTGGGCGCGGGCGAGCCGGATTTCGATACGCCCGACAACATCAAACTCGCGGCAGACGAAGCCATGCGTCGCGGGCAGACAAAATATACGCCCACGGGCGGCTCGCGCGACCTACAGCACGCCATCATAAACTTCTACGAGCGCGAGTTCGGAGTTTCGTTCGACCGTTCGCAAGTGATGGCTACAAGCGGCGGCAAGCAGGCAATCTTCAACGCCGTAGTCTCGCTCGTCAATCCGGGCGATGAAGTCTTAATAGCCAAGCCCTACTGGGTGACGTTCCCAGAGATAGTCAACTTCGCGCGCGGCACTCCTGTCTTCATAGAGACTGAAGAATCCGACTTCGTGCTGACGGCTGACGAAGTGCGCCGACGCATCACGCCAAGGACTAAGCTCATCATATTGAACTCGCCTTCGAATCCTTCGGGCCGCGTGATTCCGCCGTCAGAGTTCGAGCGCATCATGCAGCTTGTTTACGAGCGCGGAATGTATGCCATCTCCGACGAATGCTACCTGCGCTTTGTTTATCCTCCGGCTGAAGTCTACTCCGCAGCGCGGCTGCCCGCAGAGCTTCTCGGGCGGCTCTGCATAGCAGGCTCTTTCTCTAAAACCTATGCCATGACGGGCTGGCGTCTTGGCTACTCGATTGCGCGGCCCGAATGGACGCGCGCCATGCTCAACGTGCAGGGACATTCGACAAGCAATCCGAACTCGATTGCACAGCGCGCGGCCATAGAGGCTCTGAACGGCCCGCAGGATTCCGTCTCGAACATGCTCGCGGAATACACTCGACGCCGCAACTGGCTGCTAAAAGCCATCGAAGAGATTCCTGGCTTCCGTTGTATTCAACCCGAAGGCGCGTTCTACGCTTTTCCAGACGTGCGCGGCTGTTTGAACGGAGAGGTGAAATCTTCCGCAGAATTTACAGAGCGCCTTTTGAAAGAAGAGCAGACGGTCGTGACCGACGGCGCGGGCTTCGGAGTCGACGGCTACATACGCATCTCTTACGCGACTTCGCTTGAATCCCTAAAAGAAGGAATCAACCGCATGAGCCGACTGGCGGAAAAGCTGGCGCGATAAGCAAGCGATGAAAAATGAAGAAAGCGGCTTTGAGTTTTCCGAAAACTTAAAGCCGCTTTCTTCATGCAACGTGATTAGAGCAGTCAATCAGTAGAGATTGAAGTTGTACTCAATCTGAATGTACTGAGAGACATTTCTCCCATCCTTCTGAGCGGGCACAAACTTTATCTGACGGGCAGCAGCAATCGCCTTCTCGGTCAATCCGTCAGGCAATCCCTTCACGGCTCGGATGTTTGTCACCGCTCCGCTAGCAGAGAACACTGCACGCAGGACGACAGTTCCGGTGACCTGATTCTTTCTGGCCTCTTCCGTGTACTGCGGCTCCGGGCGTGAAAGAATCCTTGCCTTGCTGGAGACATCCTTGGTTGTGTAAATCTTATTCGGATCGTCTCCACCGCCGCCGCCGCCACCAGCACCGCCGCCGCCGATGTTAGGGTCTCCGCCGCCAGTGTTATACCCGCGACCCGGCCCGTAGCCAGCGCCTTCGCCTTTGCCGACGCCTGTGCCGCTTCCGCCGCCGTAGCCTTCGCCGCTACCACCGCCTCTGGATAAATCAGTGCTCTTTGAGTTAGGCATACCGTACGGCAGATTCCTTGGGTCAGGAGGAAAGAGCGTCGGGTCTGCGCGCATCGTCGGCTCTACAGGAAGCAAAGCCTGTTTCGGTGGAGGAGGCTCAGGGCGAGGCACTACCACTTGCGGCTCCAGACTGGCTTTCGGCAGCTTGCCGTATGAAGGCGCGCGAGTCTCGGCTTCATCACCGCCGCCGCCGCCGCCTCCGGCCTTCTCCTGCTTCGGCTTGATGCCGCCGCCGGAGCCTTTATTAGTTCCGGCTGTGCCTTTATCTCGCTCTTCTTCCTCTTCAGGAATATCAACCATCTCTATGGTGACTTGATTCTGCGCGGCTTGCGCGGCCTGTTCCTCTTTGAAGCGGCGGTATCTATCAAAGCCGTAGAACCCGCCGACCAGAAAGAGGATGAAGGCGAAGGCTGCGACGCCTGCCAGCGCCAAGTTCTTGGTCTCCGCCGTCTCTTCCGTCGAAAGCGAGCGATAACGATTCGGCAGCGAAGACGCCAGGACGCCAGCCAGCACCAGGAATAGGACTCCCAGCCCGACCATCACTACTTTTGCCGTGGCCGTCGAATGACTTCTCTCAAGCAGCAGAATGCCGGAGGCTATGACGAGCATGACCAGGATGGCCGAGATTAGCGCTATTGCGACATTAGGGCTGGTGACAAAGCGCCAGAAGATAGTCGCGCCCGCGCCCACGCCTCTGCGCGTGAATCCTATGGGGTCGCGCTTGAACTCCGGCCAGGAGAGTTGAGCGTCGTGGGCTATCTCTTTCAACTCTTCCGAAAGACGGCCCAGGATGCTGCGCTCTTCAATGATGGTCAGATGATATTCGTTATCGTAAGGGGCGGCGGCTGCTGAATCTTCGGGGTTATCTTCGTAATCGTCTGTTGCCGTGGATTCGTTGGATGCGGCGCTCATTTCGACGCTTGCCATCGTCTGCTGCGGGACGACACTCTCGGCAGCGCCGGCTGCTACGGCTTTGGCAGAGGTCGTCGCGGTGTCTTCCGCCGCTTCCTGTCGGGGCGTGGGGGCTGCCGGTTCACTTAAGGGCGTGCCATCTACGGGGCAAAAACTGAACTTGTCCGCAAATTCTTCATGGCACACGCTGCATTGTTTCATTTCTTCTACCTCTAGCTGGAGACGCTTTTTACTAACAGGAATTCGATGTGTCTGAGGTTTCCTTTAACCTTTAGGGTTTTCGGGCGACCCCGTTGTTGCAGTCCTGATTATGGCTGGGCAGTTCCGGGGAAGCAACCCTTCGGGTACATTCAGGCTCAAACCGCATTATACTACGCTTTGCTAAACTGTGAAGCGGACTGGCGCGCCCGCGCTAAACCTTCCGGTCACAGACCTTTTGATGCAGCTAAAGGCCAAACGGTTGACGCGCCTTGCAGCGCGCATCTAAACTGTTTTGTCGCTCCCCAAACGAGATTTGAGAGGAAAGCCCACGAATCTGGCATGAAAGCTCTAAGTCTCTTCCATTCAGTTAATTGAATAGATGATGCTCTTTTATCGGAACCCTTCTCGCCCCCGCCTTCGAGGGCTGCTTCTGGCAGCGCTGGCGCTGCAATTCTGTCTGAGCGGGTCTTTGGGACTGGCGCAGAGCGTCCCTGAGCCGCGCCGTGACCAGCTTTTGAACGGCCTCAACGTGCTGCTCTGGGAGCGGCCCGGCAGCCCCGACGTGCTCATCAAGCTGCGAATACATAGCGGCTCTGCCTTTGACCTGGCGGGCAAGGCGGGCACCATGTCCATCCTGGCCGACGCGCTCTACGCAGACCCCGTGGCGCGCGAATATATCACCAACGAGCTTGGCGGCAGGGTTGAGGTCACGACCGATTACGACGCCATTAACGTGACGCTCGCGGGCCGCGCGCAGGACTACGAGCGGCTTGTGGATTCGCTGCGAACGGCGATTATAAATGTTTCGCTCTCAGCAGAGCGTGTCCGGGAGTTGCGCGAGGCGCGGGCCAAGCTGGTGCGTGAATCTGGAGCTAATCCGACTCTGATAGCAGACCGCGCCGTCTCTGCGCGCCTCTTCGGCGATTACCCGTATGGCCGCCCGCACGAAGGCTCTACCGCCACGCTCGCCCGCATAGAGCGCGCGGACGTTCAGTATGCGCGCGAGCGCTTTCTGAATCCGAACAACTCTACGCTGGTGATAGCTGGCGGCGTGGAGCGCGGACGCGCCATGCGCGCACTGCGCCAGCTTCTGGGCCTTTGGCGCAAGAGCGAAGGCGTGGTGCCTTCGACCTTCAGGCAGCCTGAGGCTCCGAACACGCAGACCCTTCTTGTTGATTTTCCCGGCACGGAATCCGCAGAGGTGCGAGTCGCCGTGCGAGGTCTTGCGCGCTCCGACAGCGACTACGCAACCGCGAGCGTGCTGGCCCTGATAGCACGCGACCGTTGGCAGGCTTTGATGCCAGAGCTTAAACAGAGCGCCTTCTTCGTGCGTCACGAAGCGCATGTTCTTCCGGGCATCTTCGTCATGGGCGCGAGCGTTCGCCAGACCGATGCCGCACGCGCGCTTCAGACAGCGCAGCAGGTGCTCAGGGATTTAACGAAGAGTCCGCCGACCGCTCAGGAGTTTGAGAGAGCGCGCGGCGAAGCCGTTGCCACCTTCAACCGTCAGATGGAGAAGCCGGAGACGATTGCAGACCTCTGGCTGGACGCAGATACTTATAAGCTGGCCGCCAACGTGTCGGAGCGTGCGCGTGCCTTGAGCAGCGTCACGCCTTCGGACGTTCAGCGAGTTGCCGTAAGGCTTCTCTCAAACGCGACTGCGGGCGCGACGAAGACCGTCGCTGATGCTGCGGTCGTGAGGGTCGCAGTAGGCAGCGCTTCGCAACTCAAATCAGACCTTGAGCGAAGCGGAAAAGTTGAAGTGATGAGCGGAGGCGCAGGCGAAGAAGCCCCGCCTCCTCCGCCCAAGGCCACGAACACAGGCAGCGCCACGAAGAAGAACCCGTAAGCTTTTCACAAGCGAATCGCAATCCGCCCGCAACCACCGACCTCTGATAATCGGCTTAATCTCGTGCCGGATAAGAGAAGACAAACAACAGACGATCATGCGACACGGGTGCGCGAAATGTTTGCGCGCATCAGTGGGCGCTACGATTTATTGAATCATCTCTTGTCCGGCAACACAGATAAGCGCTGGCGAAAGCTTGTTGCGAAGAGGTTGCAGCCGAGCTTAAGCTCCCCGGACGCGCGCGTTCTTGATGTCGCATGTGGCACGGGTGATCTCTCGCTCGCTCTGATTGCCGCGACGCACGCGCGCGTCACAGGCTTGGACTTCTGTCGTCCCATGCTGTTGCATGCGGCGCGAAAAGCCTCGGACGGGGCCGCTCAGCGTTCCGTCTTCATAGAAGGCGACGCGCTCAGGCTTCCCTTCGAGACGGAAGTCTTCGATGCGGTGACGATAGCTTTCGGACTGCGTAATCTAGCCAGCCTGGAAAAGGGTTTGAGCGAGTTGCTGCGCGTGTTGAAGCCCGGAGGACGCGCCTGCATTCTGGAATTTTCAAAGCCCGTCGTGCCCGGATTCAGCGCTCTCTTTCAGTTCTATTTCACGCGCGTGCTGCCGCGCATAGGAGGTTTGATTAGCGGCTCATCCGCCGCGTACGAATATCTTCCGGCATCGGTCTCTCGCTTTCCAGACCAGAAGCGGCTCGCGGAGATGATGCGTGAAGCAGGATTCATAGAGGTCGAGTACGAGAATTTAACTGGCGGAATTGCTGCCCTGCATCTGGGCACGCGTCCACCGCTCCGAACAACTTGAGCTTATGGTTGCAGCACACGGGCGCGTTCTTTCATCTTCGGATGAAGCGCCTTGCAACCAGGAGAAACGCAGCCTGAACGATTTCTGTCGCGCCTGTGAAGCGCGTGTACGGTTGTCGGGGCCGTTACACGCTCCCTTTGCACGCGGCAGAGATCGTTCGGGCTACGTTTTTACACCCGCCGCATACGCATGCTATAGTCCTTCGCGTTCCAATCAATAACTCTTTCGCGCATCTCCTGTAATCTTCTGTGACAAGCCCTTCTCTTCTACAGAAGCTGAAATTAGATTTCGCACTTCTACTTCTACTTACGCTTGCTTCCCTACTAATCTTCACGGGCCTCGGCGCATTCAGGGATTTTGTGCGCGCCGAAAGCTACTTCGCTCTGGGTTCGCAGTTGATGACGCAGACGGGCCAGTGGCTCACGCCGCACGCGCCGGATGAACCTGTCCTCAACAAGCCGCCGCTTCAATACTGGCTGACGGGCATCGCTTACAAACTATTCGGCGCGGGTTATGCTACTGCACGGCTGCCGTCCGCCTTCGCGGCGCTCTCCGTGCTTCTCATAACATATCTTCTGGGCGCAAGACTCTTTGGTAAAAGCGCGGGGCTTCTGGCCGCAGGCTGCCTGATGACCAGTTATCTCTTCTATACATTCGCGCGCACTGCCATGAGCGACATGCTTCTGACCCTGTGCGTCACTGCGGCGCTCGCCTGCTTCATGCTGGTTGTGACGGGAAAGACGGCTGGACGCGAGAGGTTGCTCGCGTGGTGCGGCCATCTCTTCGTCGCTTCAGGTGTGCTGGCAAAAGGGCCTTTGGCGATTGTGCTCGTAGGCTTCCCTCTCTTTTGTGAGCTTCTACTCTCGCGCGATTTTTCAATGCTGAAGAGACTCAGAATCTTTGCGGGCGTGCTTATCATCATCGCAGTCGCCGGGCCGTACTTTCTGCTGCTCTACCTGAAACTAGGCTCAGAGCCGCTACGCTCTTTTTTCATAAGCGAGAACCTGCAAAGATTCACAGGCGAAATCTACAGCTATGCAACTGTGCCCTTCTGGACTCTGCACCTGGCCTTCTTCAGCGATTTCGCTCCCTGGTCATTGCTGCTCTTCCCTGCCATCTACTTTGACTGGCGCTCGCGCGCTCTTTCGGCTGAAGAGCGACGAGTAAGACGCCTTCTATATCTCTGGCTCTTCTTTCCTCTAGTCTTCTTCTCCTTTTCGCATTTCAAGCTGGACTACTACCTTCTGCCTGCCATGCCCGCCGCCGCGCTCGTCGTAGCAAGCTTCATCGCGCGAATCAAAGAGCTTTCAAGAGCGGCGCGCGTCTACACTTACGCCTTCACGATTCTCTTTGCGCTCTTACTGATTGTCGCTTCCTTCCTTTCCATACGCTTCGCAAATGCTTTCGCGCTCAAGACAGGCTTTGAATGGCTGCCAGTCGCATCAACTGCCTGCGCCTTTCTTTTCGTGCTCTACTGTCTTCGTCGTGGCTGGCCGGGTAGAGCCGTCTGGGCGCTTGCCTTCTCCATTTGGCTGACGCTTCTTCTGCATCAATTAACACTGGCACCGGCGCTTTCCCGCTACCAGCCCCTTGAAAGATTGGCTGCGAGCGTCCACGCTCCGCGCGTTTACACTTCTTACGCCGCCAGCGATTGGGCCAACACACTGACCTTTCATCTTCCGCAGGGCACAGAGGTCACGCGCCTCGTCAAAGACAAAGACGGCCTTGAGCTTCAGGAAATCTTAAAGCATGACCGGCAGGCCGTGGTGCTTCTCAAAGAAGACGAGTACAAGCGCCTGACTTCAAGCGGAATCACTTTGCGCCCTTTGGCCGAAGGCGAAACCCTGGGACACGGCGGCCTGACCATCAACCTCCTACGCCGCCCCGCAGCAGAGCGGCTGCTCGTAGTGCAAAGCGACAATTAACAGGATAGACAGGATAAAGAGATAAAGAATTGCTTTTCTTTTATCCTATTCATCCCTGTTAATTTCTTCCTTAGCTTCACTTCAATTTGCTATTATTCGGGGGCTGAATCACTTTTAAAATTTCGGGACAGGCAAGCTTTCATCTAGATGAAGTACAAGCTGCTCGGCGCTCTGCGTCGCATAGCCATTCTGCTCCTGGTCGTCTGGACGGTCGTGTCTCTGGTCACGCTGCTCATAGACCTTGTGCCGGGCGACCCTGCCGTAGCCATCCTGGGCGAGCAGGCCACGCCCGAACAGGTGGCGCAGTTTCGAGAGAAGCACGGGCTGGATCGCCCGCCCTTCTTCTTCTCCTTTCCGCGCGACCCGTCGGGCGCGAGACATTTCGAGTGGCACGGTTTGAGCAATCGTTACACGGAGTACTGGTGGGGATTGCTGCACGGCGACATGGGCCGCTCGTTCCGCACGGATGAGCCTGTCATCAAGCTTATCTTCGCGCGTTATCCGGCGACGATAGAACTGGCAATCGCTGCGCTCCTGATAGCCGTTGCGATTGCGATTCCGCTAGGCGTGCTCGCAGGGCGACACAAGGGAACCTGGATAGACAGCTTTTCATCCGTGCTCGCGCTCGTAGGCATAAGCCTACCGGGCTTCGTTATAGGGCCAATGCTCGTTTACCTGTTCGCAGTCAAGCTCGGCTGGCTGAGCGCATCTGGCCGCTTCTATCCTGAAGACATAATCCTTCCGGCAATCACCCTCGGCGCTGCTCTTTCGGCCATACTGACGCGCATGGTGCGCTCAAGCGTGATAGAAGAGCTTGGCGAAGACTACGTGCGTACGGCCCGCGCCAAGGGCTTGAGCGAAAACAAGGTCGTCTACAAGCATGTTCTCAAGAACGGTCTGATTCCGGTCGTCACAATCTTGGGCTTACAACTCGGCGTGCTGCTCGCCGGGGCGATTATCACGGAGAAGATTTTCGGCTGGCCCGGCATCGGCTTACTGCTGGTAGAGGATGGCATCAACAAGCGCGACTATCGTTTGATTCAAGGCTGCGTGCTTGTCATCAGCGTCACCTACATCCTCGCCAACACCCTGACCGACATGGTCTATCGCTGGCTTGATCCTAGAATCAGAGTTTCTTAAAGAGCCGTCAGCTATCAGCGTACAGCAGTCAGCTTCTTGCTTCTGCTGATAGCTGATAGCTGATGGCTGACAGCTTCTATATGAGTCGCTTAGCAATATTCGGATTAGTAGTGGTCGCGCTGATGGTGGTGGTTGCCATCTTTGCGCCTTGGATTGCGACGCATGATGTAGGCGCGACCGATTTGTCTAATATTTACAGGGAGCCTTCGGCAGCGCACTGGTTCGGCACGGATGCCACGGGGCGCGATGTCTTCTCGCGCGTGGTGTTTGGTGCGCGCATCTCTTTGCAGGTGGGCATTGTGGTCGTCGTTGTCTCTTCCGTCGTAGGGACAATCATAGGGGCGCTGGCCGGATATTATGGCGGTTGGATTGACCGCGTCGTTTCCGGTTACGTCTTCAACGTCTTTCTGGCCTTTCCGGGCTTGCTGCTGGCAATCGCGCTCGTAGCCTTTCTTGGCTCCGGCCTGAACAAGCTTATACTGGCGCTCTGCATCATAGGCTGGGTGGGTTACGCGCGGCTGATTCGCGGGCAGGTTTTGAAGGTGCGCGAGTATGATTTTGTGCAGGCTGCACGCGCGCTCGGCGCAAGCGACCTTCGCATACTCTTCGTTCACATACTGCCGAACGCAGTGCAGCCTCTAATCGTTCAGGCGAGTCTGGGTATGGCGGGCGCTGTGCTGTCGGAAGCTTCTCTCTCTTTTCTGGGCCTGGGCGTTCCGCCGCCCGCGCCATCCTGGGGAGTGATGATTGACGAGGCGCGCGGCTTTAACACGCTGATGTCCGCGCCGCACGTGCTCATCTTTCCGGGCATAGCCATAGCGCTCACAGTCTTGGCCTTCAACTTCATAGGCGACGGCCTGCGCGAATACCTTGACCCGCGCCAGCGCAAGCGATGAGCACGATGGGAGCGACTTCAAAAGATTCTTCAGCTGTTTCGATGAAGCATCTCTCTAAGACTTATCCCGTCCCGCTTGCGCGTCTCAAAAGCTTTTTCCGCCGCCCTACGAAGCCGCCCGTGGAAGCCCTGCGTGATGTTTCTCTGAAAGTCCGCGAGGGTGAAATCTTCGGCCTCATAGGGCCGAACGGCGCTGGCAAAACTACGCTCACGAAAATCATCGCCACGCTCGTGCAGCCGACCGAAGGCAGTGTGACCGTCAGGGGCTTTGACAGCGTGCGTCATGCCGAAAGGGTTCGCGCGCAGGTCGGCCTTGCGACCGCAGAAGAGCGCAGCTTTTACTGGCGGCTGACGCCCGTGCAGAATCTAATCTTCTTCGCCAGGCTTTACGGGATGGAAGAGCGTGCGGCGCGGCGTCGCATCAAGGAGCTTCTCGCTCTCTTTGAGTTCGAGGGCGCTTCAGTGCAGCGTCGCTTCGGAGAGCTTTCGACCGGCAACAAGCAGCGACTCGCGGTCGCACGCGCGCTTCTTCCCAATCCGCCCGTGCTGCTTCTGGACGAGCCTACGCGCTCGCTAGACCCTTTGGCCGCCGCGCGACTGCGTACGACCATCAGCCAGCTTGTGCGCGTCCAGCCGCCCGTCTCAATCCTACTCACTTCGCACAACCTGAGCGAAGTCGAAGAACTCTGCGACCGCGTAGCCATCATAAGCCGTGGAGTCATTCGCGCCGTGGACACTCCGAAGAACCTGCGTGCTCTTCACCAACAGACCGAGCGCGTGACGATTACCGTGCGCGGCATTGAGCGACGGGCGATTGAAGAGGCGTTAGCTTCGTCTTTGGGCGAGCTTGAAATCGCGGAGCAATCGAACGCGCTCTCGCTCTCTTTCAGGCGCGAGACGAACGACGAGACGCTCGATAAAGCCCTGACCGGCCTGATGGAGCGCGGCGCTCACGTTTTGAGCGTTGATTCCGAGCAGGCAACGCTTCTCGACGTTCTCACGGCCCTTCATGAAGAGGAGTTGAAGAAGTAATGCTGCGCTCCGTCACACTGCTCTTTCGCCGCGTCTGGGCATTCGTAGTCCGCGATTTCCAGTTGTTGCTCTCTTATCGTCTACAGTTTTTCCTTCGCGTCCTTTCGATTCTGCTGATGGTCACGGCGCTCTTCTTCGTCGCCAAGACCTTCACGGGCCGCGCCGACTGTCCCTGCGCCGAAAGCCCTTTCACACAATGGCGCGACCCGCTCGCGGCATGGATTACGGGACTGGCTGTGCTTAACTATTTCATGACAGGCTTTTCAAGCTTAGCCAACGCGATACGAGCCGAGCAGACGCAAGGCACGCTGGAGAGCGTGCTGCTGACGCCCATCAGCGTCCCCGTGGTCGTAGTGGCAAGCTCTGCTTGGGAGTTTGTGCAGGCCACGCTCTTCTCTTTTCTGTATCTCTTCTTCGGCTGGCTCTTCTTCGGTGTGCATTTCAGAGGAAGCTATCTGCTCGCGCTTCTCTTTCTTATTCTGACGACGCTCGTGCTGGCGTGCCTCGGCATTCTTTCTGCGAGCTTTGCAATGGTCTTCAAGCGCGGAGACCCTTTCGCGGTTCTGCTCGGCACAGGCTCCGCGCTTTTTTCCGGCGTCTTCTTTCCGACTCAACTACTGGGCGCAGGCTTCGGCACCGTCTCGCGCATTCTGCCTCCGACCTACGGCCTGGACGGCATACGTCGCGTGCTCATAGAAGGCCAGGGCCTTTCAGAAGTGAGCGACCCGCTTCTCACGCTTCTACTCTTTCTGGTCGCGCTGCTTCCCTTCTCCCTATGGGTCTTCAGCCGCGCCATACGCCGCGCCAAACGCGAAGGCAGCCTGATTCAATACTAAGTCTAGAGAGTCTGTAGAGTCTTGAGAGTCCAGAGAGTAACGGGTAGACTGATTCTCTAGACTCTCAAGACTCTACAGACTCTCTAGACTGTTTTGTTGATGCTTGTTTCTTACACATCTCGTTATTACGCTGACATAGGCGAAGGGCACGTCTTTCCGATTCGCAAGTTCGAGTTGGTGCGCGACCTGTTGCTGACCGAAGGGACGCTCAGGCCCGCAGACATTGTAGAGCCTGAGCCTGCGGCGATTGAGGACGTGATGCTGGTTCACACGGAGGATTACGTGACGCGCCTTCGCGCAGGCTCCCTGACGGCGCGTGAGATGCGAAGGCTTGGGCTTCCCTGGTCAAAGGCACTTGTCAGGCGATCGTTTCTGGCTACGGGCGGAACTCTACTGGCCGCGCGCAATGCTCTTGATGAAGGCATCGCTGCGAATCTTGCGGGCGGAACGCATCACGCTTTCCCGGAGCGCGGCGAAGGCTTCTGCGTGCTCAACGACGTGGCCGTCAGCATACGCGTTCTTCAGCGAGAGGCGAAGGTCAGCCGCGTTTCGGTCGTAGACTGCGACGTGCATCAGGGAAACGGAACTGCCTCGATTTTTCGTGACGACCCGCGAGTTTTCACCTTCTCTATGCACGGCGCAAAGAATTATCCGCTCTTTAAGGAACGCTCTACGCTCGATGTTGAGTTGCCGGACGGGACGGAGGACGAAGCTTATTTGAAGAGCCTGGAAGAGAATCTTCCACACGCTCTGGCTCATAAGCCCGACCTTGTATTTTATCTAGCAGGCGCAGACCCTTTCGCGGGCGATAGATTGGGGCGGCTCTCGCTTTCAATGGACGGGCTTCGTGCGCGCGACGAGTTCGTCTTAACAGAGTGCAGAGACCGTCGTCTTCCGATTGTGACGGTCATGTCCGGCGGGTATGCCGCGAACATCAGCGACACCGTAGAGATTCACGCCAACACCATACGCGCAGCGCGCAAAGTATTTCACGAGACGGACGCCCTCGCGCCCAACGAGTTGAATTATAATCTGCGGGAATTAAGCTCGGAACAGTTCTGAAACTTTAGCGGTTCACTGAAGATGTGGGGTTGGATTAAAAGAATCTTTCTGGGAATGCTGGTCGGTTTGGTGCTGGCGCTCGCCTACGTGTTCATCTCTTACACGTACACCATCTCCAAGCTGCGCGACCATAACCCTGGCTCGACTTCGCTCATTGATTATCGCATGCAGGAGGCGCAGAAGCGCGGCGAGCAGCCCAAGCGCATGCAGATATGGGTGCCGCTTGAAAGAATCTCTCCGCAGCTACAGAGAGCGGTGCTGGCGGGCGAAGATACAAACTTTGCCACGCATCACGGCTTTGATTATGAAGCGATTCAGAGGGCCTGGGACGAAGCGCAGCGAGAGGCCGAGAAGGAATCTAAGGAAGAAGGCGAAGACCCTTCTATCTGGGACTGGAACCTGCCGAGCTTCAAGCGCGGCGCTTCGACCATCACGCAGCAGCTAGCCAAAAATCTTTATCTTTCAAATGAGCGCTCTTTTTTGAGAAAGGGGCGCGAGGCCGTCATCACCTACTTTCTGGAGCGCGAGCTTTCCAAGCGCAGGATTCTGGAAATCTATCTCAACATCATAGAGTGGGGCGACGGCATCTACGGCGCGGAGGCAGCGTCGCAGTACTACTTCAAAAAGTCTGCGGCTGATTTAACGCCGCGCGAAGCGGCCTTTCTCTCCGCCATGATTCCCAGCCCGCTTAACATCTTCAACCCGCAGAAGAACCTGAAGCGCGTGCAGCGCCGCCAGAAAGTCATCCTTCGCGGCATGCCCTTCGTAAAAATGCCGCCCGGCACCGGATGAGCGCTCTTAATATGAGACCGGATTGAGTTCTCTTGTCGAAACGGAGCTTCCTGCGGAGGAGCCGTTGCCGCCGGATACTCCGCTATTGAAACGGCGTCCGAGGAAGCCCATGCCGTCCTGTCTTGCGATGAGGCCCTGTCGAATGAGTTCGTTGATGGAAGCCTCGAAGGTGAGCATGCCCTGTGCGCGCTTGGTCTGCATGGCGGAAGCTATCTGGAAGGTCTTGCCTTCGCGTATGAGGTTGGAGACCGCCGGAAGATTAACCAGAACTTCCACGACGGGCACGCGGCCTTCGCCGTCTGCTCGCGGCAGAAGCGCCTGAGCTACGACGCCGCGCAGACTCTCCGAAAGCATGGTGCGAATCTGCGCCTGCTGGCTGTTGGGGAAGACATCTATGATGCGGTCAACCGTTTTCGTGGCTGAGTTGGTGTGCAGAGTGCCGAAGACCAAGTGACCAGTTTCGGCGGCGGTGATGGCTAAAGAAATTGTCTCAAGGTCGCGCATCTCGCCCACGAGTATGATGTCGGGGTCTTCTCTCAGGGCGGCTCTCAAAGCGGAATGGAAAGACTCCGTGTGATTGCCCACTTCGCGCTGGTTAATCAAAGACTGCTGGTTGGTGTGTACGAACTCTATGGGGTCTTCTATGGTGATGATGTGTGCGCGCTGATTCATGTTTATCTCGTGAATCAGTGCGGCGAGCGTTGTAGATTTGCCCGAGCCTGTCGGCCCCGTGACGAGTATCAGCCCTTCGGAGACATCTATCAGGTCTAGCAGTTGTTCGGGCAGTCCCAATTCTTCGAGCGTCAGAATCTCTTCGGCTATGTAACGAAAGACAGCGCCGATGCCGTTCCTCTGCATGAAGACGTTGACGCGAAAACGGCCCACGCCTTCGAGCGTGTAGCTGAAGTCCAAATCCCTAGCCTCAAGGAACAGCTCCTTCTGATTGTCCGTCAGAATCTCGAAAATCAATCCGTGGCAAACTTCCGGCGAGACGTGGCGATGGTTGAGCTTGACCATCTCGCCGTGTATACGTAGGTAAGGAGAAGAGCCGCTCGTCAAGTGAAGGTCAGAAGCGTTTTTCTGCTTAGCAAATGTCAGGAGTTCGTCTAATTTAGCCATCTTATTATCCGTGTACTATCAAAATATGAGGCCGCCGGTGAACAGATTGGGAGATGTGCCCTTGAATACCCGACTGTTCACCGGCGGCGTCTGTTATTACCTGCCCCTTGTACGCTCTAACGCTCTTTCAAATGCGCCTACACATCCGGGCTTCAGAGCCGCCGGTGCTTTTGAGCTTTATCTTTCTTCACGCTCAGATGACGAACTCGCGCGCAAGCTCAAGCTCTGCCTTACGCATCTCGAATCTGCCCCGACCCAGATTGCCGTCGGGTTTCATCATCAGCACGACGAAGTACTCGCGGCTGAAAAGGCGCATGATGACCACGGCCTGTTCGAGCACTACGACCAACTCTCGTAAGTTCCCGAGTCCTGTGTCCCCGCCCGTGCGCTGTGCGTTGCGTACAAGCGAAGTGAACTCTGCGGCTGCCACGTCCAGGTTGGCGTCGCGCGCTTCGTCGGTCAACACCTTCTCTACGGCTATGCCGTCCGTGCCCATGATGAACGCGCCTATGCTTCCTTCCGCGCGCTCTATCATAGCCTTCAGGGGTTCTTTGAACATTGGACTATTCCTCCTTCCAAAGATTATGGGCGCTGGCCGGTTGCGGCAGTCGGACGGGCGGGCGTGGCCGTCTGCGGTTGCGCGGCAGGCAAGTTGCCGGGCTGCGGCAGGTTGGTCTGCGGCTGAACGGCGGGCTGCTGCTGCAACTGAGTAGGCGTAGGCGTGTTGCTGGGAGGATTGCCTAGCGGCACGGGCTGAGGAATCGTGGCCGTGCGCGTGCCTGTGCTGACCGTCCCGGAGGTCGGGCGTCCCGCGTAGTCCGGTCGATAGATGCGCGGCGTGATGAAGAACAGAATCTCGTTCGTTTGCCGCGTGGTCAGCTTGCGCTTGAAGAGGTTGCCTAGAATCGGAATGCTGCCGAGGCCGGGCGTGCGGTTCTGTAACTCGGTCTCGTTATCTGCGAGCACGCCGCCTATGACGGTCGTGCCGCCATCGGGGACGAGCACTTCCGTCTGCATGCGCTGTGTGTCTATGCCAGGAGTACCGGCCACAGCGATGGTTGTGTTGATGCTATTGTTTTCAGCCGTCACACGAAGCACCACCGTGCCCGCGTCTGAAATCTGCGGCGTGACGGACAGACGAAGCGGAACCGAGACGAAGGTGGTCGTAAAGACCAGCGCGCCGCCGGAGCCGCCCGCACCCGTCTGTGGCGTGATGACGGGAATCTGCTGCCCGCTCTCAATCTGAGCAGGGCGATTGTTAAGAGCCGTGACGCGCGGCGTGGCGACTATCTTAGCCTGTCCCTTGCTCTCTGCGGCGGTGATGGCTGCGGTAATCTGCGCCGTGCCGAAGATGCCAGTGGTTAAGCCTATGACCGTGTTAGCCAGGTTAGCGCCGAGGGTTGCGCCGCCCGTCGCGGGCTGCACTGTGCCGCCGACTCCGCCAGGAATGCCGCCCGGCTGAAGACCGCCGCCGGTTGCGCCCGGTAGTGTCTTGAATGAGCCTACTGCGTCGCCTGCACCATTCTGAACCACGGCTGCCAACTGGACGCCGAGGTCGCGGCTGAAGTTGCGGTTGGCTATGACTATGCGCGTCTCTATCTCGACCTGCGGCTCGGGCTGATCCAGCAGAGTTACTAGCTGACGTATGGCGTCTATGTTCTCTTTGACATCCGTGATGATGAGCGTGTTGCTGCGCCCGTCAACTTCAACGCCGCCGCGCTTTGAGAGACGACGCGCGATGATGGGAAGTATTCCCTGGTCGCCGCCGCCGCCCGTAGCATCGCCGCCTGCTCCGCCCGAAAAGCTATCGTTCGTTGAGCCGCCGGAGAAGCCGCCGGTAGAGCCTGCGGCCTGGGCCAGAGTGCCGGATGCGCGAGCGTAGTTAAGACGTATAAATTCCGTCACGAGCGGCGCGTTGTTCAACTGCGCCTCTCTTATCCTTTCCTGCACCGCAGCCTCGGAAGCCAAGACCTCGTTGGTGGCTACGCGCAGGATGTTTCCTTCGACATCGATGCCTAGGCGGTTTGCGCGAAGGATGGCGTCGAGCGCGAAATTCCAGGGCACGTCCGTAACGTTGACGGTCACGGGCACGGCACTGACGGAGCTATCAATGACGAAGTTCACGCCGTACTGCTCTGTGATGTAGTTGAGTATGTCGCGTATGTCTGCGTTGACGACATTCAAATTAATAGGCTCGCCGACGAAACCGGGCTGGCCGTACTGCTGCCCCTGAGAGTTCTGCTGGCCCGCTCCACCGGCAGGCGTGACTCTGACCTGCGACGTTGGTGTAGGAAGGGGGCGCATGACTACGGGAGTCGGAGTAGGAACTGCGCCGGGCGCATCATCGGCGAGAATCGGGCTGTTGTTGGCAGCGCTCAAGCCGTTGGTCGAAGTCGTTGCCTGCGGCCCGTAGACGGAATTATCAGCCGTCTTGCTTTCCGGCACCAACTCAAGCATAAGGTTATTGCTGGCAAGCTGTGAGCGGTCGCGCGCAGGCTCTCTGAGCAGCACGCGAACGACGGGGACAGGCGTTTCGCCTAGACGCAGAACGCGCTCGACGCGTACGCCCGCCACGAGCGGCGAGTTCACGTTGTAGATTTGTTCAAGGCGAGAGGTGTCAACGCCCGGCAACCTGACCAGAACGGTGCGCGTGTCGGGCTTTGAGATGGAATATGGCATGGGCGCGGTGCCCTCTATGGTGATGAGGGTGGATGCGCCATTGATGGTCGCGCGTAGGTTCTTCGCCATAGGAACAACGTTCGGGCGAACGGCCAGCGCCGACATGGAGAGCGAGCAAACCAGCATGAGGACGAGCGCGCCTCTTCTGATACCCGCCTTTACTCTAAAGAAATCAAACATGAGTTCCCTCCTTAAGGGAATTGCCGCGACCATTTAAGCCCGCCACGCGCTGCGCTCGTCCGGCTCCTTTGATGAAGTCGGCAAAAGCACGCGCCGCACAACGCGGGATAAATGAGCAGCATTTATTGTCAATGAAGGCGCGCAAGCCTCTTTTCAATCTCTCCAGAAAATATTCTTGACCGGATGGTTGAATTGAGGTGCGCTTCGGTGAAAGGCCCGGCCTTTTTAAGCTCCCTCGCGGCTCAGGCTTCCGAAGGGAACGTACCAGACCAGTGAAACTCTACTTGTTTTCGGGAGAGGCGGAAGGAGCGGCGGCTGTCGCGTTAGTCGCGGGAGCCGCGCCCTTATCATCTCCAGAGCGTGTGACGGCCATGGAGTCGCTGACTGCATTGGCCTGGCGTAAGGGTTTGATTTCGACGTTCATCTGGCTCTTGCCATCCGTGTAGCGAGTCTCGCGGCGAAAGACCAGACGATTCTCTTCTATGGCTACCAGTTGGCCGTCGTAGAACTGCTCTCCGGGATAGACTGTGTAAGAGAGCTTGATGGGAGTTGCTTCGACCATAGCTGCGTAGCCGCGCGGCGTACGGAAGATGCCAATGACCTGCATCTCGCTCAGCAAGAGCGCGGTCGTGGGCTTCGGCGCAGGCATCTGCGCCCGCATGGCCTCAAGCTTCTGCGCCTTGTACTTGTCTATGCGCGCCTGTATGGGCGGCGGCGTGACAGGCATGGCTACAACCTTCTGAGCCTTGGTTCTCAGAACCGGCTTGTAAGGGACAAATGGGTCGCGCGGGCCGGTTCCCTTCTTCGCCTGCTGCGCCGGAGTTGCGAAGACTGCGCCGCTAATTGCAACCGCAACCAGCAGAAGCGCGGCGCGCGTGATGTAGCGTAGGTTTCTGTTGTAGTGCTTCATATTATCTTCCCGTTTAATTGGCCGCTCAGCGTAAAAGCGGCGCGGTAATTTAAAGCTATTTAGCCGGAGCGGGCTGCTGTGCGTTGTTGGCGGCTGGCGGCGGAGCCTGTGCAGGCTGCGCGCTCTGCTGAAGTTTTTCGGCAGAGACATAATAAGCCGTCATCAGGAACTGCGCGTCAACCGTCTTGGTATTATTCATCTCGTCTTCCCTGATGCGGTTGATTTTGAAGTCCGTGATGGAGACTATGCGCTGGTAGCGCGCCATCTGGTCGAAGAACGCGCGCAGGTTCTGGAACGTGCTGTTCAAGACGACCTGCACGGGCTTGCCGCTATAGAAGTCCTGCTGCACGTCTTCCTTCGGCGAGAAGCGAATCAAGGTGAGTCGAGTGTCGCGTGCGCGATCCTGCACACCCTGAAGCACGCTCGTCAATTCGCGCTGCTCCGGCAAGAGAGCCTTTAGCTCGTCGTACTCCTGCTGCTTGTTCTGGTACGCGACCTTGAACTCGTTGAGGCGTTGCGAGGCTATGCGTGCGCCCTCGTTCTGGCGAAGCAAGCCTTCGACCTTGTCGTTAATCTCTTTGGCTTCGGCCCGCGTGCCACTGGTGATGAAGTACCAGAAGGCTGCGTAAAAGGCCACGGCAACGACAAGCATGATGCTCAATCGCAAGTACCAGGGTTGTTCCTTAAGATTACCTAATTTCATCTTGTTACCCTTTTAGATTATTTCTGGGCGACCTGGTTGGTCGGCGCGTTTGCAGGAGCGGCGGCAGGCTGAGCGCCGCCGGGCTGTGAGTAGTTGCACTTGATGGTAAAGCTTACGACTTCAGGCTTCGGAGCGGCAGGGTCGACGGGGACGCCGTTAACCTCCGTGGCGGAAATCTTAACCTGCTTGCGCTCGGTAGAGATGTCCAGGTTGGAAAACTGTCCCTGCGAAAACTCAAGGCTCTGGCCGAAGCGCGTCACGCTTGCTTCGTTCGGAGAATCACCCTTGATAACAATCTCGTTGCCCTTCTGCTCGACACTCTCAAGGTAAAGACCCGGAATGGTGTCTACGCGCTCCTTTATCTCGCGCAGGACGTTGCCAGGCCCCTGCTGAGAAGCGCGAAGCTTCTGAATAGCATCTATGCGAACCTGTATGTCCTTGGTCTTCTTCTCAAGCTCTGCCTGTTCCTTGTTGATGGCGGCCATCTGCGCGGCTATGCGCTGCTGCTCTTCCAGGTCTTTTTGAGCTTTCGCCTTGGCTGCGCCCGCGCTGACGTAGTCGTAGCCCATTCCGGCCACCATAAGCACAAGCACGACGACTCCCATCAGGAGCGTCTGCATGGCCGGATTAGTGACCTTCTGCTCTACGACGGCCACGCCGCGAGCGCGGTCGGTCACAGAATCTAATAGATTGACTTTAATCATCGCGCGTCAACTCCTCTCAAAGCTAGCCCGACGGCGACGGCCATCTCGGGCACAACCTCGCGCATGTAATCGGGATCGAAACGCCTGGCGTCAACTCTTATCTGCCGGAAGGGGTCGAAGACCTCTACAGGAATCTCGAAGCGCTGCGTCAGGTATTCGATGAGACCCGACAGTTTCGAACCGCCGCCCGAAACCAGAATCTTCTGCACGGCGGCCTCGCCCTCTTCAGCAGTCGCGCGATAAAAATCCATCGTCTTTGAAATCTCAAGCGCGAGGATGTCCGAGACAGTCTCAAGGATGGGCTGAATGTCTCGCTCTTCCGTCCCTTCGGGAAGCGGCACGCCGCGCTTGGCGCTTTCTGCCTGCTCGAACGGCAGGCCCAGTTCCTTCTGCAACAGCCCTGTGTACTGGTTGCCGCCGACCGATACGTCGCGCGTAAATACTGACTTGTTGCCGTTCAGGATGTTGATGTTCATCGTCGCCGCCCCTATGTTGAGAAGGGCTACGACCTCGCCGGGCGCGGGCTGGTAGTTGACCTCGTAGCAGTTCTGCAAGGCAAAGGCGTCAACGTCTATGATGGTGGGCTGTTTGCCGGCAAGCTGTATGACCTGCTTGAGATTGGCTATCTTGTCGCGCTTGCAGGCGGCCATGAGGACTTGCAGGGCGTCGTGTGTGCGGCCCGTAATCTGGTAGTCCAGACTCACGTCTGCGATGTCGAACGGGATGTGCTCTTCGGCGTGCCAGTCAATCGACTCTTCCAACTCTTCCTCGCTCATCTGCGGCACCATGATGTTCTTGACAATCACGGAATGGCCCGAGACGCCTGCGACGATGCGGTCAGACTTGATCTGATGCTCGCGGAAGATATTCGAGACGACGTTCGAGACGCTGTTGAGTTCCATGATCTGACCGTCAACGATGGTGTCCGAGGGGAGATTCTCGTAGCCCAGGCTAACCAGTTCAAACTGTCCGCGCTTGTTCTGCAACTCAACGGCCTTGACCGAGCTTGAGCCGATGTCTAATCCGACCAGATTCTTCTTAGCTCGTTTCAGCATGATCTTATTGATTCCTCGCGACCTTGAGAGAAGATCGCATGCGGTTGATGCGCCGTAGACGGACGCGGGCCTTGCGTGCCCTGTGGAGTCGAATGCGCATGGGTTTATATTTCAGTGTAGGATTTGCGGGTTTCAATGTAGCCACAGCGAAGCGCTCTTTCGTCTGTTTCCCGACAGGAGCGAGAAGCCGACTTCGTAGAAAGAAGGAAATGCTCTC
>JACVRN010000188.1 GCA_014534425.1 Pyrinomonadaceae bacterium
AATCGTAACAGGGGAACCAGTAGTGATTCTCTTCAGCCTCACCCTGCGACCACATTTGCGCGGGCTTACTGTAGCGACGATAACGCGTGGCCGGAGAAGCGGGGATAAAGTAAAGCCCCTTTTCCGGCGTCGCGCTGTATTTGATTCTGACGCTGATTGTGTCCGAAGCGGAGTAGCTTCTATCGAGCGTGACGTTGAGCTTGTCAGGAGTGCGCGTCCACCTCAGCGCCTTGCCTTCAGGCTCAAGCCGCACGGATTCAAACTCCATGCCAGTCGCGTCCAGTTCAAAGGACTGGAAGCCTGACGAGAGAGGCTTCAACGTAACGGTCGTGTCACCGTACACGGTCTTATTAGGCACATCGAAGCGCGTGCGTATGATGTAATGCTGCACGTCGTAGGTGCGAGGCAGGCGTCGGTGCTCCGTCCCTCGCATCTGCCTGCGCGGCGGCGAAGCGGGGGCTTGCGTGCGCGAACGGCCCCTCGCTCTTTGAGCATACGCAGCCGGAGCAAGACCGGAAAGCGTGAACGAAACCAGGAGCACGAGGATAAGAGTGCTGCGGGCGGCCCTTTGAAGGTGCATTAATCTTTCCCTGACAAGATTCGTATTTAAGATAGCCATATCGCTTCTGATTCTCATTGTGCCTTACAAGTTGCAGGGAAAGCAAAAGGTAAAACAGTCGGATGTGCCCCTACAATCTGGCATCCGTTCTCTTTTGCCTTTATAGTTAAGGCGCTCCTCTTAAAAACAAAATCTCTGGATTGGAGAAGACGAATGCGCCTGCTACTCTCTGTGTTAATCTGCATTCTGTCTCTATTTGCATGGAGTGAAACCGTCATGACTCAAACACCACAGCCGCCTGTGCCTGCCGAGTGGCAGACGCGAGCGGAAAAGACAGATTACCGTCAGACCGCGCGCTATGATGAAACCATAGCCTACAGCCGTAGGCTCGATGCATCTTCGCCCTTGATACGCTATCAGAGCTTCGGCATAAGCGGCGAAGGGCGCGACCTTCCGCTATTGATTGTGGCGGAGGGCGAGACGTTTACGCCTGAGGCTGCGCGAAAAGCGGGCAAGGCCGTCCTGCTCATACAGGCTTGCATTCATCCGGGCGAGCCGGACGGCAAAGACGCAGGGCTTGCTCTTCTTAGAGACATTGCCATCACTAAAACCAGACGAGGGCTGCTGGAGCGCGTCGTCATACTTTACATTCCCATCTACAACGTGGACGGCCACGAGCGCTTCGGGCCTTACAATCGCATCAATCAGAATGGGCCGGAAGAGATGGGCTGGCGCGCGAACGCCACGAATCTCAATTTGAATCGTGATTACATGAAGCTGGATGCGCCGGAGACACGCGCCTGGCTCAAAGTCTGGAACCAGTGGAAGCCTGACCTCCTGATTGATTGTCACGTGACGGACGGAGCGGATTATCAATACGACATCACGTACATCTATGAGCATCACGAGCATGTACCGAAGGCAATCGTAGATTGGCACAGGGACGCTTTTGATGGTCGCATCTTTCCTGCGACGGAGCGGGCCGGAAGTCTTCTGGCCCAATACATGACCTTTCGAGACAACCGCGACGCGTCGAAAGGCATTGACGCTTTCATCATGCCCCCGCGCTTTTCCACAGGCTACACGCCGCTTCGCAACAGTCCCGGCCTCACCATAGAGACCCACATGCTCAAGGATTACCGCACGCGCGTTCGAGGGACTTACGACCTTTTGATGTACACGCTGGAAGAGATGAACAGGAACACGGAGCGGCTGCTCGGCGCAGTGCGAAGCTCGGAAGAGGAGGCGATTGCGCTCGGTCGCAGCTTCGACCCGAAGCGTCTTGTGCCGCTCAGGGTAGAGATGACGGACAAGACCGTTCCGTTTCAGCTTAAAGGCGTGGAGGCGTTGACGGACATCAGCGAAGTGTCCGGCAAAGGGCGCGTGGTCTTTGGGACAAAGCCCGTCGAATACACGGTTCCTCTTTATGACGACGTTCGCGTGACGAAAGCGGTCGCGCCGCCGCTCTACTACATAGTGCCGCCGCAGTGGAAGGACGTGATTGAGATACTCGCGGCACACGGCCTGCGCCTCGAAAGGCTGGCCGCGCCAGTTGAGATAGAAGTCGAAAGCTACCGCTTCAGCGAGGTGAAGTGGGCTGCCTCTCCGTTTGAAGGACGGTTGAGAGCGTCTTACAAGACTTCAGTGGTCAGGGAGCGCAGAACGTTTGCAGCCGGTTCTGTCGTAGTCCCTCTGGCGCAGGCAGCCTCGCGCGTAGCCATACACCTGCTCGAACCAGACGCCCCGGACTCCTTCGTCTCCTGGGGCTTCTTCAACGCTATTTTTGAGCAGAAGGAAGACGCCGAAGATTACAAGCTGGAGAAGCTTGCGCGCGATATGCTGGCGCGGGATGAAAACCTGCGGCGAGAGTTTGAAGAGCGCCTGAAGCGGGACGCGAAATTCGCAGCCAGCCCCGAAGCGCGCTTGAAGTTCTTCTACGAGCGCTCGCCCTACTGGGACAGGCAGATGAATCTCTACCCTGTGGGCCGCATCACCACAGAGCTTAATCTCCGGCTGACCGATTTTTAAAAAGGAAAGGGGGACGAGTTGATTGGAAATCTCGTCCCCGGTTCGGTTGGTTATTGATGAAGAAAACTGTTTGTGCCAGCCCGGCTGCCGTTCTCTTAAACAGTGCGTCGGCCAGTCAACAGGTTAATTACCAGCACCACGAGCGCCACTACGAGCAGCAAGTGAATCAAATTGCCGCCGATGCCACCAATCGCGCCGATTAACCATAAAACCAGAAGCACCACAAGAATCGTCCACAACATAATCGCCTTCTCCTTTGTTTTGAGCGTCGCTGATTTAATCTCACTCGGTTCTATTTTGAACCCGCACGTCCCTAGTGTTGGCAACGACCGTGCCAGCCTCGCCCAAGGTGCGGATGAAACCGGCTAAGCTACTATTTATAAGTAGTTTAAGCCGCAGGCTGCGGGTTTTGCCGGACGGCTTTGGGGCAGAGGATAGCGTTTGAATGTATCGAATCTTGCCGCATGGGATGGCCCGCGCGTGTTTTGATTTAGGGCAGGCCGGTCAGCGCAAACTTTTCTCGCACTAAAGGCGGCAACCGACAGCCTGTCAAGGACATCGGACAAAATCGTTGGCCCCCGATTGCTCTTTAAAAGACGGTTTCGGCCACTGTCAGCGAAAATTTTTTGTAAAAGCTCACCGCAGATGTTTTAGAGGGCTGGACTTCACCATGCTCAGGCTGGTAAAGTGTTTTTTGCCGCTCACGTGCGGCCCCTGCCTTTGTGAGCGTGTTCAAATCCGGGGAATGGTTGCTCTTCGTAGAATTAACAGTTGTTCCCTGACCAACGAAAGTTCTTACTTTCAAGCTGACAACGTTTCTTTGTAGACTTTAATTTTCGTCTCGCGCGCGAGGAATGGTTTCCCCCGAAAAAATTCCCGTGCTCTGGAGTATTGTTATCATGGCTTCCCCATTACCGCGTCTCATCCCCCAATCTCAAAAGACCAGTCTCTTCATAGCCATCGCACTGCTTCTTCTGCTGATTGTTGCGAGCGCAGTCATCTATTACCAGCGTCGCCAGCCGCTTGTTAAGACGATTGACTACACACAGTTGAGCAACCTCAGCCGCAGCGCTGAGGCCGCTTCGCTTCAGATTGACGGCGAAGTGATGACCGTGACCAGCAAGGACGGCTCGCTGCAAAGAGCCATCGTGCCGGACTCAGCCGCGCAGAAAGAGATAGCCGAAGGCTTCGTCAAGAATAATCTGCCGGTTCAGTACCAGTCTCTACGGCCAAGCCCGCTTTCGACCGCCCTCAACTGGGCGATTCCCCTGCTGACGCTCGCGGCCTTCGGCTTCGTAGGCTGGAGAGTTTACGCCAGCATGGGCGGGCGTGGCAGCGATTTTACGGTCGTCAACGGAAACGGAAATCAGAACGTGGGATTTGCGGAAGTCGCTGGCGTTGACGAAGCGAAGAACGAGCTTGCGGAGACCATAGAGTTCCTGCGCGACCCTGAGCGCTTCGGTCGCCTGGGTGGGCGCGCTCCTCGCGGCATACTGCTTTCCGGCCCTCCGGGAACCGGAAAGACCTTGCTTGCGCGGGCTGCCGCCAACGAAGCGGGCGTGCCGTTTCTCTCCGTCTCAGGCTCAAGCTTTCAGGAGAAGTTCGCTGGCCTCGGTGCAGCGCGCGTTCGTCGTCTCTTCGCCGAGGCGCGAAAGCTCGCGCCCTGCGTCATCTTCATTGATGAAATTGATGCTCTGGGCCGCCAGCGTGGCCGCAGCAACGATTCGGCCTCAGCCGACCAGGATCAGACGCTCAACCAACTTCTGATTGAGATGGACGGCTTCAACCAGACGGGCGGCGTTGTCGTCATAGCCAGCACCAACCGACCGGACATTCTTGATCAAGCCTTAACGCGTCCAGGCAGATTCGACAGAGAGATTGCCGTCAACCTTGCGGACGCACGCGGGCGCGAAGAGATTCTGAAGGTTCACGCGCGCGGCCTCATCCTTGAGCCAGAGCTTGACCTTCAATGGATAGCTCGCGGCACGCCCGGCTTTTCCGGCGCTGACCTCGCCAACCTGCTCAACGAGTCTGCGATTGCCGCCACGCGCGACAACTCCGACTGCATACAGCGCAAGCACGTAGAGTACGCGCGCGACAAGATATTGATGGGCGCAGAGCGTCGCGGCTTCATGATGGACGACGAGGAGCGCTATGCGACTGCGGTTCACGAGGCCGGACACGTTGCCGTGGGCTTGGCCGTCAAGAACGGCGACCCGATTCACAAGGTCTCAATCCTGCCGCGAGGTCGTGCGCTCGGCGTCACGCAATCTTTGCCGGAACGCGACCGCCTGATGAAGAAGCGCGAGTACCTTGAAGACCAGATAGCCATGCTCCTTGGTGGCCGAGCGGCTGAGCAACTTCTGCTGGATACCATGACTGCCGGTGCGTCCAACGACATCGAGCGCGCCGTCGAGATAGCGCGCAAGATGGTCGCAGAGTTCGGCATGAGTCCTCTGGGGCCGATTCACCTGGGCCGAGCAGATGACCCGCACAGCCAGGCGCTCCTTGATCGCATAGAGCACGCCACGAGCGAGATTATCAACGCGCAGATGAAGCGCGCCTGCGAGATGGTGGACGCCAGCCGTCCCGCCATAGCCCGCCTTGTCGAGGGCCTTATGGAACGCGACACGCTCGAAGCCGAAGAGATTCAGGAATGCTTCGGGACAGCCGACGCTCAACAGGCAGCCTAAGAGAATAGAGAGCCGCTAATGCAGGTCAGTACCGCCTGCGGTAGCGGGCGGGTCTCAAAGCTGCCGACACTCACCGCCGTCGCAGGCGGCACTTTTAATCTGATTGGCGACCATGTGGAACGGCACGGACATCCCGTTAGACTACCTCCTCACGTTC
>JACVRN010000085.1 GCA_014534425.1 Pyrinomonadaceae bacterium
CCTATCAAGCCACGGAAAAGCCCGCGCTCACACAGACGCCCGTGCCCCATTTTCGTCTGGCAGACCTTCGCCGCTACAGCGCCATGACCGTTCAGTACTCGCGGGGCTGTCCGTTTAAATGCGAGTTCTGCGACATCATAGAAATCTATGGTCGTGTGCCGCGCACTAAAACAAATGAGCAGATGCTTGCGGAGTTGGACGCCCTGCGAGATCTGGGCTGGCGCGGACTGGTCTTCATAGTTGACGACAACTTCATAGGCAACAAGCGCAACGTCAAGCGGCTCCTGCCGGAGTTGGTGGAATGGTCTGAGCGACACTCGAAGCCTTTCACTTTTATCACCGAGGCGAGCGTCAATCTGGCGGAGGACGACGACCTGCTGGAGATGATGAAGCGCGCAAACTTCCGCCGCGTCTTCCTTGGCATAGAGACGCCCGTCGAAGAGAGCTTGAAGGAAGCGCAGAAGGGACAGAACACCCGCCGCGACCTGCTTGATTCCGTCAGAAAGATTCAGTCTTATGGGCTGGAGGTGATGGCGGGCTTTATCGTCGGCTTCGACACAGACCCGGAAGACATCTTCGAGCGGCAGATAAAGTTCATACGCGAGAGCGCCATTCCGCTAGCGATGGTCGGACTGCTGACCGCGCTTCCAGACACTCAACTCTGGCGCAGGCTGGCAAAAGAGGGAAGACTGCTTGAAGAGAGCACGGGCAATAACATGGATGGCTCTCTGAACTTCATCCCGCGCATGGACACTGCGCGCCTGATAGAAGGTTACGAGCGCATCGTGCATACCATCTACAGCCCCGCAGAGTATTACCGTCGAGCGCTCGATTGCCTGTCGCATTTAAGGCGGGATAAGCCGGAGCCGCGCCGCACACACATCATCAGCGACGCGATAGCGTTTATGAGAGTCACGCTTGCTCTGGGCGTGCGCGACCCGTCGCGTATAGAGTTCTGGCGATACCTGAGCAGGGCGATTAAAGACAATCGGCAGAATTTCGCGCACGCGGTTACGCTCGCCGCTATGGGCTACCACTTTCGCAAGGTGGCGGAAGGCGTATGACGTGCGGGCGAGTAGCGTGTGCCTGCCCGTTGATGCTTCGGCAATGATGACGGACAAGCTCTTGAAGCTCAGGCACGAAGTTTATCGTTGCGCCGCCATCTTTCATGAAGAGATGGCGAAATATTACAACGCGCTCAATAATGACGCAGCAGCCGAAGCCGTATCCACGACTGCGCGCGACGCACGCGAGGCTGGAACGGCTTACAACACGGCGCTGGTCGCTTTGCTGAAACATCTGAACTCCCTGCCGCGCTCTTCGGAGGCACGCGCCGAAGCCGAGCGAGCCGAACGAGTCATCTCAATTCTATCTTTTGAAATGCAGCGATTGATTCATTAAGAAAATAGTCAAGGCTTACCGCATCTGCCACGCTCAGCCCTTCTCATATTCGCTGAATTGTAGTTGAATGATTGCTACCCGTTAGAAAATAAAATCCTGAATCCGTAGAGGCGTATGAAAAGAAGAGTCCTTGTGAAGAGAACTGCGCTCGTACTGATTACCGTTTTCTTTCTGCAACCCGTCAGCTACACGCAGGAGCAGCAGCAGCCGCAACGCGTTAGCTCGGACATTTATGCGAAGATTCTGAAGGAAGAGACGGACAACTCGCAGATAATGCGAACGCTCCATTTCTTCTCGGACGTGTACGGCCCGCGCCTGACAGGCTCGCCCAACCTGAAGGCTGCGGGCGAGTGGGCCGTCAAGCAGATGCAGCAGTGGGGAATGGAGAACGCCCGTCTTGAGCCTTGGAACTTCGGCCATCCGGGCTGGCTCAACGAGCGCGCCTCAGGCTTCATAGTCTCGCCCGTCAAAGATACTCTGGTCTTTGAAGTCCTGGCGTGGACGCCCGGCACAAACGGAACCGTCGTTTCAGAGGCTTATCAAATGGTTCTGCCCGAAAGGCCCACGCAGGCAGAGTTGACCGCGTATTTCGATAGCATCAAAGACAAAGTCGCGGGAAAGATTGTTTTGGTAGGCAAGCACACGCCTGTCCCCGTCAACTTTACGCCTACGCCGAAGCGCCTGAACGACGACGACCTTCGCACGCGCTTTGACCCGAACGTGAAGCCTTCGCCCACGCCGACACCAACGCCCACGCCAACGCCTTCCGACAGGTTGACGGGCGGGCAGGTGAGCGAGCAGTTGGATAAGTTCCTGCTTGATAATCAGGTGCGTGTTCGCGTCAACGATGCGGGGCGCGAAGGTGGGCAGATACGCGCCTTCAACAACCGCACCTTCGACGTGACGCGCGTAGTGCCGACCGTCATCCTTCGCAACGAGGATTATGGCCGCATCTCGCGCCTGCTGGCGGACGGCCAGGCTGTGACGCTCGAATTCAATATACAGAATCGCAGCTACCCGGAAGGCGCTACTTCCTACAACGTGATTGCGGAAATTCCCGGCACGGACAAACGCGATGAAGTAATCATGCTCGGCGGGCACCTGGATTCGTGGCACGCTGCGACGGGAGCCACGGACAATGCCATAGGCTGCGCCGTGATGATGGAAGCAGCGCGAATCCTGAAGGCGATTGGCGTTCGCCCGCGCCGCACGATTCGCGTGGCGCTCTGGTCAGGCGAAGAGCAAGGACTGCTTGGCTCTCAGGCTTACGTCAAAGAGCACTTCGGCTCGTTTGAAAATCCCAAGCCCGACTATTTCAAGTTCGGCGGCTACTTCAACATTGACTCCGGCACTGGTCGTGCTCGCGGAATGAGCGTCTTCGGCCCACCCGATGCAGCCACGCCCCTGCGCGAAGCCGTCGGCCCCTTCGCTTATCTAGGCATAGTGGGCGTCACCAATACTCGCAGCCGTGGGCTTGGCGGCTCCGACCACACTTCGTTCAATCAGGCGGGGCTTCCAGGCATAGGCGTGCTGCAAGACCCGATAGAGTATTTCACTACCACCTGGCACACGAACCTTGACACGTACGAGCGAGTGATTGAGGACGACGTGAAGAGGTCTGCCATCGTCATCGCGGCGGCGCTTTATCAACTGGCTATGCGCGACGAGTTGTTGCCTAGATTCGAGCGCGCCGAGATGCCCGCGCTGCCTCCACCGCAGCCTTCGCCAACTCCCGCGCCGTCTCCGTCTGCAACCCCGCCCAGACAACCGTGACAGGATGAAGATGAAAGCGATTGTCTTTAACTTTTAAGGGATGGCTTCTATGGCTAAAGAGATAAAGGTTGTGGGGCTGGGCGGGAGCCTTGCTGCTCAATCGAATAGTTTGGCGGCGCTCAAAGTGGCGCTCGAAGGCGCACGCGAAGCCGGGGCGAAGACAACCCTGCTGGACATAAAAGAGTTGAACCTTCCGATGTACGCGCCCGACTTGAGCGAGGTGCCGGAATCTGTAGAGCAGTTGTGCCGCACTGTTCACGAAGCGGACGGGCTTCTCTGGAGCAGCCCGCTTTATCATGGAACCATTAGCGGCTCTTTCAAGAACGCGCTCGACTGGCTACAGCTTTTGAGCAAACGCGAGCCTGCATATCTGACCGACAAGGTCGTCGGCCTCATCAGCACGGCTGGCGGCACGCAAGGGCTTCAGGCCGTCAACACTATGGAGTTCGTCGTGCGCGCCCTTAGAGGTTGGGCAGTGCCACTGGTCATCCCCATCCCGCAGGCTTGGCGGGTGTTCGACAAGGAAGGCCACCTGCAAGACGAGAAGATAACAGAGCAGCTACACGCGCTCGGCCACGAAGTCACGCGCGCCGCTCGCCACTTCTCCAGCAAGGTGCTGACCACGCCAGATGCGGAACAGGCAGAGGCACAGGTGCAGCCGCTTAACCAGGAAGAAGCGAGCGCTTCGTGAGACCAGTTTGAATTCTGCTTCATAAATTTCGAGAGGTTTAAGATGAAGATACGCAACGCGTGGCTTTTTATCGCCGCTCTTTCTCTGTTCGTGTTTCCTCTGGCTCAGGCATCTTCCGTCAGTCAGACGGCGGATCAAAAGTTTGAAGCGCTGGCCAAGCGTTATATCGAAAAGCTGCTTGAGATGGAGCCGGAGCGTGCCACGCAGTTGGGCGACCATCGCTATGACAGTCGCCTGAACGATTACAGCCTTGAAGGCGTCAGGCGCTCGCGCTCCTTTACCGAAGAGTACCTGAAAGAACTCGAAGCAATCCCTTCTAGTCGTTTGAGCCGCGCGAACAGCATAGATTACAGAATCATGCGCTCGCGCCTACAGTACAATCTCTTTCAGCTAGACGTGCTGCGCGAGTACGAGTGGAACCCCTTACGCTACAACATAGGCAACGCCATTTACGAACTGCTCGCCAGGGATTTCGCGCCGCTCAAGGTGAGACTCAGAAGCGCGAAAGGGCGACTCGTGGGCGTTCCCGCAGTTGTCGAAGCCGCCAAGGCTAATCTGAAAAATCCGCCGCGCATCTTCACAGAGACAGCCATCTCGCAGAACAAGGGCACCATCAATCTCATACGCAACGAGCTTAACAACTTCGCCAGCCAGGAGCCGGAAGTGAAGAACGAGCTTGTGGTGGCGCAGACCTCGGCGCTCGAAGCGCTGGAAGATTATGGCCGGTGGCTTGAGAAGGATTTGCTGCCGCGCTCTACCGGCGATTTTCGTCTGGGCGAAGAGAAATACAGGCGCAAGCTTGCCTTTGCCCTCGAATCCGATTTGACGAAGGAAGAAATCCTTCGCCGCGCGCTGGCCGATTTAAAGAGCACGCAGGACACCATGTACAAAGTGGCGCTTCCGCTCTACAAAAAATATTTCCCAGAGGTGCGGGACGCTCGGAAGCTTTCGGATAAGAAGCTGGTCATCAAATCTGTGCTCGCGCGTCTTGCCGAAACTCGCCCGACCAACGAAACGATTGTGGAGCTTGCGCGACAGGATTTGAAAGAGACTACGGAGTTCGTGCGTAAGCAAAACATTGTGACCGTGCCCGAAGAGCCTGTGAAGATAATCGTCATGCCGGAGTTTGACAGAGGCGTGGCCGTCGCCTATTGCCGTTCGGCTCCGCCACTTGAGCCGCAGGGCGAAACGCTCTACGCCATCTCGCCCACGCCGAAGGATTGGCAACCGGCGCGCGTAGAATCCTTCTTCCGCGAGTACAACAACTACATGGTTCAGAACCTCACCATACACGAAGCCATGCCGGGCCATTACCTTCAACTCGCGCACTCGAATAAGTTCAAAGCTCCAACGCTGGTACGCGCAATCTTCAGAAGCGGAACGTTCGCGGAAGGCTGGGGCGTTTACGCGGAGCAGGTGATGGCCGAGGCTGGCTACGGCGGCCCCGAAGTTCGCATGCAGCAACTCAAGATGAGGCTTCGAACCATCATCAACGCCATCATAGACCAGAAGATTCACACCGCCGGGATGACGGAAAAGGAAGCCAAAGATTTGATGATGAACGAGGGCTTTCAGGAAGAGGGCGAGGCCGCAGGCAAGTGGACGCGTGCGCGTCTTAGCTCGACACAGCTTTCCACCTATTACGTAGGAGTCCTCGAAGTCAACGACATTCGCCGCGCCTACGAAGCGAGCATGAAGGGCCAAAGGATTGATTACAAAAAACTGCACGACCGCATGCTCTCCTTCGGCACGCCCGCGCCCAGGTACGTGCGCGAGATGATGGGACTCTGAGAGGGAAAGGATGAAGGATGAAAGCTTGAGACGTGAGCCTGCTTCATCTTCTTCTAAGCTTGCGCGGCGGTTGGGGCTGTTTGACGCGACGATGATTGTGATGGGCGGCATCGTCGGCGCTGGCATTTTTATAAACCCTTCGGTCGTGGCGCGCGAAGTTCACACGCCGTTTCTGATACTGGGAGCTTGGTTGGCGGGCGGAGCGCTGGCGCTCGCGGGCGCTTTTATCTACGCGGAGCTTGCAGACCGCTACCCGGACGTAGGCGGCCAGTACGCTTACCTGCGCGAGGCTTATCATCCTTCGATTGCTTTCATCTACGGCTGGGCTTTGCTGCTGGTGACGCAGACGGGCGGGATGGCTGCGGTGGCCGTCACCTTCTCGCGCTATTTCCTTGAGTTGACCGGCGCAGCCTTTACAGACTGGGGCGTGGCGGCACTGGCGCTTCTGGCGCTGACCGTCATCAACTGTCTGGGCGTGCGCGCAGGAACGAGCGTGCAGAACGGCTTGATGGTGCTGAAGATTCTTGCCATCGCCGCGCTCGTAGTGTGCGGGCTGTTTTTCGTGAGCGAGCCACGCGCACTCTCAGGGCCGATGCTTGACCGTCCGGTCTCCGTGGGGCTTCTGACGGCAATGGGCGCGGCCATGACGCCTGTGATGTTCGCGTACGGCGGGTGGCAGACGGCCAGCTTCATCTCCGGCGAGATGCGTGAGCCGCGCCGTCATCTGGCGCGAGGGCTGCTGTTCGGCGTAAGCGGCGTCGTGCTGCTTTACACGCTGGTCAATCTGGCCTGCCTCTACGTGCTAGGGGCGGACGGATTGGCGGGGACAAAGACGCCCGCTTCGAGCGTCATGCGGCTGGCCTTCGGAGAGCGCGGCGCAATGTTGATAGCCGTAGGCATCAGTCTTTCCACGCTAGGCTTCCTGAGCCAGGGAATGTTGACCGCGCCGCGCGTCTATTTCGCCATGGCCGAAGACGGGCTGTTCTTCAAGAGCGTGGCGTGGCTCAATCCTAAGACGCGCGTGCCTGTGGTAGCGATTGCGCTTCAGGGAGCCTTAGCCATAGCGATTGCTGTCTCAGGCCGCTACGAGCAGATACTCAACTACGTGGTCTCCGTGGACTTCATCTGGTTTGGATTGACGGGCGCTTCGCTCTTCATCTTTCGCAGAAGAGAATCCAGGCAGAGCCGCTTTCGTGTTCCGGGCCATCCTTTCACCACGGCGCTGTTCGTGCTGGCGTGTGCGGCGATAGTGGTCGGTACGGTTTACAAGTATCCGCGCAATAGCAGTATTGGCTTGTTGATTGTCACAGCCGGAATCCCCGTCTACTTTCTATGGCGGCGCATGCGCGCGACTAGGCAAGGCGTATGAGTTCCGAGTACATGCACTGGGCCAAGCTCAAATCGCAGGCCCGCTTTAATCTGGCGTCGAGCGGCCTCATCAACTATCCGCTTGAGAAGCTGCCGGTGAAGATTGAAGAGCTTGAGTTGAGCGGGCCGAGCTTTTACGGCTACGAGCCGCTACAGGATGCTCTGGCGGCAAAGACGGGCGCGCCACGTCGCTGCATCGTCGCCGCGACAGGCACCTCTATGGCTAATCATCTGGTGATGGCGGCCACGCTCAACGCGGGCGATGAAGTTTTGATTGAGCATCCGACCTACGAGCTTCTCATCAACGTGGCGGAATACCTCGGCGCGGAGATTAAAAGATTCGCGCGCACGCCCGAAGATAGCTTCCGTATAAATCCAGAGGAGGTGGCGCGACAGATTAGCCCGCGCACGCGTTTGATAGTCCTCACGAACCTGCACAATCCCACTAGCCGCTACACTGACGAGGAAACGCTGAAGCAGTTGCAGGCGGCGGCGCGTCGCGTCGGAGCGCGCATACTCGTAGATGAAGTTTACCTGGATGCCATGTTTGAAGACGCGCCGCGCTCCGCCTTTCATCTGGGCGAAGAGTTTATTACTACGAGCAGCCTGACGAAGGTTTACGGCTTGAGCGGCCTGCGCTGCGGCTGGGTTCTGGCCGAGAGAGAGTTAGCCGAAAAGCTCTGGCGTCTAAACGACCTGTTCGGCGTCATCCCCGCCCACACGGCTGAAAGGTTAAGCTCGATAGCGCTTGAGAATTTCACAGGGATTGCCGCCCACGCCCGGAGCTTGCTGGAAGCCAACGGGCGCATACTCAACTCCTTTTTAAGCTCGCGCGATGACCTGGAGTGCATGGAGCACAGGTTCGGTACTGTCTCTTTCCCTCGTCTGAAGAGTGAAGAGAGCGCGGACAAACTCTGCCGTCTACTCATGGAGAAATACGAGACCTCGGTCGTGCCCGGCAGATTCTTCGAGATGCCGCAGCACTTCAGAATCGGAATCGGCTGCGACACCGCCACACTAACCGCAGGGCTTGAGCGCCTCGGCTCTGCGCTTGATGAATTGCGTAGGTAATAAATTAACAGGATAGACAGGATAAAGAAAAATCAATTCTTCTTCTTTTATCCTGTCTATCCTGTTTGAATCTGCTAGCGCTTCTGGCGACCGGTGAGGCTGGCTATGACGGCTATGAGTTCGGCAAGTTCCACGGGCTTGGCTACGTGCATCTGGTAGCCGGAGCGAAGGATGCGCAGGCGGTCTTCGGCGCGAGCGTAAGCCGTCAAAGCAACCGCCGGTATCCCTCCGCCCGATTCTTCCGGTAGCTCTCGTATTCTTTTAATCAGTTCGTAGCCGTCCTCGTCCGGCATCCCTATGTCGCTAATCAAAACGTCAGGGCGCGAAGCGCTGAGGAGATTGAGCGCTTCGCGTGCTGAGCTAGCGGTCGTTACTTCCGCGCCGCATTTGGTGAGCGTGACTCGCAGCAACTCGCGCGTGTCCGCTTCATCATCCACCGCCAGAATCTTCAGGCCGTCGAGTCTCTCAGGACATTCGAGCGCGGACTGCTCGTCGCGCCTGAGCATCTGCACAAGCTCTTCCTCTGCACCCTGCCGGTAATCGGAGACGAGCGGGAGCGTCACTGTAAAGGTTGCGCCCTGGCCCACACCTGCGCTCTCGGCCCTGACCGTCCCGCCGTGAAGCTCTACAAGGTGACGCACAATCGCCAGGCCCAACCCCAGGCCGCCGTGTTTTCTGGTAGTGGTGCTGTCCGCCTGACGAAAGCGGTCGAAGACGTATGGAAGAAACTCCGCACTGATGCCCTGGCCCGTGTCGCTCACGGCTATCTCCAACTGCGAGTCTTTGCGCTCAAGGCTAATCTGCACGCGACCGCCCGCAGGCGTGAACTTGACCGCGTTCGAGAGAAGATTCCAGAAGACCTGCTGCAAGCGCGAAGGGTCGCCCGTAAGGTGGCTGACGCCCGTTCCCGTCAACTTTTGAATACGCACTCCCTTGGCTTCGGCGGCAGGCCGCACGGCCTCTATCGCGGAATCAATCAGCAGCGACGGCTCTACCTCGCGCAAGTCCAGGCGGAGCTTGCCCGTGATGATGCGCGAGACATCGAGCAGGTCTTCTATAATCTGTCGCTGTGATTTAGCGTTGCGCTCTATGGCTTCAAAGGCTCTGCGCGCGGTTTCGTTGTCGAGTTGGCCCGCGCGCAGCATGCTTGACCAGCCGAGGATTGCCGTCAGAGGAGTTCTTAATTCGTGCGAGAGCGTTGCCAGAAACTCGTCCTTCATGCGGTTGGCTTCCTGCGCCCTGCGATAAAGCCGCGCGTTGTCTATGGCGATTGCCGCGCGATGCGCGAGTGTTTCGGCCATCACTAAATCTTCCTGCGTGTAATGGCGACCGGATTCGGCTGTGATGAAAGTAATTGCGCCGAGGGTTCGACCCTGCGTGACGAGCGGGACAATGATGGCGGAGGTAAAGCCTATCTCGCGCATGATGCGAAGGTGCTCTTCGTCCAGCGCGCCCGCGACCAGCATCTCGTCCGTGATGACCGGATAGATTTCAGAGCGACCCGTGCGAAGCACATGAGGCACGCCGCGCTCTGCTTCCATGTTCGGCGGATAGCGCTGCTGCAACTCGTGCGCCCACTCTATCTTTTTAGGGTCAACGTGCGCGACCGCAAGGCGCTTGAGCGTGTGGTCTTCGTCGTACACGTCTACGGAGCACCAGTCTGCGAGCGTAGGCACGGACATGCGAGCAACGCTTGCCAGTGTAGCTTCATAATCGAGCGAAGAGGCTATGACGGCACCAGCTTCCGCCAGGAACCTCTGCACCACGTCAACGCGGCGGCGCTCCGTGATGTCCTGAAAAATGTTTATGGCAAAGCGAACCTGCTGCTGCTCGTCGAAGACGGGCGTGGATTGAACGAAAGACCAGCGCTCTTCTCCGGTAGCTCTTGAGCGATAACAGATGGTGGCGGATGCCGGTCGCCCCTCTTTGATGGCGATTCGCCCCGGAAGCTGCTCGCGCGAAAAGCTTGCGCTCGTCTCATCAAGCAGTTCATACCTCTTCATCAATTCCTGCACGGGATATTCGAGCAACTCTTTCGCGGATGAAAAGCCAAGCGCACGCGCCGCAGCGTCGTTCGCGTAGATGAGCTTGCCTTCAGCGTCCTGCGCCGTGATGCTCTCGGCCACGCCCTGCAAGATAATCTCTAGCTGATTCCTAGACCTTTGCAACTCGGCTTCGGCGCGCTTGCGCTCGGTCACGTCGCGGGCGATGCCTTCGACCGCCACGGGCTGGTTGTTGCGATAAGAAATCCTTGTGCTGACTTCAAGCGTGAGGCGGCGGCCATCGCGCGTGATGATGTCTACTTCGTAGACGGTCGGCGCGGGGTCTTTGAGCTTTCGCGCCGTCATCTCTTTGGCGAGTTGCAGATGTTCGGGAGCCACGACCTGCGCTATGTTCAGGCCGCCGAGTATCTCTTCGCGCGTGTAGCCTGTTATCTTTTCTCCGGCGCGGTTGATGGTCAGATACTTGCCCTCAAGGTCGTGCGAGTAGATGATGTCGTTGGCGTTCTCAAGCAGGCTTCTGTACTTCTCTTCGCTGTGACGGAGTTCTTCCTCTATCAGCTTGCTTTCGGTTATGTCTTCGTGCGTGAGGACAATTTCGCGCACGCGGCCCTCTTCGTCTTTGACGGGATAGATAAAGCCTCTGACCCATCTGCGCGGCTCAGCGTTCGTGGTGGCGTTCGGAATCGTCTCTTCCGGGTCGTAGAGGATGGCCGGAATCTCCGTGGCCTCGCCTTCGAATGCCTTGCGTATAAAAGGCATCACGCCTTTGTCTATTAGCTGCCGGTCTTCGAGGATGTTGTAATGCGAAATCTGAGCAAGCTGGACGCCCCAGAGCTTTTCCCAGGCGTAATTGACCCAGATGGTGAAGCCGTCGGGCGAGAGAATCTGCGTGCTCATGGGCGACTGCTCAAGGCTCACGCGAAAAAGCTGCGCGTAGCGCTCGGCCCGCTCACTCAATTGTTCCTCATTCAAACCCTGCGACACCTGTTTTTCCCTTTAGACAAATTAAGGGCGAGAAGATTGATAATCACTGAAAACGCTCCCTCAATGCAATCCCTTCGGAAGCGGTTCGCCCCTTTACCCTCTGCTATAATCCGCAGAAACGATTGAGAAGGGAAGAGCGGGTTATGAAACGGGAAAGGGACGAGGACGCGAATGCCGCCGGAAGCAGCGCGGATATTGTGGAGAGCGGCGGCGAAACTACAGCCGCAGCAACCGGCGCAGCCGAAATAGGAGCCGCCACAAAAAGCGACACGACCCACGAAGATAGAAGCAACACTCGCCCCGTCGGCGCAGACACAAGGGTCAAGGTTGCAGGTGAAGAGGAAGAAAATTAAAAAAGAATTGATTCATTGATTCATCGGTTCATTGATTCAATGAACCGATGAATCAATGAATCAATTACTATCATCAGGCCATTCTGGCTGAGGCTTGGCGCTCCAGACCCAGACGATGAAGTCCGTGAGGGGCGGCTCGCCTCCAATCTCGCGCAGTTTGGTGCTGACCTGTCCGCGATGATAGGTGCTGTGCATTGCGACTTGCAGCAGCGTTTCGTGAAATGTGGGTGCTTCGGCCTTTCGACCGAGCCTTGCCTCGAACATCTCAATCCAGGGCATGACGACCGGCTTCTCTAAATCCACATTGGTGAAGTCGCCCAGGTATTCGTTAAGCTCCGCGTAGTTTTCCCTGGCCCAGCCCAGAAGGCTGCGAAGGTCTGGAAAGCTGTCGGCGGTTACGAGCTTAAATTGATCGCCTCTCCAGACCTTCATGAATGCTCTCTGCACCATGTGTATGTGATAAAGGCGCTCTTTGAGAGAAGAAGCATCAGCCGCTTCGTGGCGTGCCAGCACGGCAGTCCAGACCTTCACATCGGCCCACTCCATATGCCTGTACAGTTCCCTTAGAGTCTCCAAGTTATCCATCGAGAAAAGTCCTCCCTCAAAAAAGCTGGCGGATTATATACCGCAACGATAACTGGCGCTCAATCTTTTAATCCCAACCGCTCGCTTTGCAAAAAGGGTGTGGCCTGCGCGTCGCTCCAGCCAAGAGAGGGCTTCCGGCCCACTTCTTACCGTTCTGCTTTAAGCTAATCGAATTCAAGGGAGCGGAGGATCGAATTAAGTATGAGACGATTATACGCGGGCGCGAGGCGATTGCTCCCTTTAAAGCTCCCGTTCGTCATGCTGCTCATGCTCGCGGGAGCCGCGCCTGAAACGAGCGCGCAGGAGCGCGACTGGCAGCCGCAGAGAACCTGGGTCTTCGTGGTGGGCACTCTTCAGTGGAAAGACAGGGAGACTTTTCCATCGTTCCCGCAGGAGGAGCGGCGCGACAGAGAGCTTGTCAAATTCTTCCGCGAACAGGGCGTGCCAGCAGAGCAGATAGTCTACCTGCAAGACAGAGCCGCGACGACCGCCAGAATTCAGACCGCGTTGCGCGCTCTTCTTTCAAAGACGCAGCCGGGCGACACGCTCTTCCTGTACTACACGGGCCACGGCTTCAAGGATGATGACGGCAGAGCTTACTTCGCCAGCTACGACGCGGGCGACGAGGGCAATACGGGCTGGCCCGTGGATTCGATTCCCGCCGCCGTCGAGCGATACTTCAAGGGAGAGAGAGCTTTTTTGACGGCTGACTGCTGCTTCTCAGGCGCGCTGGCCGAGCAGGTTCGCGCTCTGCGAAGCAGAATCTCTTACGCCGTCTTTACCTCCGCCACCTCTGACATTACATCCACGGGCAACTGGACTTTCACGGAGACGCTGCTCGCGGGGCTTCGCGGCAGAGCCTTCGTGGACACGGACGGTAACGGAGAAGTGACCTTCGGCGAGCTTGGGCGCGAGATAAAGAGCGACATGTCGTTCGCAGAGCAACAGACCGCAGCCTTTATCTTAACCGGAAAGTTTCAGCAGCAAACGATTCTGGCCGAAGCACAAGAGAGAGCAGACCGGCGCGTGGGCGCACGCGTAGAAGTTTACTCCGAAGGCGACTGGTACAAGGCGCGCATCATTGACGCCGGAAGAGGAAGATACAGGGTGCACTACTACGGCTACGAAGACGCTTACGACGAGTGGGTGAGGCCCTCGCAGATACGCAACAACAAGAGAAGCGCCCCATCCTACTTCGGACAATCAACAGGCAGAGGCGACTTCTCCGGCGCGGCACAATATTAAACAGGTCAGTACCGTCTGCGGTAGCGGGCGGGTGATAGCCGCACAAGAGAACCCGTCCGCTACCGCAGACGGTACTGACCTGCTCATTACCAAATCTGGCAGCGCTTCTCTGGCGGGCGAACCATGGGGTCGCCTGCTTTGCACTGGAAGGCTGCTGCGAACTGGGGCATGTTGGAGAGCGGGCCGTTGACGCGGAAGCGCCCAAGCGGGTGCGGGTCGGTTGCGACTCTCAGGCGCGCGGCTTCGGGCCGTATGTTCTGCGCCCAGATTTGCGCCCAGCCCAGAAAGAAACGCTGCTCCGGCGTGAAGCCCGCGATGTCGGGCGGACGCGGCTTGCCCTCAAGAGATTTTTGATAGGCGGCGAAGGCTACAGTCAGACCGCCCAAGTCTGCCACGGATTCACCGACGACGCGTGCGCCGATTTGATGAAGGCCAGGCTCAACTTCGAAGGCGTCGAACTGTTTGACGACGCAGTCTGTGCGCTCCTTGAACTTGGCGTAGTCTTCCGGCGTCCACCAGTTCTCAAGATTTCCTTCGGCGTCGAACTTCGCGCCCTGGTCGTCAAAGCCGTGCGTCATCTCGTGGCCTATGACCGCGCCTATGCCTCCGTAGTTGAAGGCGTCGTCTGCCTTCGGGTCATAGAAGGGCGGTTGAAGGATGCCCGCAGGAAACACAATCTCGTTCATGGAAGGGTTGTAGTAAGCGTTGACAGTCGGCGGCGACATGCCCCACTCGGTTCTGTCCAGGGGCTTGCCTATCTTCGTCAGATTGCGTTTCAACTCGAAAGCGCCCGCGTTGACTGCGTTGTTGTAGTAAGGCCCGCGCGAGATTTGCAGCGCTTCGTAATCCCGCCACTTGTCCGGGTAGCCAATCTTACGCATGAAGGCTTCCAGCTTGGCTATCGCTCGCTGTCGAGTCTGGTCGCTCATCCAGCTTAAGGTTGAAAGGTCGTCTCTGAGCGCTGCTATCAGGTTCCTGACCATCTCCTGCGCGCGTGTCTTGGCTTCGGGCGTGAAGGTCTTCTGTATGTAGAGTTGCCCCAATGCCTGGCCGAGCGCCCTGTCGGTGCTAGCCACGCAGCGCTTCCAGCGCGGCAGAATCTCCTGTGTGCCCTGCATGTACTTGCCGTTGAAATTAAAGTCCTCTTCGACGAACTTTGACGAGAGAGTTGCGGCTGCGGAGTTCAGCAGGTGCCAGCGAAAATATGTCTTCCAGTCCGAGACGGGAATGTTGGTCAGAAGACTGTCAACGGCCTTGAAGAAATCCGGTTGGGCGACGTTGACGGTATCAATCATGCCTAGGCCAATCTCTTTCATGAAGCGAGACCAGTCGAAGTGCGGCGTCAGAGCGGACAACTCCTTGAGGCTCATCTTGTGATAATTGGCTTCGGGGTTTCGTCGCTGCTCGCGCGTCACGGAGTTCTCGGCAAGCCGTGTTTCTATGCTGAGGACTGTCTGCGCGTCCGCCTGCGCCTTCTGCGGATTGTCGCCCAGGAGCGCGAACATATTCGCTATGTGCTTGACGTACTCGTCGCGCGTCTGCTTCGAGCGCGCGTCAGTCTTCGTGTAGTAGTCTCGGTCTGGAAGACCGAGGCCGCCCTGCACCGCCTGAGCGATTACGTTTCGGGAATTCTTGAAATCCTGTCCCGCGCCGAAGCCGAAGACCACAGGGACTCTGAAAGTGTGCATGCGCGCAATCTGATTCTCTACGCCCTGCTGGTCGCGTATGGCCTCTATGCGCTTCAACTCGGAGCCTAGCGGATTGAAGCCTTCCTTTTCAATCAGGGGTTCGTCCATGCAGCTAGCGTAGAAATCCGCAATCTTCTGTTCGTTGCTGCCCTTCGCCAGCTTGGGATTCTTCACCAAGCCTTCGAGAATCTGGTGCAGCGTCTCAAGGTTCTGCTCGCTCAGCTTCTCGAAGTTTCCCCACCTGGAATACGCAGGAGGGATTGGGTTCCTGGCTATCCAGCCGCCGTTGGCGAACTGGTTAAAGTCCTGGCAAGCCTGAGCGTTTCTATCCAGATTCGAAATATCAAATCCGCGCAGGGCTTGAGGATTAGATTGAGCGCTCGTCGTTGAGAGTGGAACCGACCGGCCTATCAGACACAAAGCGACTATCGCCGTGAGAATTACAACACGCCTCCAAACAGAGAACATGATTCACACTACCTCCGATAAGAATTTGAGGAGCTTAACGGGGGATTCGGTAATAAAGGGAATGCAGGCATCATACCACTATTGAGGACTTGAAGAAAAAGGCGGCTCGTGCGAACTTCTGCCTGACCCTTATCATGACACAAAGTCAGAACTCTTCCTTTCAGGTGAGCTTCGCTCGTATTATAGCAATGACAGGAGGAAAGCGAGATTGATTAAACTCAGACCGCCGCAGATTCTCTGCCTAGTGGCCGCAGCGCTTCTGCTCTCAGCGCCTTCGCTCTTGAGCGCGCAGAGCGCCGAAGCAGTCAGGGCGCGTTATACGAAATACGAGTACATGATTCCAATGCGCGACGGCGTGAGGATCTTTACTTCCGTCTACGTGCCGAAGAGCCAGGCCGAGCGTTATCCGATTTTGCTTCAGCGCACGCCCTACAGCGTGGCTCCCTACGGGATAGACAACTACAGGCAGGCGCTAGGCCCTTCGCCTGAGTTTGAAAGGGAAGGCTTCATCTTCGTTTACCAAGACGCTCGCGGTCGCTACATGTCCGAGGGAGAGTTTCAGCAGGTGCGGCCCTTCGTGCCGAACAAGCAAAGCGCGAAGGACATAGACGAGAGCACGGACACGTATGACACGATTGACTGGCTGGTTAAAAACATTCCGAACAACAACGGGCGCGTGGGCATGGTGGGCATCTCGCAGCCGGGCTTTCATGTTGCGGCGAGCATCATTAATTCGCATCCGGCCCTGAAGGCTGCAAGCCCGCAGGCTCCGACCGCAGACTATTACCTTGGCGACGATGTCTATCACAACGGCGCTTTCATGCTGGCCGCGAACTTCGACTTCTACTCCGGTTTCTTGCCCAGACGCGAAGGCCCGCAACGCCCGCGCCCGCGCATCCCCTTTGATTTGGGAACGCCGGACGGCTACGAGTTCTTTCTGCGCTTAGGGCCACTCGCGGACGTGAACCGCGACTACTTCGGCGGTGAGGCCAGGTACTGGCAGGAGCTTATAGACCACACGACCTATGACGATTTCTGGAAGCAGCGCTCCGTGTGGAGGTTTATGAATAACGTGCGGTGCGCTGTGCTGAACGTTGGCGGCTGGTACGATGCGGAAGACCCACTCGGAATGTTTCGCATCTACAGGGCTGTGGAGCAGAACAATCCGTCCACGGTGAATCAACTCGTGGTAGGCCCCTGGCGGCACGGCGGCTGGGCGCGCGACGAAGGAGACAAGCTGGGCAACGTGCAGTTCGCTCTGAAATCCGCAGCCTTCTTCAGAGAGCAGATTCAGTTCCCCTTCTTCATGCACTATCTGAAAGACAGGCCGTCGGACTTGCCCGAAGCCTTCATGTTCCTGACGGGCATCAACGAGTGGCGGCGCTTCAGTGAATGGCCGCCCCGGAGCGCGCAGCCCATGACGCTGTACTTTCGAGAGGGCGGTCGCCTGAGCACGGATGCTCCTCAAGAGGGCGGTCAGAACCTCTTTGACGAATACATGAGCGACCCCAATCGTCCGGTTCCTTATCTCAGCTACATAGTGCCGGGCATGACCTCGGATTACATGACGGAAGACCAGCGCTTCGCCTCGCAACGCCCGGACGTTCTGGTTTACGAGACAGAGCCGCTAGAAGAAGACCTCATCATCGCAGGCCCCATCAAGGTGAACATAGATGTCTCTACAACGGGGACGGACTCGGACTTTGTGGTCAAGGTGGTGGACGTTTATCCGGGCGATTATCCCACGCCTAGAGCGCCCGAAGGACAGAATCCTCCGGCGAACGCCGTGCGTATGGGAGGCTACCAGCAGTTGGTGCGCGGCGAGCCTTTCCGTGGCAAATATCGCACGAGCCTTGAGCGACCTGAAGCCTTTACGCCGGGCAAGCCCGCGCATATCAGCTTCGAGATGCCGGACGTGTATCACGCTTTTCGCAGAGGGCACAGGATAATGATTCAGGTTCAAAGCTCCTGGTTCCCGCTCGTCGACCGCAACCCGCAGAAGTTCATGGAAATCCCTAAAGCAGTAGCCTCGGATTTTCAGAAAGCCACGCAGCGCCTCTACCGCGCGCGCAATCTGGCGTCCAGCATCACCGTGCTTGTTGAAGGAAAGCCGATTGCTTTTAGATAAAAAGAACGTTCACTGCAGAGACGCGGAGGGGGCGCTGAGATTAGATTCAACTCTCTGCGCTTGCCTCCGCGTCTCTCTCTGCGTCTCTGCGGTGAATTCCAATTCAAAAGCGGCTGAAAGAGAGTTAATCTTCCAGCCGCTTCTGCTTTGCTGCTTCCGGCGTCGCCCGCCGGCGCTTATTGTATTGATATGGTCAGCGTGTAGTTCGTGGGGCCGCCGTGATTGTCAATCATGACCTCAACGTCGCCTGTGCTGTCCACTGTGACGGTGTACTGCGTGTCGTGGACTGCGCCCTGCGTGAAGTCCACCTTGCCGTTGGTGGAGCTAAGCGTGGCCGTCAAGGTCTGTCCCTGCCTCGCGCGCAGGACGTAGGTCTTCAAGCCGTTCGTCGCTAGCCGGCCTGTGACGGTCGTGGAGTTTCGGCCCGGCTTGAAGCGCACGCGCGTGCGTGCCTGCGCCGTCACGCTCGTCAAAGCCATCATCAAAGCAAACGCCACCGCCAGAACTTTAATTTCCATCCTCTTCATTGTTGATTGTCTCTCCTTCGTTTTGTTAATCACTCAAAAATCCTTCTCTTCATTCTCACACCTGCAATAGAAAGTAGCTTCGCTTTCACTGACGCGCCGTCTCATGCTTCTTCTGCCGATGCGCTGCCGGTATAGACGACCCCTCTCGACAGATTTGCGTCCACGCGTGAAGGTCAGGCGAGCTTCTTTCTCATGGGAACGAAGTCTATGGTCGTGCCGTCTATCTCGTATGTGACGCGCTCTTCGCCCGTGTATCCGAGCGCGCGGTAGAATTTCAGGCCCGGAAGCGTCGCCATCAACTCAAGAGAGCGAAACCCGCAGGCGCTAGCTTCCTGTTCGCAGCGCTCAAGGATAGCGCGGGCCACGCCGCGCCGCGCCCACGCAGGATGAACGAAGAAGGCGCGAATCTTTGCAGCGTCCGTCTCAGGGTCTAGCAAAGCGGATTCCCTACCGGCGTATTGGTCTCCACCGAAGAGCGTCCTGCGCCTGCTCCAGCCTCCGCACCCTACAAGAGCGCCTTCCGATTCGGCTACAAAGTAGGTTCCGTCTCTTATCAGTTCCGAATCGACGCCGAAGATTGAGCGTATGGCCGCTTCTATCTGCTCGCTCGCGTAGTCTTCACGGCTCAGGCCGCGCGCAGAACATTCTATGAGCCGCGAGATTGCCGGACGGTCTTCCGGCAAGGCTTTTCTCAAGATGAAATCCATGCGATGGGAAAGCTCAGTGCTCATTGCGTAGAGCGCCAGGCAGGCGTTTGAGCAAGGTGGCCGCGCGGGCCAGAAGGTTTCTGACCTGAAAGGGAAGGCGCGGCATCTCGCTGAAAGACGCGCCGGTAGACATGGTCGCCTCAAGCGGCGTGGGCCAATGATGGCGCAAACCCCTCAAGGTGATAAGCGGGTAAGACATTACTCTAGTGACCGGCGTCGAATGTCTGCGGCGCATAGAGCGCACCTCCCATTCTCGCAGGACGGCGGGCATGAGCCAGTCTGGAAGCTTCGCTTTTCGAACAGAGGCGGGCGTTTCACTTACATCGGCTCCGAGCAGTCTATGAGCAAGCTCTATGGAGCAGGCAATCCAATCTGCGACCGCGCCTCTTCCGCTTAAAGTTAAGTCCCAGTCGAAGGTGGCGGGGCATGTTTCAACGGCGACGCTGATGTCGCAGAGCCATAGAGCGCGCCATCCGCCCTCGCGCAGGAAATGGTAACAGAGCACTCGCAGGTGGTCTTCCGCGCTCAGCACTCGAACGGGTTCCCCCTCAAGCTCCGCAAGCTCTGAGCGAGACAGCAACTCTTCGAAGCTCCTGTCATCCAGTTTGGCGAATCCTTTATGAAGGTCTACGTGATGCGCCGCGTTGGGTCTTTGCTGTAAGATTCGGCGCGCCAACTCGTACTGCTCTTCGGGCACGCACAGGTCAACGTCGCCGCAGGGGCGCGCCTCGCGCTCCGCGTAGTGCCTGCTGATGGCCCATCCCTTGACCATCAAAGGCTCTACGCCGTGCGAGCGAAGCAGACGGAAGACCTCCGCTACCTCCCGCTCGTAGATGACCGAGAGCAACTGGTATAGACGATAGACATCGTGCAGTTGTTGGGCGGCTAGCGTTGACGCTAACTCCGAATGACGAAGACGCCGCCAGGCGAGCGCCGCCGCGCCCGTCTCCATCAGTAGCGGCGCAACCATCTCAAGCTCTTCCGCGCTGCACTCTGCGGCAGAAGGATTAGCGCGCCACGCGCCAGCAAGCAAAGCGGCTATCAGATTACTACGCGTCGGCTGGCGGCCTGCTCCACTCATCTTCATTCGTACCAATCTAGGGGAAGACGCAAGAGTTGCTAAAGCATATCAAACCTGGGCAGCAAGGCGGATTAGTCCCGCCGCAGGGTTCCTCCGGCCCGGCGCAAGACGCGGCCTGTATCGCCGCAGGCGCTTCGATAGAAGCAATGAAAGGCAGAGCAATGGCCGTGGCTATGCCTAACTTTCGCGCCATCTCGCGCCGCGACATGCGCCTTTCAACACTGCCTCTCGGAACCGCCTCTTGCAGCAGCCCGGATTTTTCAAGCTGTTCGACGGCCAGCCAGATGACCTCTTGAGGAAGCAGGGTGCCAAGCTCGGCTTCGATCTTCCGCGACACTTCATCCATGCTGCGTTTGCCGTCACAGTGTTTCCAAATGAGGGCCGAGGTGCGGTTCAAACAATGAGCCTTGTAGCTCTTCAAATCGTAGACGAGGGTTTCGCCATCGACTTCCTGAATCACCAGCTCGTCTCTTCGAGCGGTGGGAATTATCTGCCGGGTTTTTCCCATGAATCCTCCATCTGTTAGTGCGCTGATTCGGACGAGATATGGAAGCGGATTACTTTGGAATTGCTTGACTGACCCTGGAAACTAGCGGAGAAGTTATGATATTCGCACGCCGCAGGTCAACTATTTTTAAGTGCCAGGAAAGCTGTTAGTCCATGACCCAGACGGAGACTTTCCCGCCCTTGCAGAGAAAGTTCCCCCAGCCGTCCGCATTCGTAGAGACCTCTTCTTCGACATGCTCCGTCACGTCACGAAAGAGAGCGTTCGGACGAGCGACGTTCATCCACTTATTGCCGTCCGCGCCGTTTGACATCAGCACAGCCATCGCGCCCTCATGCTCCTCGTCGCCCAAGCGCGTCCAGCCGACAGTGTTCGGATGGTCTAAGTAATCCAACTGCTCGCCGTAGCCGTGCGAGTGGCGCGCCTGTAGGAATTTGTCTATCAGCCAGCGATGAGAATAGAGCGTGACGCGCTCGCCGCCGCGACAGTTCGGGTCTGAGTACTCCGCGCCGTAATAATCCGCGTAAAAGACGCACGGGTAGCCTTCGCGGCGAAGCAGCGTGAGCGCGTAGGCTAGCGGCTTGAACCAGGGTTCGACCGTTGATTCCAGAGATTGGCACGGCTGCGTGTCGTGATTCTCCACGAAGGGCACCGCGAGGATGGGCTGTTCTTTGACGAGCGTGTTGTCGAAGATGGTTCGCATGTCGAACTGCTGGCCCGCACGGCTGGCCCTGTGAAATTGATAATGAAGCGGCACGTCAAAGAGAGACAGCGCGCCGCCCGAAGCCTTTATGTATTCTCTGAGAGCGTCAATCTGTTCCGACCAGTATTCTCCTACGCTGAAAAGCTCGC
>JACVRN010000299.1 GCA_014534425.1 Pyrinomonadaceae bacterium
CGCTCACTCTATTTGTGCAACAACGCCCGCCGGTTGGGTCACAGCGAAGACCTGCGTGATTATCGTTTAGTTAAATACACCCGCTTGGCGAAAAAGTCTGCCAGATTTTTACCGCTGGCCTGTTCCATCGCTCTTTGAAAGTCAGGAGTCGTGACAGACTTGCCGAAATACGTGCGCGTGTAATGACGGATACCGGCCCAAAAGTCGCGCTCGCCTAACTGCTCGCGCAACAGGTGAATGACATATGCCCCTTTATCATAGACCAGCATGCGATCCTCGGCCGTAGGCGCTGTCCAATTCGGAAAGACGAGTGAGCGCTCTTTGCCCGCATCGCGCACCTTCAGGTAATTCACACGGTTGGCTTCGATCTCGCGCAGGTATTCCGCTTGACCGAAGCGATGCTCTGTGTATGCCGCAGCCATGAAGGCCGCCATGCCTTCGTTCAACCAAAAATGGTTCCAATCGCGGCACGTCACCATGTTGCCCCACCACTGATGCGCAACTTCATGCGCGCCGAGCCACACGTCACGCTCGTCGCCCAAGACCTGACGCCCGTAGCTTTCACCCATCACGGCGAAACCGCTCATCTCCTGTCCATAGCCCTGCGCCGCCAGCACCTGTGTGTAAGTCTCGTCGGCGTAGCGCACGCCCGCTCTGGTTTCAAAGAATCTAATCATGTCCTCCGTGTCGCGAAAAATGCGGCGCAATTCATCATCCGAAAACTGTGCGGCGAGGTAACGTAACCGCACGCGACCGTGCCTTTCGGTGACCTCATGGAACTCCCCGGCTGCGAAGCCGAATGTGTAAGTAGGGACAGGCTTCTCCTGCCTCCATTCGTGTACGATCTTACCGCTGGCTGATTTGTGCCGCGCGACAAAACGGCCGTTGGCGACCGTGTGAGCCTTCGCTGGGACGACCAAATTTAAGCGGAGCGTCGCCCTGTCTTCCGGGGCGTCAACGCAGACCATCCATTGGCTGTTGCTGAAAGCCGTATAAACCTGTCCACGGTCAGGGAAAAACCTGATGCCGCGACGGGGCGACCCGTGGTATTCGACTTCGATTGTCCGTCTCCCTTTAGCCTTCGCCGGCCGGGACAAAGAGATATTTAAGCGGCTGCCGTTGCGCGTGAATTTTAGTCCCTCTTTATTTTCTCGGACTGCGTCTATCAATAGAGCGCCGCAGTCAAACTCAATTGTTTCCAGATTATCAACGCGTGAGATGAGCCGTATCAAAACTTTTCCTGTCACCGTTTTATTTATAACGTCAGGCTCAAGCTGAACATCATAGTGAATGACATCAAAGGCTGACACTATAGTTGTCTGCGCGCTTGCTTCGGTCATAGATGCCCAGCCGCAAATGAACAATAAGAGCAGAGATAATCCGGTTGGCTTCATTTGTTCGATCTTCTTTCTAAGAAGCAGGTTTCAGTCATACGCAATATAGGGGTCTCACGCCGGAATTGAGCCGCGCCGAGCGAACAGCACCCTACCCAAACTTTAGGAAAGAAGATGAGAGCGAGCCTGTCAAGGCGTCGCTCTCGAATGACTTGTTCTGCCGCCTGCTCGTAGAAAGAGGCTTATCGCAAATAGCCAGACGAAAAAATAACATCACTCGACGGCTAACGCGCTATCATAGATGATGCTTGAGAAACTGAACCATTCGACTATGCGCGAGGGTTGCAGCTTCAGGGTTATAATCGAAGCCGGGGTCTGAGCCTTGCGGACGAAGGAAATTGCAAAATGAATGTCCCGCCCCTTCGTAGTAGTA
>JACVRN010000275.1 GCA_014534425.1 Pyrinomonadaceae bacterium
GCGTTGTCGTAGAGCATCTTCTCGAAGTGCGGGACGAGCCATTCCGCGTCCGTCGAATAACGATGAAAGCCGCCGCCAAGCTGGTCGTAAAGCCCGCCCTCGGCCATCTTGCGACAGGTCTCCGTGACCATCTCAAGCGCCTCCGGCTGGCCCTTGCGGGAGTACATACGCAGGGAGAATTCCAGGCTCATAGGCGCAGGGAACTTCGGCGCGCCGCCGAAGCCACCGTGCTGCGGGTCGTAGTTGCGAGCCATCCCGCGATAAGCGTCGTCGAGGACCTGCGGCGTCAGCCCCTCCGTGGACTCACGCGCGAGGCCTATGCGGCGCAGCTCTCCGAGCATCGTCGTCGCCGTCTGCGCGATTTCGTCCGGCTTCTCCTGGTAGGCGTGCGCGACGCCCATCAGCACGCGCGGGAAGCCAGGCATGTTATAGCGGTCAACGGGAGGGAAGTAGGTGCCGCCGTAAAAGGGAACGCCTTCGGGCGTGAGGAAGACGGTCATGGGCCAACCGCCGTGGCCCGTCATCATCTGCACGGCGTTCATGTAAATCTGGTCCAGGTCCGGGCGCTCCTCTCGGTCCACCTTGATGTTGACGAAGTTCTCGTTCATCAGGCGGGCAATCTCCACGTTCTCGAAAGACTCGTGCTCCATCACGTGGCACCAGTGGCAGGCCGAATAGCCTATGCTGAGCAGGATGGGCTTGTTCTCGGCGCGCGCTTTGGCGAGCGCCTCCTCGCCCCACGGATACCATTCGACGGGGTTGTGCGCGTGTTGCAGCAGGTACGGACTGGTCTCGTTAATCAGACGGTTGGTGAACTGATGTTCTGTCATGCCCCTTGTCCTTTCTTGTTCGGAAAGGACCATTCTACAGTCCAAAGAAGCGTGGGCAAAGCGGCCCTGTCACAGAGCGCATTTCATCGCCAAAACAGGATGATTGCGGTTTGAAGTGAGAAGTTTTCTGTTTTTTGCCGGAAAGTTTCTGTTTGAAACGAGAAAGTTCCTATTTCAAACAGCAAAGTTCTCACTTCAAACCGGAAATTTTCTGTTTCAAACAGGAACCTTCTTACTTTGAACAAGAACTTTGCTGTTTCAGACAGGAACTTTCCCGCTTTGAACAGGAATGTCAGGGTTAGCCGCTCAGTCTTTGAACCAGTAGGGCGTTTTCTTGGCCCACTGGCTGTTGGGATAGCGCCTGTGCAGGAGTTGATAGGCGGCTTTCGAGGCCGCGCCTGTCTCCTTGTCCGTGCAGCCGTAGCGCGTGGACTTGACGGCGAGGTGCAGCGCTTCAGGCACGCGCGGGTCGTTCGGACTCTTCTGCGCCCAGGCGATGACCTGACGGGAGAGATAGTTCGGGGCCGCGCCGAAGTTCTTCAGCCGACCGTACTCTCTCAGCGCAGCGGCACGCTGCGACTGGTCCAGAAAAAGGGGCGGGTCAACGTCCGTGCTCGCGGTGAAGGCTTTGGCCTGCTGCTTGTCCTCCGTCTCATCCGAGGTCGTGCTCGCGGCCAGAGAGCCGAGCGCGGCCGAGCACCACCAGTTGTCGCGGAAGGAATCCTGCTGGTCCAGCGGGAGAGTCTGGCGACCGATGCCCGCGTCGGCATTCGGCTCAAGGCCGGGCGTCTTGAGCCAAGCGTAGATGGCGCTGAACTTGCGCGCGTCCGGCTGCCTGGCTTCCTGGTAGGCGTCCAGGTAGCCGCCCATCGAAGGCACCAGACTCTTCAACAACGGGACCAACTCGCTTGCAGTCTTCTCGTCGTCCAGCAGGACCGCGCGCAGCCAGACGGCCTGCGCGACATCCCTGCGTAGGTGCTCCGGCAGCTGGTTGCTCGTCACGGCGGTCTTGAGCACTTCGAGCGGCAGCTTTTGATTGAGGACCGTCGCGGCGTCTATGTCGAAGAAGGCGCGCCCGTCCGCGAGCTTCTTAAACTCGCTGTCCTGCGACATATCTTCCTGCCCCTCGCGCCAGCCCGCGTCGTAGCTGAAGCCAGCCGGGACGCGCTGCGCGTAGGTCAGCAGCTCGAAGAGGTTCGAGGCCAGCTTCATGCGCTGGGCCAGGAATAGATTGAGAGCCGAGCGCGGAAGGCGCTGCCGCTCTACGGTCAAAAGCTCGTCCAGCTTCTGCCTCGCCTCGCCGCCCCTGCCAGACTCGTTGAGCAGGCGTATGGACTGGTACGCGATGGACGCATAAGCTCCTGAACTCGGCTTGACCTTCGCCGCCGCTTCGAGC
>JACVRN010000216.1 GCA_014534425.1 Pyrinomonadaceae bacterium
GCCGTGGGTCGCTGTACTCGTGATGAAAGAAGAGGTGAAGCCTGCGTAACTCTTCCTGTGCCTTGAGACCCGGCTTCTCCTGATTCTTATCTAATTCGCTCCACGTGAGCGTGTAGGTATCCCGTAATGGGATTCCACAGCGCGTGAGCTTTCTTAACGTCTGAAGAAGCTCGCCTTCGACGCGGAAGAACATATGATCGTCTCCCGCCGGGAATAGCCCGTAATCTTCGAGCCAGGCGTCTCTGTCAATCTTTTCTGGCCACTGCTCAGGGCGTGAGATCGTCAGCCGCATGTATTCGAGTCGTTCGACGCCAAGCCTGTCCGCCAGGAAGTTTTTAGCCCACTCGCTGTCGTCGAGCAGGAATGCGAAGAGAATAAGCGGGCTGTGGCTGCCGTCCGTTAGGAAGACGCGCCTGAATTGAGGGTCTTCGCCGTTCAGCAGCTCCTCCCGGTACTTTTCCTTAACCGGCTTGCAGTAGCAATTGAGGCGATCACTCAGTCCCGAATAGTAAACGATGACATTCGACGGGAGGTAGGTGGTGTACTTGCGCCGCAGCTTCTCCGGTTTAAATTCAAGCTCGCCTATGTATTCCTCTTCTGCCTTAATGAAGGTTTCATAATCGAGCGTTTCTGTAGTTTCGTAATCTTGACTCCCTGCTTTTCTGGCGCCGATGTTGATCTGTCGGGTGTCGGTCAGGGCGTCTATGATAACCCTAGTGTTCTCGTTCTCGCCTAAGAAGTATTCCAGACGATATGCAAAGGGGGGCTCTTCGCCTACTTCGAGGGAGGCGAAGATTGCGGTGATCGCTTCGATTAGGTTCGACTTAGCCGCACCGTTCTTGCCCAAGAGGACGGTGATAGGCTGGTCGTCGAACTTGATGTAAAAGTTCTTCAGGTTGCGGAAACTTTTGATTCTTAGGTCGCGGAGTCTCATCTCTGAGTCCTAGGCCGCCGGGGGGGGAACCGCGGCACGTTAGATAGTAATGACACGCTGTCGGGGTGACGCATCAGTTCGACATCTTTCTGCTTCAGGAGCACCACGAGCTGCTCGAAGAAGGCGTCAACGTCGGCGAATTCCCCATCGTCATTGGGTTCGTAGCTGAAGCCCCCGTACTCGAAGGCTTCTTCAACCGGCAAGCCGTGTCCCGGTCGCAGCAAGGCGCGGCGGATGTCTTTCGGCTCCTCTCGGAAAAGCCCAGGCCCTTTTTCGTCGCGGGGAGGGCGGCGCGGTCTTCGTTTCTTCTCTTTCATGTCTGCTTCTTCTTTGCGCCAGCGTTCGTCGGCGATGCGTTCGAGAAGTTGGGAGGCGGGTTCGTCAGAATGGTCTTGTGGTACAAGCCTGCCTGCGAAGGCGCGCTGCAAGATCGAGCGGCGCAACTCCTCGGCGCGGGCGAGGTTGATGGCAACCGTCGCTTCCATCTCTTCGATGACGCGCAGTCGCCTTTCGACCTCCGCGACGATGCGCTTCTGTTCGGTGACCGGCGGCAACCCGACAGATGCAACGCGTACATCTTCCAGATTCAAAGTTTTTCTTGCTACTTCATGGGAAAGCGAGGTCATCTCTGCGATTTTACGGGGGTTGCGAAACCACAGTTCAACCCAGAAAGGATTGATCCCCTTAGAGAGCGGGATGACGCCAACAGCCCTCGCGGTATTAGCACCTGCCAAGTCTGGTGGGACTACAGCAGTTCTACCTATCGCTCCGACTAGGGAAATTAACACTTCACCGCCTCGAAGGTTAGTTCTCGGATATGCCGCGGCAATATCCGGTGAAATCCTTTTTAGGTTACGGCGCTGAATCTTTCCGTATCCAATGTCACCCACTCTTATCAATAAAACGCCGTTCTCAACGTCTGGCCCCGGTTGTAAAACCCCATATGCGCAAGGGCGCAGAGCGTCATTCAGTTGTTCGACCGTTGCCCAAGTCCACCCCTCCGGCAATCGGGCCAAATTACTTGTGTTCGGTTCTTCTGGCTCATCATATTTTTCTTTCCACTTGTCGTCCTTCGGCCTTTTCCCTAGCGCTTTCATTCTGGCTAACTGCTCGCGTTCCCACTGTGCGCGGCGTTGTTTGAGAATTCTTTGGAGCAACACTGAAGCGGGTGCATATTCTCCTCCCTCCGTACGAGCGAGCGCGGCCTCCGTTGGCACGATGCGGCCTTCGCAGGCGGCCTTTAACACGGAAGCGCGGTAGAGTTGCAAATCTTCCTCCATCCGCTTGAGCGCAGCGATGCCTTCATCCAGCCGAGCAAACTGCTTCTCAATCTCTGCTACTATTCGCCGTTGTTCGCTGAGTGGTGCAAGAGGAAAAGGAATTAAACCGCAGTTCTTCCCTGAGATTTCCGGAAAGGTCGTCCCACTCGAAAAGGACAAAACTATAGAGTGCGCTCTTTGTAAGTAATAGTAAAGATATTCAGATACTACCCCGCTTGCTGGGATAAAACTCTTAAATCCTTGATTAGTAGCTAAGGGATTTGCCGCAATAGCAACGTAGCCGATAGGCGCACGAGAGCTAAGTAACACTGAACCTTTAGGAAGTAGTTTAGCTCCTGAAACTTCAAGTCCATGCTTTGTAATATTTCGTTTCCCGTGCGCAATTAATTTATCGCTATACCCAGACAGGTCGGCGGGTGTTATCCAGGGGATTTCCCCATTTTCGTAATTTTGCTTATTGTTTGTGCTTGGTGTTCCACCGCCCACAACCTGAGCGATATCCCCCGTTAGCGTCCAAATCCAAGAACTAGGAATCTTCCACTCATTGCTCACGCGGCGAGCACCTCATTAAGTTCTTCGAGCAGGTTTGGGAGACTGTCTCCAAAGACTTGATAAGCGCGGCCCAAGCCGCCGCGCTGACTGAATGGAGAATACTTAAAGTCTTCCGCTTCGATGTTGAGACTCGTAGCGATGTGCTCGGCGATCATCTCCAGCCAGCGGCGCTGCTCCGAGGTGAAAGGCTTGTGCAGCGTCTCCTGACGCGCCAGCCAGTTCTCGAAACGCGCATGCACTTCGTCCGCATATGGCTGCAAAACATGTTCTTCGCGTAACGCGAACTTGATGAGCGAGATGAAGTCTGTCAACAAACGCTGCTTCCCCGCACCACGCACCCTAGACTTGTCGAGCGTCTCGTAAGCGCGCCACAGGCTCTCCGTCGTCAGGCGATGCGGCGGACGCTTGATGGTCGCAGCAAGCTCCTTCAAGTCCGCGAACTCAAGCCGTCGCCGGTGCGGCTGGCTGTACAATACTTGTAGCGCAGCGATCTCCTCACGGTTGTCCGCGATGAACTGCTCAAAGGACTCGACCACCGAGCGCGCCGCCGCCAGCGCCTGCTCGTCGAAGCCCGACGCCAGCACGCGGTCTTGGCTGACCACGTCAATCACCTGCTCGTTCTCCTGCTTGATCTCAATCAGACGCTTCCGCAGGCGTGGGTTCGCGGCGATAACTCGCGCTGCCTCATCCGCCAGCTTTGCCCCCGCCTCTTTAAGCTCAACGGGTGAAGGCTCTTCTGCCCTGTACGTCCTCCGCGCCTGCTCCAGGATTTTGTCTGGGTCGAAGGCCGCCAACAAATTGCCTGTGATTTCCTTCAACGTCAAATCGCCCGCCAAGCTCCGCAATTCCTCGCGCTCTTCCC
>JACVRN010000103.1 GCA_014534425.1 Pyrinomonadaceae bacterium
CCGTTGAAACAATGCCGCTCAACAGCAATAGGGTTGTGAGCATTATTCTCATCATGTGACCTTTCACGCATTTACTGTGAGATTGTTCCGTCTATAAGGGCCGCGCGGTAGACCAAATTCGCGGCCATGACATCTTCCACCGCCACACCCACTGACTTGAATAGAGTAATATCCTGCGAGGACATGCGACCGGGCCGCGCTCCTGCGATTACTTCACCAAGCTCCGCCGTGACCTTGCCTCCGGCGATAATGTCGCCGGACTCGCTTGATGCCGCCTCCCTGGACTCGACGTAGATTTGCGCTCGACTCAGTACAGCGTCGTCCAACTCTCGCCAGTCGGGACGAACAGCACCCACCGCGTTAATGTGAGTCCCAGGCGATAACCATTCGCCGCAGAGAACAGGCGTGCGTGAGGTCGTAGCGACGACGACCACGTCAGCGCCGCGCACAGCATCCTCTGCGGAAGCCGTTACGCGTAGATGAAACTGCCCGGCAAACGTCCCGGCATTGCGCGGACTCCAGACTCGCACTTCACGGAAGGAGCGCACTAGCCGCAGCGCGTTCAGATGGCTGCGGGCCTGCACACCTGCGCCTAAGATGGCTAGCACTGATGCATCCGAAAGTGCCAGCAGGCGAGTTGCGACCGCCGACACTGCCGCCGTACGCATCTCTGTGATGAGTCGGCCATCCATCACTGCCAGAGGCTCGCCTGTCTCCGGCTTAAAGAGCAACACCAACGCGTGGTGCGTAGGGACGCCCTGGTTATTCGGGTAGAAAGTAACGAGCTTGGCACCGAGCGCGCCCGCGTAAGCAGGCATCACGCCGAGGAATCCTTTGTGCTCCGCAACGGGTACGACCACTCGAAGCGGTTGCTCCATGCGCCCTGCGGAGAGGTCTGCAAGCGCCTGCTCCATAGCTGGAATCAGTTGCTCCATGCGTAACAGCCTACGAACCTCGTCTTCATTCAGGAACACAATAAGCCCCTCCGCGCCAGGCTAAATCAATACTACCATCAAAAAAGAGAGGGCGAGTGTCTGTCCTCGCCCTTCCGTTCTTATGACTTTCTGTCAGACTCAATCAGGGAGCGCCGAAGCGTTTGCGGTACTCCTCGGAGTAGATGAAGCCGAAGATTAGGTGGTGTATGTCTCGCTGCGCCACGCCTGCGCTCGGCCTGCCATTGGTAAAGACATCCACCCAGTCCTTCCATCCCAGAAGATTCGGGTCGTTCAAATCGGGGTCGCGCCTCAGGTATGCGAAGTACATCATAGTCACTTCGCCGGAGGTGAAGTACCTGTCATAAACGGGTTGCTGTTCGACGAACGCTTTCAAGGTCTGCCCGACTGTCAACGTCCCCGAAGCTCTCAAGTCTATTAACTGCTGGCGTGCATACTGCTGGGGCTGCCCCGGATTAGTCGTGGCCGTAGACGGCAAAGTAACGCCTATCGCCTGCTCCAGCTTCTGTATCAGCATCGCGGCCTGCGACGGCTGAAGCGCGACACCGAAGCGAACGGTAAATTCGGGCTTTGCAGTAAACTGCTCTAAGTAGTCCGAGAGGTTCTGCTGCTTTACAGAGTCCGAGAGTCCGAACCCGCTCAGGGCAGCCATGTCCGGTACGAACTCGTTGTATCGCGGCAGCCTCCCCGCCCCAACTTCGTACAGGCGGTAGATGAGGAATCCTGTGTCCGTGAACTCAAGGCTCCCGAAGAAGCCGTGCGAGACCTGCGCGCGGTCACATTCGGGCGGCGCGCCCAGGAAGCCTTTCTGAGGCCCGCAGTTGTTCAGCGAATTAAGCCAATCCGTGAACCCATTCGCATCCGGCTCCCTGACCAGGAAGTCCAGATAGTTCTGCCGCACGAAAAAGCTGTTCGAAAGATAAGGGTTGTGCGCTCCCGTGGTCGCCGCCGCGTCATCATCCCGGATGGTGATGGTTGACTGCGCGGTCGTGCCTAAAGCCGCGCCCACTGCGCCCTGCAACTGTATGTTGAAGAACTCATCGCCCTCCTTGTAGCCGTCGTTAATGATGGGAATAGAGATGGTCTGACCGGCTTCGCCTGCCGCAAAGCGCAGCGTGCCCGCCGCCAAAGTGTAATCGCAGCGCTGCGAGGCGAATCCTGTCACTTGCTCACATTCGTTCCCGCCCGATTGGTCAGAAGTTAAGTATTTGACTGTCGCGGGATTTGATAAATCGCCGGTTCGTATGACATCTACGGTGAGCGAGGTAAACCCCTGCGGCGTGTTATTAGCCGCTTCGTTTATCTGATAGCTGCCTGTGAAGAACTGAATGGTCGGGGAATCGTCATTGACGATTTCGGCTACTGCCTGACTGTCGCTGATTGTAGCGTTCTGGGCGTTGGAGAGGTTGACGAAGAAAGTCTCGCTCGGCTCGTTCTGTGTATCGCCCTGAACTAAAACAGTGACGGTCTTCTCGGTTTCGCCGGGGGCGAAGGTTAATGTGCCGGAGGTGGCCGCGTAGTCATTGCCCGCTCGCGCCGTGCCGTCTGAGGTCGCATAATCAACCTTCACCGTGACACTGCTCGCGGCGGAGAGCTTGACGGTCAGGACAGCGTTGACGCCTGCGCCCGCGCCGCCCTCCGCGACCGAGACATCTTCAACGGTAATGCTCGGAAGCTGAACGTCATTGTCCTTGATTGTGAGTTGCGCGGTCACAGGGGTTCCAAGTTGGCCTGAGCCGCTCGGCTGGCTGAGCGTGAGATTCACAGTCTCGTCCGCCTCGTTGACGGCGTCATCCGTGATGGGGACATTTACAGTCTTACTGGTCTCTCCTTCCGCGAAGGTCACGGTCTGCGAAACCGCTTTGTAGTCCGAGGCAGAGGCCGTGCCATTGCTCGTCGAGAACAACACACTCGCCATGCCAGCGCCGCCGCCCGTGCGCTTGATGGTGACGGCTGCGCTCACTCCGTCCTCCGAGACCGTGTAGTTGTCAGCGTTGAAATGCAACGTGCCGCCGTCATTAATTGTCATAGTGACGGTCGCCGTGTTGGAATCGAGCGTGCCGTCATTGGCCTTGTAAGTGAAGGTATCCGTGCCACTGAAATTAGTAACCGGCCTGTAGCTGAACGAGCCGTCCTTGTTGAGCACAAAGGATGACGCGTGCGATGGGCCGCTCACGAGCACAACCGAAAGAGTGTTGCCGTCTACGTCCTTATCATTCCTGAGCAAGCCCGAACCCTGACCGACACCCAGCCCTGTGTTCTCCGGTATTGTGTAGCTGTCATCTGCGGCCACGGGCGCATCGTTGACAGGGTTAACCTTGATGGTTGCGGTCGCAGTGGCGGTCTCCAGCTTGCCGTCATCCACCTTGAAGGTGAAGCTGTCCGTGCCGTTGAAATTAGGGCTTGGCGTGTAAGTGAACGTCGCGTTCTTGGTTGTCATCAACGCCATGAGCGTGCCGTGCTGCGGCTGCGTGATGATTCTGAATGTCATGGGATCATCGTCAATATCCTCTGCCCAGAGCGTAAACCGCACGGTGTTGTCTTCATCCGTGACGACGAACTTGTCGTCGGTCACTGGGCGGTTGTCAATCTTCAGCCCGCAGTAACCCGGCCCATCATTGACCCAGTTCTGCTGAATCAGGTAATCGCGCTGGCCGAACTTCATATTAGCCTGCGCTCCGTTTTCCAGCGTGTAGGTCAGGCCGAAGGTGTTCTTACACTTGACTGCATTCTCACGGCCTTCCGGGTCGAACCAGGCGTCGCCCTGAGGGTTGGTGACGACGACATCCAGAACGTGAGCCAGAGTCGAGGCCATAGCGTCGCCCGCGAAATCACCGTTCGGAGTCGGAAGCAGGCTGCCATTAAGAGCCACGAACTGCGGCGCGGCCTGCGCCGGACAGCGCGTAGGATTGCCTATGAATGCGTACCTCACGTCCGACTGATTGAAACCAAAATGTCCATGATGCGGCGGAGCGGGAGCGTTATTGGTTGAGCAGAAGCCGGTCGCGCCGGAGGCTACGTCATATGCGCCGACCACTATGTAGATGCCCGCAGGATCAAAGGGAAGCGTCTCGTCGGCGAACTGGTCAAAGACTATTTGTTGAATATCAAACGCGGTCAAATCTCTCCCGTGCCTGTAGGACGCGTCGTTAATACTGCCGCCGAAGGTCAGGACGCCGCTCGGCGCAACGCCGGAGAGGTTAGGATAGGTCGTGTTGATTTTGAAGTACGGCGTCGGAACAAAACTCCTTGGGCCAATCTCCGAGACCAAACCCGTTACGACGTTTTGGGTCACCTGATTGCTACCCGGTTTGCCGGGACTCCAGTCGCCGTACCAGATGAAGTAGAGGTGCGCGTCGCCCGTTATGACCGGCCCGTTGTGGTAGGCAATCTTGCTCTGGCTGTCGGCAGAGGCTACAGTCCCACACACGGCAAAGCTTACGGCTAAGGCCAGCGTAAATAGAATTATCAAGCTGCTCTTCTTCCTTCTCATACCCAACTCTTCCTTTTCAAAAAAATGCCTGGCGTCAAGACAGACCTCTCCCTGCCGCAGGTGCGCTCCACGCTTGCGGTACGGACGGCGTCCGCCTGCACCTCAAGATTCTTCAGCCCTACACAGACTTCCTACTTTCAGCTAATAGTGGCTAAGGGTCGAAAAACATCACACGGGAATTTTGAGGGATGAAAGAGGCGAAGCGCGCACCTGCATCAACACAGGTGCGCGCTTCTTTAGTTTTATGGCGATGCTCGCCGCTTTACCTGGCGGTATCTTTAGCGGCGAGTTTATTGAGGTCAAAGGCGTAGGCGGATTGAGCGTCGCTGAGGACGAACAGTTTGTTGCCTTCCAGGTTGAACCTGACAAAAGCCGCGCTGCCGTTGATGACGAAAGTGGTTTGAGCGTCTCCCGTATTCAAATCGTAGAGCACGACTTCGCCTGGGAAGTTTTCGACTACGATCTGATTTTTCTTTGGATTGAGCGCCGCAGTGCTGCCGAAGAAGCGATGGCGCAGCGTGCCTTCTTTGATTGAATAGACCAGTATGCGGCCAGTCGAATCGTGCAGCACGAGCCAGTCTGCTTCCGAGAGGCCCTCGCCCACGTTGAAGGAACCCTGGCCGGTTTCCAGCAGCATAGTGCCTATGGTTTTCTGCGCGAAGGCGTCCACGACTTCCACCAGATAATCGTCCGCCTTGTTGCCGAGCGCAGAAGCTTTGGCCTGAAGCTCAGGGGATTCTTTCAGCTTCTCTTTGCCGGTCTCGCTGCCTAGCCGCCAGTAAAAGATGAGCCTGCCGCTAAACTGGTCAAAGGAAAACTCAGGCGCTTCTTTAGGGAAGTCGCGCGTCCAGATAGTCTTGCCCTGCACGAAATCTTTCAACTCGAAGCGCACGCTACGGCGCAGGTTCAAGCCTTCCGATTCGTCGTCGGCCAGGAAGCTGGAGATGTCTTTCTTCTCTTTACCTTCCGCCCTCAGGCTGCTACGCAGAAGAAGAAAGCGACCGTACTGTCGCGCTCCCTTTTCTGGAAGCTCGCCGATGGGCGTTACGTCGTTGCTCTTGGGACTTATCAGCACGAGGTTGTGCTCTGTGTCGTTGAGCTTGGGAAAATCTCCAACGCTTCCGCCGTCATCCGCGACGATGCCTCCCTTGAATCCGCGAACATAAAATTTGCGCTCGCCCGTGTCTAGCTTCCACAGACCGCCGCGAGTCTTAGACGACAGTAGCAGCCAGCCGAAATTATCAGAGACTTCCGCGACGCTCAGATTTTTGATAGAGCTGACGGGAATATCAACCGTGCCCACGTCTCTGGTGTCGAACTTTTTCTCTGCATCGTTGTAACGGACTTCGCGTATGAGGATTTTTCCGTTCGCGGCCTCGTAGGCCATAAAGTTGTTCCAGAGCGCGCCGTCCGGTTTGTCCATCCCCGAAGCTATGATTCCCTTCTTCAGGTCAAAGACTCCCATCAGGGCGTTCTTCAAAGGCTTGACTATGATGTAATCCGGGTTCGCGGTGCGTTTAATCTCTCGCGCCGTGAAGGCGAACTTTGTGAGACGCTTTCCACTCGGAAAAGAAAAGATTCCGCCCTCGTCAATCTTGTCCGTGGGTCTTCCCAAAACCCTCTCCGAATCCAAAAAGATGTAGGGCCGCGCGGAGATGCTCTTCAAATCGCCGCCAATCTGCGCGGGCCTCATCGCAATCAGGTCGAGCGCGAGCGCAGTGTTCTCCGATTTGGCAGCGACGTAGGAATCGAACTGGACGCTGAAGCGGAACCAGCCCGTGCGGCTGAACATCACAAAGCGCGAGTCGGGCGAGAATTCTATGCGGAAGAAGCCGAACTGCGGCTCGTCGTCGTTTCTAGTCAACAGCCATGCGAAGTACTCGAACCAGTTAAGCTGGTAAAACTCTTTCTTCTCCCAGACCTTCTTGCCGGTCTTCGTGTCCATGACTTTGAGCGTGGCCGAGGTATCAACGCAGGCCAGATAATTTCCGTCCGGCGAGAGCTTGTGCTCCCAGCAATCACGTCTCACGACAAGCTCGCGCACCTCCACTGGCTTCTTCTCCGCCACGTCCCATTTTTCGTAGCGCAAGCTGTTGGTGGTAAAGATTACGAATCTTCCGTCGGGCGTGAAGCTGGCGTCCCTGGCACCTTCGGCGGGAATTTGAAAGAGGACTTTCAGCCCGCTTCTGTCTATGACAGTGATGGCGAAATCATCCTGGGCCAGGAGAAAGCGCCCGTCCTGGCTGAAGGCGAAATGCGAAACGTCGCTGCGAAGCTTGGGCGCGAGTTCCTTCTTCCATGCCAGGCCCGGCAACTCTTCACGGCGAGCGCCGGGACGAAAATAGACCACGTCCGCCTGCCACTTCAGAAAATTATCCGTGGCCTTGGCCGAGCGACCTTCGCGGCAAGCCTGCGGGAGTTGTTCGCTGATGCGTATCATCTCGCGCAGGCGCTTCTGTTCAGGCCGCGCGTTTCCGAAAAGGTTCGAGAGCCAGCCGCCGGTCTTCCCTTCTGTCTCGGCCAGCCGGTCAAAGAAAGAAGTAAAGGCCGAAGGGTCATAGCCCGCAGCGACCATCGCATAAAGACCTATCTTGTCGGCTTCGAGTTGCTGCGCGTCCTCGTGGCTGCGCTTTCTGGAAATGTTCTTGGTGCGCGCACGCTCTATTAACAGGTTGTATTTTTCCGTAATGTCTTTGCGGTCGCCCAGAGAGTTGATGTTGAGAACTTTTCTGAGCATCTCAGAAATATCAATCGCGCCGTGCCGAACGGTAGCGTGCCCAAGCTCGTGCGCTATCACTCCCGCCAACTCGTCTTCGTTGGTGACGAATGCAATCAGCTTTCTTGAGAGGAAAACGTGGCCGCCAGGGATGTTGAAGGCGTTGGCTTCCGGCAGGTCTATGACGTGAAACTGAAACTTCAGGCCCGTAGGCGGCAGATGCTTCACAAGCTTCTGGCCTATCTCGTCAACATAAGCCTGTATCTGTTCGTCCCTCAAAAAACGAATCTCACCGGCCATGTTCTGAACCGTCAACTCGCCCAGAATCATCTCCTGTTCGGGCGAAAACAGATTCGAAGATTTAGCGTTGGCGACTATGCTCGGCGGCGCACAGTCCTGGGCCAGGCCGAAAGAACAGAAAAGCGACAGGCACAAAGTAAGGGCGAAGAATAATCTTCTGGGCATTTCAAACCTCCTGCTGTGAGAACACAATGAGAGCCAGCGAAACAAAAAAACGGCTCACATAAAACGAGACCATGCCGGGATAATCGTTCAGACTTTTAGCTAATGATGATAAATCAGCGTAAGTGAGACTTCGCGGTAACTACGTCAGCCGCCCGCTCGTAAGCGAACACCTAAATAATAGAAGTTATAAGAGGATTGTCAAGCCACCCAGCCGCGATAGCAGATCACTTTAACTTAGCCAACGGAGGCGGGCACTTCCTGATAGCAGAAGGCCTTTCGGGTCTGAGAGCCTTCCAGTTATTTCCTTAAACTTGCTTTAGTTCTAGCGAGGGACCTTCTCTTTTCGCTTGCTGTCTGCTATAAAGCTTTTCCGACACATATATCGCAAAGCCTTCTAGAAGGTTGCCAAATACTGTTTCTTCTTGGGAAGAAAGGTGGGCATCAACAATGCCTTTAACAAGGTCTTGTGCTAACTCAATATTTTTAGCCTTAAATAAACGTTCCACTAGGACATAATACTCTTTTAAGCTCATTAGCGATTGGAATAAACCAATCCACATAATTTTCCGGCTTAATCCCTCCGTACGTTTTGGCACGTTTATCAGCATAAGGCGGAGAGGTCATAATTAGATCAATACTCTCATCTTGAATTCCTTTCAAAATGGTTAGACAGTTTCCTTCGAATATCTCTGTCTGAATAGAACCATGCGATTCGGGGACTAACATTGAGTATTAGCTATCCTCCTTTTCGTAAGAGTATAACAAAAGAAGTAGGCTCTTGCAGTCGGCTTCTTAAAGCTGCAACCATCTTATGTCTTTGGAATAGAGATGGCCTATGATCTATTTAGTTTCTTTGTCTTTTGCCTGATAGTTCCGTCTCAGAACCTTCGATGAAAGTCTTTTTGACTAAAAAAATTCGTTCGCACTCTAAAATATGTTTACCCAAAACAGATAAATTAATGGCATAATGCGCGCGTTCCTTCCCGCGCCTCGCTGATTTGGAAATTGTCTGGTTTGTAAGTGTCAAGGGGGCGTTAAACTTTCTGGAAGCGGGTTAGGATTTCGGGCAAGCGGTTAGAACCTCTAACCGTGTTCCTAAAATGTTTAGGAGCTTTGCTAAAGTTTCTAAAGGGGTATTGACTCACTTTAACTGACTCGTTAAACCTATTAAGGCCCCGGTTCATCCTTTACACTAAACGGTTCATCATTGTAACGCGAGTATTACTGTCTTTAACCACAGCGTTAGAGTTTTGGGCTTCCTTTCTAAAACATTAAATAGAGGTCATCGAATCTGCTTTTGATTTTGATTAGTGGGTTGAATGTTCTATATTTTCGGCGGCTCGTTGAGAGGTTCAGGTTGTTGGAGGTGTGGGGGATGAAGCGTGTCGCGGTGGTGGTGAATAAGTGGTGGGAGGCTGATCCGGTTTTGAATGCGTTGCTGCATGCTAAGGTGAGGCCAGCGAGTGTGCCCTGGCCCGCCAGCTTGAATCATCCGAGGGCTAGGCCGTCTCAACCGCCGCTCCCGCCTGAGAATATGTCGCCGGTTCCGCGTGCGGTCTTTCTGTTGACCCAGTGTTCCGTTGCCGTGTGGTGCATCTCGGATTTGCTGGAGCATCTTGAGGACAAGACGAAGTTTCAGTCCAGTTCGCAGAGAAAGGCCGAGCAGATGCCGAAGATATTTGCCGCCGCGCCGGAGATGGTGATAGCTGTGGGGACTGCTGGCTTTCCGAGTGAAGAGAGTCTGAACGGCTGCGTCACAGTCGGCTCGCAGATTTTCATGCATAACTTTCATCCCAACGGGCAGAACCCGGATAGCGACTGGAGCGATGCGAAATTCGACCAGGTCTTGCCGTCGGCTTTGAGTGAAGCGGCTTTCAATGCCATGACTGCGCTCGACGCTGCGGTTACTTCGCGCTTCGTTCAACCTCCCAATCTTCCCGCGAAGCCTGTCGTGCAAAGCTCTTATAAAGGCGTGGCGCTCGGCACTGTGAACGTGACGGATTATGCGGAGTATCAGAAGGCGGACGAGGCTACGGTCAAGGCGTTCGAGCAGAGCGGGTCTTCAGACGCGGCTATGTCGGTTGAAACAACTCACGGCGTCATCAGGTCTCAATCCGAAGCGCCGTTTATCTTCATCTCAGCCATCACGGATAGAGTCGGGCACTTCGACACGGAGGTAGGGCCTAACGAATACGCGCAGAACTTCGCCGCCGCACATAACGCAGGCGTAGTCCTTGCCGCCATGCTGCCTAAAATAGATTCTAACCTGCCTTAAGAAATTAACAGGGATGGACAGGATAAGCAGGATAAAAGAGAAAGAGTTTATTTTTCTTTATCCTAACAATCTCTGTCTATCCCTGTTAATTTTCTTCTCTCATCATTATCTCTGCTATTATTCATGCACAATCATGATTCCCGTTTCGGAAGCTATTGAAATAGTCAGGGCGCAGACTCCAAGGCTCGGGCCAGAAGAGGTTGAGCTTGCGGACTCGCTCGGGCGCGTGCTGGCAGAGGATGTGATTGCGGATACGGATTTGCCGCCCTTTGACAGAGCGCAGATGGACGGCTATGCATTGCGCTCTGCGGACACAAGCGATGTTCCCGCGCGTCTTCTCGTTGTTGGCGAAGCTGCGGCGGGGCGCGGCTGGCACAAGACTTTGCGGGCGGGCGAGGCCGTCAGGATTATGACCGGAGCGCCGGTTCCAGCAGGCGCGGACAGCGTGCAGCAGGTGGAAGTGACGAGTGAGCAGGACGAAGGAAGAGCGGTCGAGATTTCTAAAGCCACGGAGCCGGGCCAGTTCATAGTCCCGCGCGCAAGCGAGATTAAGCGCGGCGAGACAGTCCTTCATAAAGGCGAAGAGGTGACTGCGGCGCGCATGGCCGTGCTCGCGTCATTCGGTTGCTCGAAGGTGCTGGTGGGCGCTCGCCCTCGCGTAGCCGTGCTTGCGACCGGAACGGAGTTGGTGCCTGTCACGGAAACGCCTGGACGGGATCAGATACGTGACTCCAATACATTTTCGCTCGGAGCTTATGCGGCGCTCGCGGGCGCTCGTGTAGAGCGCTTAAACTTGGCGGGCGATGACCTTGAACTCCTGAAGCGGGAGATAAAGGAGGTGGCAGGGCGGGCAGACGCTCTTGTTCTTTCGGGCGGCGTTTCGATGGGCGTTTATGATTTCACTAAGGCTGCGCTTCGTGCGCTCGGCGCGGAGATTTTCTTCGAGCGCGTGAGCCTTCGTCCTGGAAAGCCAACGGTCTTTGCCAGGCTCGGCAACGCGCTCGTCTTCGGTCTTCCGGGCAATCCCGTTTCAGTCTCCGTCACCTTCAATTTGTTTGCGCGGACTGCTCTCAGGATTATGCAGGGCGCGACCGACGTGTTGATGAAGGAAGAGCGCGCGGTGCTTTCCAGGAGCGTGCGCGGAGCTTTGGAGCGGGAGAGCTTTCTGCCCGCGCAGCTTCGCACGGACGAAGCGGGACGGCTCATGGCGGAGCCTTTGAAGTGGGGAGGCTCAAGCGACTTTGTAGCCTTCGCACGCGCCACGGCCCTCGTAAACATTCCGCAGGGAACGAAAACAATCGAAGCGGGCGAGACGGTCAGGGTCTTGCGCCTTCCTGCATAAAAGAGATGAAGAAGCTTTCGCATGTAGACAAAGAGGGGCGCGTACGCATGGTCGATACCAGCCGCAAGCGCATCACTCATCGCCGCGCAGTGGCATCGGCGCGCGTGTTGATGTCTGCGGCAACGCTCAACGCAATCAGAGAGGGGCGGACTCCGAAAGGAGACCCTTTGGAGACTGCTAGACTAGCGGGCATCATGGCCGCCAAACGCACTGCGGAATTGATACCGCTCTGTCATCCTCTGCCGCTCACGGACATAGAAGTGCGCGCTGAAGTTCAGGAATCCGGCATCTACCTGGAAGCCGAAGCTGCCACGAAAGCGCAGACCGGCGTAGAGATGGAAGCGCTCACGGCAGCCACGGTCGCCGCGCTCACCATTTACGACATGTGCAAGGCTGTGGATAAAGCTATGGAGATTACAGATGTTCGGCTGGAACTCAAGACCGGCGGCAAATCAGGAAAGTACAAGAGGCGGTAAATAGTAAACAGGCATAAGCCAGCCATTTTCCGTCTAGCATTGTTTAGCTCAGGAACTTTCGAGTACAATGGGGCGTATCAAAAGTCGTGGCCGATTAATCGAGCCTTGAAGACCGAGCGGAGATTTAAGATGAAGATAAAGATTTCTCCAGACGCGCGCCCGCAGGTTCGAACGCTCCTCTTTGCAACACTGATTGCGCTGGCGCTCTGGTTCATTCCCTACGCAGAGATTCTGACCTATCCCTTTCGCATCTTCGTCACCTTCATACACGAAGGCGGGCACGCTCTGGCGGCGCTCCTGACGGGCGGCTCCGTCCTGAGCCTCAGCGTGCATACGGATGCGAGCGGGTTGACCATGACGACGAAGGGCGGGCTGCTTTCGCAGTTTATTATTTCCAGCGCGGGTTACGTGGGCGCTATGACGTTCGGCGTCCTGCTGCTCTTCTTAATTCGCCGCGCTGTAGCCGCGCGCCTTGTGCTCACAGGCTCGGCCCTCTTCATACTCCTGCTGACCTTCGTGTTCGGCCTCTGGAAGCCCATGGTCAATGCCTTTGACCCGAACGTTCAGATGTCTGCCATTCCGTTTACAATCGCGGCGGGGCTTGTGCTCTCGGTCGGGTTGCTGCTGCTGGCGCGTTACGCCAACGCGCGCGTGGCCTCTTTCTTCGTAAGCTTCCTAGCGGTGCAGTGCGTGCTGAACGCTGTGCTGGATTTGAAGAACCTGTTCTTCATGTCGTCGCCCTTCGGGCCTGAGGTTCACACGGACGCCATCAACATGGCGAATGCCACGGGCATTCCCTCTATGTTCTGGGCCATCCTGTGGATTGTGGTCTCGCTCACGCTGCTTTCTATGGCGATGCGCTTTTACGCCGTCAGCAAGCACGCGCCCAAGCAGCAAGACCTGCCCTTTGAAGAGCCTCTGGACATATAAACAGAAGCGACGTGAGCAATGAGATGAAGAGGCCGCCGGAAAGTTGTGCCGCAGAGAGCACTACCGGCGGCCTCAATCTTTCTGTAAGCGAAACAGGCAGGCTAGGCTCTCTGCCCGTGGGCGCGCGTCTAATCCTTCGCTGCCGCAAGGACTGGCGCGACGCCACCATCGTCGCGGTCACTCTGGAAACGGTCACTCTGTCGGTCACTTCGCCTACGGGCAGAACCTATCGCCTGCGCCGCCCTTTGGAATCCCCGCTCGCATTCGACGGCTCGATTCCGGTTCTGGGCGAAGGCCAATGGCGCGCGGGGCTGGCGCGCTACGACGCCAGATGGTAAATCATCAGGCAGCCTGAAATGTTTTGCCGCCGGAATCGCATAAACAGTTAGACGACAGTGTGCCGGTGCTAATGACTATCATCTCTATGAAGAGCCGTCAAAAATCGCTATAATCCGCCGAGTTGACTTCAGGCGCGTCTTGCCCCTCGCGTGCGTTGACGAAACACAAATCATAGTTCGCCCGCGCGAGACTCTTTTTCAAAGTCACTTCCCATCTCACGCACGGAGGTATCAAACATCGTGGCGAGTAAATCTCAACAGGCTAGACCGAGTACAGTTCAGACGGAGAGTCCAAAGTCATCCTTCAGCAGAGTGGAATCAGGTAGCGGTTCCGTCACCATCTCTCCTCCGCCTCAAACCGGCCCTGCGCCTCAGACCTCTTTTTCCACATCGGTCGAAAATCTCAAACGGATTTTCAGGGATAAGCCCGTCAGCGCCTGGGCGGTCGTAATCGAGCTACTAAAGAGCCACGGCTGGTACGCCAAGAGTCCGAAGGTGATGTCCGGGGTGATGTCATCGCTTCAAACGCCGACCGACGCCGAGAATAAATTGATTACGGAGTGGCTGGCAGAGGTACGCGAGCTTTTCGATGAAAAGAGCGCGCCCGAAATTCACGGCAAGAACGTCATCATAGGGCTTGGACTTCTGGTTCCGCTCCTGTCCAGACAACTCTCCAAGGAGAACTTTCTTTCGGACATGATAAAAAGTCTGAAAGAGCCTCTGCTCTCCATTCTAAGCCCGCGCGGCCAACGCCTGTACCTGAACGACACCGTCTCGTCTCACCCGGATCACCCGGCGGAGGTCGACCATCTGGGGCGCATGGCTTTCGCGGAGGCTCTGGCAATACGCCTTCGCCGCCTAGCGGACGAAGGTTATCAGGCCGAGCAGAAATATTCCTTCATGCTTAATATCAACGGCCCTTGGGGCGCTGGTAAATCTACGCTGCTCAAGTTTCTGTCGCGCTCTCTGAAGGACGACCGGCCCATAGACAACAAGCAGTATCCGGGTTGGGTGATAGTTGAATTCAACGCCTGGCAGCATCAGCGAATCGGTCTTCCCTGGTGGTCGCTGATGAATGCCGTCTTTCGACAGGCGCTCAAGCAACTGTGGGTTATCAGTAAGCCGCGCGCCGTATGGTTCTGGCTGCGCGAGTACGCCTGGCGCTTGAGGGTCGGACGCGGCTCGCACTTTCTTATATTCGCTTTGGTCTTCTGGGCGCTCGTTCTGTTCTTCTATCTGGTGCCGCTTGAGAATATCGTCGGATGGCTCGCGTCGAGCGCTGACCCTAACAAGGCCAAAACCTACGGCGACACGGTCGAGTTATGGAGCAAGTTGATTGCGCTGGTTAGCACAGTCGGCGGCGCTATTATCTTCTTCACGCGCTCCATAGCCACCGGCACGACCAATGCCGCGCGCCACTTCATGTACTCGAACCGCGACCCCATGAACAGCCTGACCTCACACTTCGCAGACCTTGTAGAACGCATCAAGCGGCCCGTCGCTATCTTCATAGACGACCTGGATCGCTGCCGCGACGAGTACGTGGTGGATTTGATGGAAGGGATTCAGACGCTCTTCAGGGAGACGGCGATTGTCTTCGTGGTCGCAGCCGACCGCCGTTGGCTCTGTAGCAGCTACACCAAAGCTTATCAATCCTTCTCCGGCGCGGTGGACGAGCCTGGGCGTCCGCTTGGTTATCTTTTCCTGGACAAGATATTTCAGCTTTCGACCTCTGTCCCGCGCATGTCGCCGGACATGCAGAGAGCCTACTGGACGCTGTTGCTTTCGGGAAATCGAGCGAACAAGAGCGAGCGCCTACAGGAGCTTGAAGAGGCCGCTCAAAAGAAGGTGCAGGAGATACGCACCGAAGCGGGGCTTCAGCAGGCGGCACAGGACGGCGCGCAGAATCTTCTGGAGTTACAGAAGATAAGAGAGGCGGCTGTCATTCGCCTGGCCTCGCAGGAAGTCGAAGCCGATATAGAGCATGCCCTGAAAAGCTTTGCGCCTCTGCTTGAGCCTAACCCGCGCGCTATGAAGAGACTCTTGAACGCCTACGCGGTGCAGAGGGCCGTGGCGACTCTGGCGGGCGTGGATATTAAGCGCGAGCAGCTTGCGCTCTGGACAATAGCGTCTTTGCGCTGGCCTGTTCTGGCAGAATACCTGGAAGACGAGCCGAAGTTGACCGAACATATAGGCAAGGATGTCTTGCCCGATGAGGTTCGCCCTGACTTGCAAAAGCTCTTCAAAGACCCAGAGGTGATAAGCGTTTTCAGGGGCGTGGGAATCGGAGAGGTGCTGGACGAGAGCGCAGTTACAATGTGCGCCAGTTTGAGAACCACTAACTCCTCCAACAGTCCCGTGGCCTGAAAAGCTTATACGCCATGCGAAGTCTGCTCCCGCCGCTTCGTCTTCACGCGGTTTCGCGGTATCATGGTGGTTTGCCGCAGCCTGCAAATTCTCCTCTGTGCGCTCCGGCTAACCTTTTTGTGCTATGACAGACGAAGCAATTGAAGTACGCGGGGCGCGCGTTAACAATCTCAAGAACATCTCTTTCTCCATTCCCGTAGGCCACCTGACGGTAGTGACGGGCGTCTCAGGCTCCGGCAAATCCTCGCTAGCCTTCGACACCATCTACGCCGAAGGACAGCGCCGCTACGTGGAGTCTCTGTCGGCCTACGCGCGGCAGTTCCTTGAGCGCATGGACAAGCCGGACGTGGACGAGGTGCGCGGCATAGCTCCTGCCATAGCCATTCGCCAGAAGAACTCCACACGTAACCCGCGCTCGACCGTCGGCACGCAGACGGAAATCTACGACTATCTCAGATTGCTTTACGCGCGCGTAGGCATCACTTACTGCCGCGTCTGCGGGCGAGAGGTTCACAGAGATTCGCCCGAATCCTCCGCGCAGGAGATTCTTGAGACACTGCCCGAAGGCACGCGCTTTTACGTGCTGTTCCCTGCCGAAGCGGGTCTTGGGCCGGAAGAGAACGGCAGTCAGACCAAGAGCGCAGCCGCTCGGAAGAAGAAGAAGACGGAAGCGCAAGCCAGGCCCGCCATGTCGCGCCAGATGGTGACGGCTCACGTCATGAGCCTCATGCAGCGCGGCTTCACACGTCTTTACGCGGAAGGCCGCACAATTGAACTCTCCTCGCCCGACGATTACACGCGGCCCGACTTCGAAGGCGTCTTTGTGCTGGTTGACCGTTTGGTGTCGCGCGCTGATGTGCGCGAGCGGCTGGTGGATTCGCTTGAGACCTGTTTTCAGGAGGGCCACGGCACTGCCATCATAGAGACAGCCGGAGAAGCCGAAGCAAGACGGCTGCGCTTCTCTGAGAGGTTTGAATGTAAATACGACGGCACCGTTTACGCTCCGCCGGAGCCGCGTCTCTTCAGCTTCAACAACCCTTACGGCGCGTGTCCCACCTGCCAGGGCTTCGGCAACATCATAGGGCTGGATTTAGACCTAGTTATTCCGAACCCCGCGCTCTCTTTGAACGAAGGCGCTATAGAGCCTTGGACAAAGCCGCAGCACGATTGGGCGAGGACGGAGCTTCGCCGCTTCTGTCGTCAGGAGCGCATCCCCTTGGACGTGCCCTTCAACCAGCTTTCGCGCGCAGACCAGCGCGCCATAGTCGAAGGCAAGGGCAACTGGGGAGGCGTGCGCGGCTTCTTCGCCTGGCTTGAGACGAAAAAATACAAGCTGCACGTCCGCGTCTTTCTCTCAAAGTATCGCGGCTACACTCTCTGCCCGGATTGCAATGGCGGGCGTCTACGCCAGGAAGCGCGCGACGTGAAAGTCGGGGGCCGAACTCTGCCCGACGCCTGCTCTCTTTCGATTAAAGAGTCGTCGCGCTTCTTCGACGAGATGGAGCTTTCCACGGAGCAGGCAGCCATAGCCGACCGCGTGCTTCACGAGATTCGACGCCGCCTGCGCTTTCTGGTTGACGTTGGCCTTGATTACCTGACGCTAGACCGCCTTGCTTCCACGCTCTCCGGCGGCGAAGCTCAGCGCATACAGCTAGCCACAAATTTAGGCTCGTCTCTGGTCGGCGCGCTTTACGTGTTGGACGAGCCTTCTATAGGTCTTCACCCGCGCGACTCCGAGCGATTGATTCGACTGCTGCACAACCTGCGCGACATAGGCAACACTGTGCTCGTAGTTGAGCACGATGCGGAGATGATGCGCGCCGCCGACCACATTCTGGACATAGGCCCGGCTGCGGGGGAGCTTGGCGGCCAGGTAATCTTTGAAGGCGACTTCGAGCACCTGATGCGAAACAAGGAGTCGCTGACGGCTAGGTATTTGCGCGGCGAAGCTGAAATCAAAGAGCCAAAGCAAAGACGCGCGCCGCAGAAACGCCGCCTCTCTTTGCGCGGAGCATCCGAGCACAACCTGAAGAACATTGATGTCGAAGTGCCCCTGGACATGCTCGTCTGCGTGACGGGCGTCTCAGGCTCAGGCAAGTCTACGCTGATTCACGACTGCATCTACGCAGGACTCAAAAAGCAGCGCGGTGACTGGCAGGGACACGTCGGCGCGTTTCTCAAGCTCGAAGGCGTGCAGCACGTTGACGATGTGATTCTGGTTGACCAGTCTCCCATAGGCCGCACGCCGCGCTCCAATCCCGTCACCTACATAAAAGTTTACGACGCCATACGCGAAGCCTTCGCGCAAACGCGCGAGGCACAGGCGCACGGGCTTGATCCTTCTCACTTCTCCTTTAATGTTCCGGGCGGGCGCTGCGAGGTCTGCCAGGGCGATGGAACCGTGACCGTCGAGATGCAGTTCCTGGCGGACGTAGAACTGGTCTGCGAAGAGTGCAAGGGCACGCGCTTCAAGCCGCAGATTCTGGACGTGCGCTACAGAGGCAAGAACATCAACGACGTGCTCAGCATGACCGTGCGCGAAGCCATGCTCTTCTTCCGCGACGTGACGAAGATTACCAACCGCCTGCGCGTGCTTGACGATGTAGGACTGGGCTACCTGCGCCTGGGCCAGTCCGCCACCACTCTCTCGGGCGGCGAAGCGCAGCGCGTCAAGCTGGCCGCGCATCTCTCAAAACGAACCGGGGCCAAAACCCTCTACATCTTCGACGAGCCTACTACGGGTCTGCACTTCGATGACATTAACAAACTGCTCGCGGCCTTCCGCGCCCTCATTGAAGCCGGAGGCTCGCTCCTTGTCATAGAGCACAACCTGGATGTCATCAAGACCGCAGACTACGTCATAGACCTTGGCCCCGAAGGCGGCGACCGTGGCGGCCACGTCGTAGCCACCGGCACGCCCGAAGAGATAATGAAGGTCAAGCAGTCCCACACAGGCCATTTCCTTCTGGAGCACCTCTCTCGCTCCAACGGCCATCATGCCTAATTAGAATCAGTAGGGGCATGGGGTTTGCCATACCACTTAGTTTAAAAAAACGCCGGGCTGGTCCAAACCCTCCGCAACAGAAAAAAAAATCAACAACCACCACAAACCAAGCAC
>JACVRN010000257.1 GCA_014534425.1 Pyrinomonadaceae bacterium
GAATTTGAAACAGATTCGAGCCTTGCTCTCGTGCATGACGGTGAGGCCGTAGACTCTTTGCCTTCTTCAGTGCTCGCCCTTCCAGATGACGGAGGCGAGGCAGAGCCAGCCCGCTATGAAGGCCAGGCCGCCGAGCGGAGTGATGGCACCGAGCCAGCGCTGTCCCGTCAGGCTCAAAAGATAGAGGCTGCCGGAAAAGATTAAGGTGCCCGCTATGAAGAGCCAGCCGCTCGTCGCCATGAGGTGTCCGGGCCAGCGCGTGAGCGCCCACGCGACGACTATCAGCGCGAAGGCGTGATACATCTGATAGCGCACGCCCGTCTCGAAGATTGAAAGCATCTCTGCGTCCAGCCTGTTCTTCAAACCGTGCGCGCCGAAGGCTCCGGCGGCGACGGCCAGGCACGCAGAGATTGCGCCCGCAGCAAAGAATAGTCTATCCATTTTTCAAGTCTCTCAAGAAAAGAGTTTGCCAAGCGGTGCCCGCAACCGCTAACATCCGGCTACCTCTTCAACCCGAAGAACCTTGCGAGCCTTGTATGAAAAGAATGAAGAAGACGACAGCCGCCGCTATCCTACTACTTCTGGCAACGACCTTGCCAATCAACTCTGCCGTGCAGGTCAAGAGCTTGAACCGGATAATGAACGATTACTTTGAAGAGCGCTTGCGACTCTTCCCGCTCGAAGCGACCGCCGTTGGCGACCACCGCTATGACGACCAACTCGCCAACGACATCAGCCTTGAGCACCTAGCACGACAACGCGCGCTCTACACAAACTATCTGAGCGAGCTTTCAAGGCTCGACCGCAGCCGGTTAAAAGGCGAGGACGCTTTGAGCTATGACGTGTTGAAGCGCGACCTTGAGACTAGATTGCAGGGCTTGCGATTCGACGACCACCTGATGCCCGTCAGACAGTTCTGGTCTCTGCCGCTCACCTTCGCGCAACTCGGCTCAGGCAAGAGCACACATCCTTTTAGGACGGTCAAGGACTACGAGAATTTTCTGAGCCGCATGCGTGGCTTTGAGGCTTGGACGGAGACGGCCATCACGAACATGCGCGAAGGCGCAGCGCGCGGAATCACACAGCCGCGCATTCTCATGGAGAGAGTGCTCGCGCAGTTTCAAGCGCTCCTCGTTGACGACGTGACGAAGAGCATCTTTTATGAGCCTGTCCGAAACATGCCCGCAGAGTTCAGCCGCGAAGAGCGCGAGCGGCTGGATGCGAGCTATCGCAAGGCCATCACGGAAGAGGTTCTTTCATCCTACCGCAAGCTTTACGACTTCATACGCACGGAGTACCTGCCGAAGTGTCGCACGACCGCAGGACTCTCCGGCATCCCCGGAGGCCGCGAAGTGTACGCGCATCTGGTCAGGCAATACACCACGACCTCTTTGACGCCCGACGACTTCTTCAAGACGGGCATGAGTGAAGTGCGGCGCATACGCGCCGAGATGGAGCGCGTCAAGAATGAGGCGGGCTTTCGCGGAGACTTGAAATCCTTCTTCGACTACCTGCGCACGGACAAAAAGTTCTATCCCTTCCGCTCGGACGAAGAGGTCTTGAATGCTTACAGAATGATAGAAACGCGCATGCAATCCGCGTTGCCGCAACTCTTTGGCATCACGCCTCACGCGCGCTTTGAAGTGCGGGCGACGGAAAAATTCCGCGCCGCCTCAGCGAGCGAAGAGTACGAGCGGCCCGCGCCGGACGGCACACGCCCCGGCGTCTTCTACGTCCCCATCGTCGACGCCAAGAAATACAACTCGATACGCATGGAGTCGCTCTTTCTGCACGAAGCGATTCCGGGGCATCACTACCAGATTTCGATTCAGCAGGAGCAGAAAGAATTGCCGCGCTTTCGCCAGTTCGCCATCTACGGCGCGTACACGGAGGGCTGGGCGCTCTACACTGAAAGCCTGGGGCGCGAGCTTGGCTTATACAAAGACCCCTATCAATACTTCGGCATGTTGACCCAGGACATGCACCGCGCGATTCGTCTAGTGGTGGACACAGGCATGCACTGGAAGGGCTGGACGCGCGAAGAGGCCATACGCTTCTCGCTTGAGAACGAAGGCTTGAGCGAAGACAGAATCACGGCTGAGGTCGAGCGCTACATGGCTATCCCCGGCCAAGCGCTCTCTTACAAAGCGGGGCAGCTTTCCATACTGCGCTTGCGCTCCAAAGCACAAAGAGCGCTCGGCCCGCGTTTTCAACTGCGCGCCTTTCATGACGAGATTCTACGCGACGGCGCGCTCCCGCTAGACGTGCTCGAAAGCAAAATCAACGACTGGATTAGAGCTCAAAAGTAAAAGTTATTTTTGAGTTCCCTTCTTAAGACCGTCGCTCAAGAGTCTGACGCCGAGGACGAAGAGGAAGATGGCGAAGGCTGGCGAGAGGATGAGCAGGGGTTGCGTGGTGAGCAGCGTGATGTCGTTGGCGGCTGTGAGCATGTTGCCCCAGCTTGGTTCAGGCTCCTGCAAGCCCACGCCTAAAAAGGAGAGCGCCGTCTCCGTCAGTAAGAATGCCGGCAGCAAAATGGTCGCCTGCACTATGAGCGGCTCCATGGCGTTCGGCAGTATGTGGCGAA
>JACVRN010000320.1 GCA_014534425.1 Pyrinomonadaceae bacterium
ACTCTTCTACGCGAAGGACGCCTTCGCGGGCCTGCACACGATGGACGTGCTGGCTGCTGGTGGTGGCGCTCAAGCGGAGGCGGGCGACGGAGCGAAGGCCAACGCCGCTGCCGCCGCCGCAGCAGGCAAAGGCAACGGTAATCAGGCTGTTGACGAGACCGAAGACCTGATTGGCGAAGAGGCCAAGCTCGGTATACGCAAGCCCGCGAGGCCGCGCGCAGTCGTCGCCCCCGCAGTAGGCGATACCACGCACACGCGGCGCTCGGACGTGCGTACGGACGTGCCGATTCCGCGCGCTCCCTTTTACGGCTCGCGGGTGGTCCAGCAGATTCAGCTCGATGAAGTGTTCGCTTTTGTCAATGAGACCGCTTTGTTCAAGGGCCAGTGGCAATTCAAGCAGGGCCGACAGAGCGCCGAAGAATATCGCGCTCTGGTCGCGGAGAAGGTGCGCCCCGTCTACGAAGAGTTGAAGGAGCGGGCAAAGGAGAAAGAGCTTTTGACGCCGCGCGTCGTCTACGGCTATTTCCCCTGCCAGTCTTCGGGCAACGACCTCATCATCTATCAGGATGACGAGAGGACAGAGCGCCTGCGCTTTACTTTCCCGCGCCAGCCTGCGGGCAAGCGACTCTGCCTGGCCGATTACTTTGCCTCGCAGGATTCGGGACGCGTTGACACGGTGGCCTTTCATCTGGTGACGATGGGCCGCCGGGCCAGCGTCTACTCGCAGGAGCTTTTCAAGTCGGATAATTACAGAGACTATCTCTACTTTCACGGCCTCAGCGTGGAGTCCGCAGAGGCTCTGGCCGAACTGTGGCACAAGCGCATACGCGAAGAGCTAGGCATTGCTGGCCGCGATGCCAGAGAGTTACCGAAGCTCTTTCATCAGGGCTATCAGGGCTCGCGCTTCAGCTTCGGCTATCCGGCCTGCCCCAATCTTGAGGACCAGACCAAGCTCTTCGAACTGCTGGACCCTTCGCGCATAGACGTGGAATTGACCGAAGAGTTTCAGCTTGACCCGGAACAATCGACTTCGGCCATCATCGTGCATCACGAGGAGGCGAAATACTTTTCGATAGACTAAAATAGAGTCCGATTTTCGACTTTAATCTGAGACTGTGGACTGCTGAACTTTGGACTTTGGACTTGATGTCATAGAGCCGACGAAAGAAGAGTTGGCCGTGCTTTCTGTCATGGAACGCTTCGCGTTCAGGGTCGTGCACCGGATGAACAAGGGGCGCTGGAAGATGTTCTGGACCTGGTGCCAGCGCACTCTGGGGGCAGGCTGGATTCATCTCTCGACGTACAACCTGATGCGCGTCTACGGGCTTGAGCACCTGCATACGGCAGACCCTCGGCGGCCTATCCTGCTCGTCGCCAATCACCGCTCGTTCTTCGACATGTACGCCGTCTCAAGCGTCCTCTTCCGGCGGACGCGCTGGCGAAAGCAGCTCTTCTTCCCGGTCCGCGGGCGCTTCTTCTACGACAGCCCCGCCGGCCCCCTCGTCAACTTCCTGATGGGCTGGTGG
>JACVRN010000272.1 GCA_014534425.1 Pyrinomonadaceae bacterium
ACCGGTGATCCCTCGAACCGTTGGCGGTTGATCTCGCTTCCTGTGCGCTGAGCATTCGTTTCCCCTTTGTTCAAGACAGGTATTTCACGAACATCAATTCGTTGTGCCGCTCGTTGTAAACCAGTTCGTCCACGAGCTGGCTCGTTAGCAGGATGCCGTAGCCGCCGGCGCGTAGGCCCCTCTCTTCACGCACGGAGGCGTGGCGCAGAGGGTCATCCTCCGGGTTACTAACGGCGGCGTGATCCAGCCGTGCCGGATCGAAGCCTTCGCCTGGGTCTTTGATCCGGCAGATGAAAGCGCGCTTGAGGCGCACGAACCTGACCTCGATGTGTTCCGATGGGTCGAGCCGGCAGCCGTACTCGACGGCGTTGCCGAGCATCTCGCGGAAGGCGTAATTGATCGCTTCATTAATCTCCTGCGGGAGGTCAGCGTCGAGCCGCGTGAGTAACTTCTCGACCGCCGGGGTCGCCGCCAGATCGCAGGGGACGCGCAGCTCTACCCACTCGGGCAGGGCCGAGACGACCTCTATCCCAGCCACTGGGCATTCGCCGAGCGCATCTGTGGCGAGAGCGCGTACTTCGACGGGCGTAAAAGATTTGGCGGTTATCTGAGCGGCAGATTTCTCAGTCAGCACCGCTCGATTGGCACGCGCGTGCCCTTCCGCGCAAACCCCGCACGCAAACGCTTCATAACTCGCTTCGCGCCGCGCCGTATCTTTGTTAATAAAGGCAGTCTGGCCCATTGCGATTGCCTCTTAGCATCAAACCCCGCAGCTAACTCCCACTGGCCCCTCAACGGTCAAAGTCGCGGCTCAGTCGCGCCAGCGCGAGCGCTCCTAACGACAGACCGAAATCGCGCAGCGCCACGTCGAAGTAGCCCGGAATCATCAGCAGGTTGACGACTATCAGTAAGAGCCAGATTGATACGACGTAGGCGAAAATCTTCGGCTTGAACCAGACGCCGAGCCCGGCCACGATCTCGATGACACCGACGGCGAGCATCAACTCGTGGCCGTGGCCGCCCGTCAGTCTGTTGACGAATGAAGGCAGGTATTGCTCCCAGTTCGCGAGGAGATTGAAAAACTTGTCGAGCCCGGCCAAGATGGGGGCTACGGTGAACGCTAGATGCAAGATTTGGTAGGCCTGACGGCTGGGACTTGAGACCCGAGTCTCCGTGCTGGAAGAGAGATCCGTAGCCGTCTTGACGTCGAAAATGTGTTCCATCGTTTAGTGCCCTCCTTAGGCTGAAATATTTTTTTGCGAGATTCCTTTTCTTCTTAAAATACACCTTTTCTAAAATAAGTCAATGACTTTCTTGACTTATTGTGTTTTTCAGAGAATTGCTGTATATTCTGGGGTTTAGAGGGGTCTGATGAAGATAAGCAAACTGGATGAGCGATTTTTCGACAGCACGCGGGGGCGTATCGTGAGCTTGCTGCGGGGCAAGCCGGGTACGGTCAGCGAGCTGGCAGAGAAGCTAGAGCTCACCGACAACGCGGTTCGCGCACACCTGCTGAGCCTCGAACGGGATGGCCTTATCAGGCAGAGCGGGGTGCAGAAGGGGGCGCGCAAGCCTCACTTCTCATACGAGTTGACGCCAGAGGCAGAGCACCTTTTCCCCAAAGCCTATGACGCTCTTCTGAACCAACTGATCACCACGCTAAAGGGTCGGCTCCCGCCCGAGGCCCTGGAAGAAGTCCTGCGCGAGGCCGGCAGGTCTCTGGCGGCGGGACAAGTTTCAGACAGCGGACCTGCGGAACTGGAAGTCCGGGTCCAAAGGGCGCTGGAGGTCCTAAAAGCTTTGGGTGGATCGCCGGGTGTCGAAAGAGAGGGCGACCAACTACTCATTCGGAGTACAGCGTGCCCCCTCGCCGCAGCGGTCGCCGAACACCCGGAAGTGTGCGGGCTGGCCGAGACGCTCGTCGCCGAGATCGTCGGCCTGCCGGTTCGAGAACACTGCGACCGAGGGGAAATACCCAGATGCCGTTTCGAGCTGGGGAAATCCGAATGAGCTCGTAAAGGGCTTGACTGGGAGAGCCATAAGCCTGAGTCAATTCCAACGGCTAGCATTGCCTTACAGCAATATTATGCCCGGTTAATGGAGTAGTCATTAGCGTCCTAAGGCCGTATCATCATCGCCGCGAACGATCTTTACCGAGCATGGGGCGCGGCTCGCGACCCGTTCGGAGACGCTTCCCGAAATGAGCCGCCGCAGGCCGCGCCGGTTCTGCTTACCGACTACTATGAGATCAGCGCCCCACTCTTCGGCCTCATCTATAA
>JACVRN010000239.1 GCA_014534425.1 Pyrinomonadaceae bacterium
ATGGTCATAGTCAACCCCATCCCCGGACAGGAAGAGCGAAACTCGGATCACCTTCTCGAAGAGGGCGTGGCGATTCGCTGCAACAACCTGCCCGTGCTGGCTTACAAGATTGATAAGCTGCTGGACGATGCGGAGAGATTCCAGCAGATGAAGGCTGCGGCGCGTCTCATGGCTCGCCCGCGCGCCGCGCAAGAGATAGTCTCAAAATTGCTCTCTATGAAAGAGACTATGAGAACGAAAACTCCTTGAGTGAAACAACGCAACTGAGCAGCTATTCCGAAGAGCCGTTGGCGCAGGGCGCGAGGTGGCATGCTCTGGCCCTGCTTTCGTTGGCGGAGCTTCTGGGGATGTCGCTGTGGTTCAGCGCTTCGGCCATAGTGCCGCGCTTGCAGGCGGAGTGGAGCCTCAGCGAAGCGAGCGCGGGATGGTTGACGCTGGCCGTGCAGTTGGGCTTCGTCGCGGGCACGTTTGCGAGCGCGCTTCTGAATCTGCCCGACATCCTGAGCGCGCGTCGTCTCTTTACACTCTCGGCCATCCTGGGCGCAGCCGCCAATGCCTCGTTCGCCCTCTTCGCACATGAAAGGGTCGCTGGCATAGCGCTGAGGTTCATGACGGGATTCTTTCTGGCGGGCGTCTATCCGCCGGGGATGAAGATAATGGCGACTTGGTTCAAGCGCGGGCGAGGGCTGGCTTTGGGCGTGCTGGTGGGCGCTCTTACGCTAGGCAAAGCCTCTCCTTATCTGGTCAACGCGCTGGGCAGCCAGGATTGGCGGCGTAATCTGCTCTTTATCTCTGCGCTGGCGGTTGCGGGCGGACTCGTCGTTCAACTCTTCGTGCGCGATGGCCCGTACGCGACCGCACGCGCACGCTTCGACCTGCGGCAGGCCGCTCGCGTCTTCGGCAATCGAGGCGTGCGGCTGGCGAACTTTGGCTACTTCGGTCACATGTGGGAGTTGTACGCCATGTGGACTTGGTCGCCTGTGATGATTCGAGCGAGCCTTGCCCGGGTGGGCAGCGCGCCCGTAGTCGCGGAGGCTGCATCTTTTCTGGTGATAGGGGCGGGCGCTTTAGGATGCGTGGCGGGCGGGCTTTTCGGAGACAGGCGCGGGCGCACGCTGACGACCTCTTGGGCTATGGGGATAAGCGGCGCGTGCTGTCTGTTGATAGGATTTCTTTTCGGCGCGGCTCCCTGGCTTCTGCTGACGGTCGCAGCCCTTTGGGGCGCGAGCGTGGTCGCGGACTCGGCGCAGTTCTCGGCCTGTGTGACGGAGTTGGGAGACCCGCAGTACATTGGAACCGCTCTGACGCTTCAGACCTGCCTCGGTTTTCTGCTGACGACCATCTCCATAGAGCTTATCCCTTTGCTTGTCAGGGGAGTGGGCTGGCGCTACGCCTTCATCTCGCTGGCGGTCGGCCCGCTCTTGGGGATACTAGCCATGCTGCGCCTGCGCTCGCTGCCGGAAGCCGAGCGCATAGCTCACGGGCGCAAGTAGGTTTACTACCGAACTAACAGCCCTTTACAGCCGCGCTTAATCAAAATAAAACAGGGGCGCGAGAAAAAATCGTCCGGCGATCAAAAAATGTATTGTGCTGTTAGAACTCTTAGGCTATACTGCGCGCTCCTACTCCTCCTCAAAGGCGACGACCCGATTAGGGCCGTCCGTTACGTGGGAATCAAGAAACACTTAACAAGTTAAAGACAGACTACGGTTTTTTCGTGTCAGTCTGAGGCTTTTTCTCTGGTCTCTTGAAGGCGGCACTCTGCGTCTTCTTCACTGAAGAGAGACATTTGGGCGACCTTTTTCTGTACCAACTTCATTGTTCCCTTGAACCGGAGGCACCCTCGCGGGCGATGCTCCATGTCAACCCCTGTAACGTTACTCTATCACTTAAATTAAGGAGCTACTGATGAAGAGAATCCTGGTCTTTACTCTCTCTATTGCATTACTTGCGTCTTTCACGCTTTTCATGGCTGCCAAGGCGCAAGACAAGAAAAACCCTGACGTACAAGCGGACGAGACTGAAGATGTGAAACCAGACAGGGATATTATCCCTCACCGTTATAACAAGAAGGGCGCAGACGCCGTGACGAAAGGCACTACGGGCGTCATCACTCCGCAGATCAGCTATCATGGCGGCGCGCTCATTGGAACGCCTACCATCTATTACATCTGGTACGGTAACTGGAATCAAACGAACGGCTCGGATAACCCTGCGGGGCAGCAAATCCTCAGAGACTTTGCGCGCACCATAGGTGGCTCCGCTTATTACAATATCAACACGACCTATTCGACGGGCGGCTACAACATCAACGGTGCCGTTAACTTCGGAGGAGAGGCGACCGATACAGGCTCGCAGGGCACACGTCTGCGTGATTCGAGCATAGGCGCAATCATCGTCACTACTTTGAATCAAGGAAAGCTGCCGTATGACCCGAACGGCGTCTATTTCGTGCTCAGTTCATCGAACGTCTCTGAGAGTTCGGGCTTCTGCACGCTATACTGTGGCTGGCATACGGCTGGCACTATCAACAGTGGAACTTACGCGGGCCAGCGCCTGCGCTACTCCTTCGTGGGTAACGCCAATCGCTGTCTCAATGCCTGTGCTGCACAGAGCGTCAGCCCGAACGGCAACGCAGGTGTTGACGGCATGGTCTCAATCATCGCGCACGAGTTGGAAGAGGCCGCGACAGACCCTGACCCGCGCACTGGCTGGGCCGATTCCAACGGCGATGAGAACGCGGACAAGTGCGCCTGGACATTTGGTCAGACGCTCTTTACGCTGCCGAGCGGCGCAATCTACAACATGACGCTCGGAAGCGGAACCACCCTGCAACGCAACTACCTCATACAGCGCAACCTGAAATACTCGGCTGCGGGCAGCACCTGCAACGTCAGCCTGACTGCTCAATAACCGAGAGTCGCTATATGTAGAGAGCCTTCGAGCACAGCCTTTCAAGATGTGACGCCTGAACGTTCTCTCTTTGGACAGA
>JACVRN010000228.1 GCA_014534425.1 Pyrinomonadaceae bacterium
CCTGTGAGCCGGCCTCATGCCCCAGCGTGTCGTTAATCTGCTTGAGTCCATCCATATCCGCATAGATAAGCCAGAGGTGGATTCCGAGATGCCTCTGCCGTATCAATTTCAATTCCTGATCTGCCAACAGAAGAAACCCGCGACGATTACGCAAAACCGTCAGGTCATCCGTGAGCGTCAAATCCTGTAACTGTTTTTCGGCTTGCTTGCGTCGAGCGTCGATGCCTAAGAGCAAAAATGAATTCCACCAGATCAGCATGGTGAGAATCACGATATGCAGCATCACGGTCAGGGCAACGCCGAATTCATTGTCATAGAAGCCCCGGCGCTGCCCCTGCAACCTGAGCCATCCTAATATGATCGGCAGAATAATGACGGTGGGCAACAACCGCCGCACCATGATGCCGCTCACGCCTTCGTCGAAAATAGTCCTGGTCAGCCCGCTGCCCGGACGTACAAACATGATGCCGATGCTGAGCGCGAGAAACGTCACAGCCGTATGCAACGCCATCGGGATAAAAGAGCCGACGCCGTAGAACGGTTTCATCCCGTAGATGTAGCCGATGACGGGAAGCAATGAGGAGAAGATCGAGACCCCGACGAACACCTGCGCCAGGTAGAAAGCGCGCCGCGTCTTCACATGCAAGAGCAACAAAGCGCAGCCTTGAAGCAGGAAGTTCAACGCCGTGTTCGGCGCCATGCGATTCGGCTGCCCCGTCGGGTCTCTCGCCAACTTGTCCGTGAACAGCAATTGATCGATGCCGACTGTCCAGCCGAACAGGAGTTCACCCAATTTGAGATAGCTCACCATGACAACGAGGCCGCCGCAGACCCACGTGATCCGCATGGTTCTCCGGTTGGTATTCTCCGGTCGCGAGAGCCACAGCGAAATGCTCAGGAGCATGAAGGAGATGGCGGTGGTCGGGTTCATGGCGACCATGCCGGGGAAGATGCGCTTGAGCAGTTCGATCTCCAGCGCCCAGCCAACCAGTACCAGAGTGCCGACCGAGACGGCAAACACGCACGCCGTGCCGGCTGCATCGATTTTTCGTCGGGATAAGATAATGGTGAGATTATCAAACCGGTTACTCATAATCGTTCGTTTTCATTACCGGAGTGAGGTAGCCACGCAGGGTCGTAGAGATGTTATCGTCCCCTGTGTGTAAAACATGTCGGCTGCGGTGAGAGTGCCGGTATCAATCTCCTAACTGGTATCGTTTAATCATGCGCTCAATCGTTTTGCGATCCACCCCCAACAGGCGCGCCGCCGCCTGCTTGTTGCCTTTGGTGTGGACTAACACTTTTGCGACGTAATGTTTTTCCCATTCGGCCAGCGTCGGCCACTCTTCGAGCGACGGCGCGGCCGCCCCATTGTTATCCCCCCTGACATCCGCCGAATCGGCCTCCTGTTGACAGCGTAAACGCTCAGGCAGGTCGTTGGGATTGATGAAGCGATCACATAGCGCGGCGGCGCGCACCACTGTATTCTCCAACTCACGAATGTTTCCGGGCCACGAATATGCCTCCAGAATCTGCATGGCTTCGGGGGAAAACCCGAGCGGCGGCATTCCTTCATCACGGACGCTCTCGACGAAATGATAGGACAGGGCGCGGATGTCGTCTCGTCGTTCGCGCAGGGGTGGAAGTCGTAAGCTCACGGCGTTCAACCTGTAGAGCAGGTCTTGGCGAAAGCGTCCGCCCTTCACTTCTTCTTCGACGTTACGATTGCTGGCGGCAATGACTCTCACATTTACTTCGGTTGTTTTATTCGCGCCGATTCGTCGTATCTCACCCTCTTGCAAAGTTCTTAAGAGTTTCACCTGAAAGGCTTGTGAAGTTTCCGTTATTTCGTCGAGAAAGATGGTTCCTCCGTGCGCCTCTTCAAACAACCCGGGGCGATCTCTCTCGGCTCCGGTGAAGGAGCCGCGCACATGGCCGAAGAGTTCGGATTCGATCAACTCGGCGGGCATCGCACCGCAATTGACCGTGACGAAAGGGTGTGCGGCGCGACGACTGCGCAGGTGAATGGCACGCGCGACAACCTCTTTGCCTGTCCCCGACTCGCCGGTAATCAGTACCGGGAGATTCGTGGGCGCGATCCTCCCGACCAGCTTCATCATTTCAAGAAAAACCGCGCTCTGACCAATCAGAGCAATATCGGATTTATATGCGCGCGGGTTGCTTCCATCATCAGGATTGGGCAGGCACTTTTGCTTTCCCAAACGTCTGCGAAGGTTCCCCGATAGCGTGAGTACTTCGTTAACGCTGAACGGTTTGAGGAGATAGTCATAGGCTCCGAGAGCCGTCGCGTCGAGCGCGCCCGCTGCGGAGCCGTACCCCGTCATCAGCACGATTTGCGTGTGAGGCTGTTCCTTCAGGAAATGCCGGAGCACCGCGAAGCCGTCTGCTCCGCCCAGCATTACGTCGCAGAGGATCATCCCCCAGCTTTCCGCATCCGACATCTCGAAGACGTGCTCTGCGTTTTCGGCCTCGTTGACGCGCCAGCCATCCTCGCGCAGGACTTCGGCTATAAAACCGCGAACCTGCGGGTCATCATCAACTACAAGGGCTGTGAGGTTTTCAGACATAGAAGAAGTGTGTGAGTAAGTACCCGTCTCAAGAACTGCGAAGAACTTTCAATTCAACTCTTAATCGTCCGACATCTCCGGCAGAGTTGCAAAAACCGGATTGAGGCGTCGTTACCACTTGCGCTCCAGCCCCGGTTTTCAAGGTCTAATGTAATACGCAATCACGATTATTTGTGATTGACGCCGACGAATTGAGGGCTGCCCGTATCTTCTGTGTCAGAGTCTCGGGCGTAAACGGCTTCTCCATGAAATTGATGCCTTCATGCAAAACCCCGTGATGAATGATAGCCTCATGCGTATAGCCGGACATAAAGAGAATACCGATGTCCGGCCTCAATTCCTTGACCTGATCGGCCAGTGCCCGCCCGCTTATGCGCGGCATGACAACATCCGTCAGCATCAGATGAATCATCCCTTGATGCTCGCGGCATAAGGCAAGCGCGTTTTCTCCGTCGGCTGCTTCCAACACGGTGTAACCGGCCGAAGTCAGAATTACGCGGGCGATGCCTCGTACCATATCATCATCCTCTACGAGCAGGATGGTTTCAGTGCCCGGCGCGAGGGACTTCGTATTTTCACTCAACGAAATTTTCTCGGCCTGCCCTTCAACCTGCGGCAAATAAATCTTGAGGGTCGTGCCCAGCCCCACCTCGCTATAAACCCAGATATTTCCCTGACTCTGCTTAACAATACCGTACA
>JACVRN010000166.1 GCA_014534425.1 Pyrinomonadaceae bacterium
AGTCGGGCGGGGTGGCGCTCGCAAGTATCGGGATGATGGGGGCAGCGCCCTCTTTTCTTGAGCGTGTTGCTCTGGGGCAGAGCGTGACGGGCGGGCGGCGCAAGACTTTGATTGCCATCTTCCAGCGCGGCGCTGTTGACGGCCTCAACGTGGTGGTGCCTTACGGCGAGAAGGAGTATTACGAGTTGCGCCCGTCGCTTGCGATTGCTAAGCCGCAGGCGGGGAACGCTGAGGCGGCCATTGACCTGGACGGCTTCTTCGGTCTTCATCCGTCGCTAGCTCCTTTCAAGCCTCTCTGGAATGCAAAGCGGCTGGCGATTGTGGATGCCGTAGGCTCGCCGGATAACACGCGCTCGCACTTTGACGCGCAGGATTACATGGAGTCCGCCACGCCCGGAGTTAAATCCACGCGCGACGGCTGGCTCAATCGCTACCTTCAATCAAAGCCTGACGCTTCGGCAACGCCTTTCCGCGCCGTCTCCATGACGCAGAATTTGCCGCGCACGCTTCAGGGACGAGCGAACGCTCTGGCAATCTCTAACCTCGCGGACTTCACTATTCGCGCAGGTGCATATTCGCAGAGCGTGCAGGGAGGCTTTGAGAGTATTTATGACAAGAGCGTGCGCGACGTTCTGGGCGGAACGGGTCGAGAGACTTTCGAGGCCGTCAACTATTTGAAGAAGGTTAATCCTGCGCAGTACAAGCCTGAGAACGGCGCGCAGTATCCTCGCTCTCCTTACGGCAACTCGCTCTTGCAGATTGCACAGTTGATTAAAGCGGGCGTCGGCCTTGAAGTCGCCTTCACGGACGTGGGCGGTTGGGACACTCACGTCAATCAGGGGAACGCTCGCGGCCAACTGGCATTTCGTCTAACGGATTTCGCGGCAGGCATCGCTGCGCTCGTCACAGACCTTGGCAAGCGCATGGACGATGTTGTGATTCTGACCATGTCGGAGTTCGGTCGCACCGCGCGCGAGAACGGCAATCGCGGCACAGACCACGGCCACGCCAACGCAATGTTCGTGATAGGAAATCAGGTGCGCGGCGGGCGCGTTTACGGAGAATGGCCGGGCCTTAAATCCGATAAGCTGTATGAGGGCCGTGACCTTGCGCTGACGACAGACTTCCGCGATGTCTTCGGCGAGATAGCTTCAAAGCATCTCGGCAACGCTAATATGCAAACCGTCTTTCCGGGCTACGGCCTGAGTCCGTCGAAGTTTCGTGGCGTGCTCGGATAAGAAGGTGACGGTAAAAAGCTAAAAGGCAAAAGTGAAGAAGAGATTGGTTCTCTTTCTTCACTTTTGCTTTTTTACTTTTCCTCAAGTTGTATGAATTTTAGACAATCAATTTGCTGGCGACAGCGCAAGTAGAACACAAGACTACCGCACTTGATTTACATTCCCGCCGTGCCGCCAAGATTAAGCACGCTCTTTCTCCTGACTCGATTCAAAGAAAGATGGAATTGCTGCCGATTTTAATATCCTTCTGGATTGGCCGGAAGCCAGTATTAAAAATTGATGATTTTTTAGTTGCTCCGCGCCGGATGGTTTGTGGTTTGCAAGCCGTCTCGTCACCGGTAGAAGTGAATGTAGAAAACGCTCCCCGCTCGTTTCTTTTTACCGGGAAGGGGTGGGGCCATGTTTTTAAAGAGCGCTGATGTTGATAGAGAGGAACACGGAGTCGCAAGTGCTACACAAAAGGGCACGATACTGCTCGTTGAAGATGAAGAGAGAGTGCGCGAGGTGGTGGAGTTGACGCTCTCCTTGAGCGGCTATCATGTGCTTTCTGCGGCGGGCGCTTTGGAGGCGCTGGAGATTATAGAAAGCTACGGCGACACAATTCACCTAATGGTCACGGACTTCGCCATGCCGCACATGAACGGTGCCGACCTCGCCTCCAGGCTCAAAAGAGTCAGGCCCGAAGCCAAGGTTCTCTGCATCTCAGGCTTTCCCAGACAGGACGTGCAGGACTTTCATGCTAGGAACGGAAGAAGAGAACTTGAGTTTATGCAGAAGCCCTTCACACCGGAAGAGCTTGAACTGAAAGTCCACGAGCTTCTGGACGAATGAGAAATTATTTGAATCTCGCTCTAATTGAACCACACCTTCCTGCTGGCCTTTCTGACGGCTAATCCCTATTATTCATTTACCGACAATTCAAGAGAAACCTGTTCATTCTTTAGAGGGATTGAGATATGTCTTTGAGGACGCTTCAGATTCTTCGCCGGGTCGTATCGGCGATGACGGTTTTAGCTCTCGCCGCGCTTCTATCAACCGGCCTTCTGTTTAAGCCGCGAGCGCAACAGTCTCAGCCGCAACAAGCGCAGCCGAAGCCAGTGAATTTTTCGCCGCAGCTTCTCTCGGAGTTAAAGCGCATACAGGCGGCAGCGCTTGCGAGCGATTACGCTCTGCGGCAGGTGAGCTACCTGTCCAACAACATAGGGCCGCGCCTGAGCGGGTCTTCGCAGGCGGAGGCCGCAGTGGAATACGTGGCGGGCGAAATGCGCCGCCTGGGTTGCGAGGTGACGCTTGAGAAGGTGATAGTGCCGCACTGGGTCAGAGGGGAAGAGAGCGCTTCGCTCGTGCGCTGGCCCGGACAGGGCAAGGGGACTACGCAGAAAGTCGTGTTGACCGCGCTCGGCGGTAGCGTAGCCACGCCGCCGAATGGACTGACGGCGGATGTCGTAGTCGTCAATAACTTCGACGAGCTTAACGCGCTCGGAAAAGAAAAGGTCGCAGGAAAGATTGTGCTCTACAACGAGAAGTTCGATGACCGTATGGCTAAGCAGGGCTACGGCGAAGAGGCTTACGGGCAGGCTGTGGTTTATCGCGGTCGCGGGCCGAGCGCAGCCGCGCGCCTTGGCGCAGTCGCCTCGCTCATACGCTCAGTCGGCGGCGCTCAATTTCGTCTGCCGCACACAGGCTCTACGCGTTACGCCCAGGACGCGCCGCAGATTCCCGCCGCAGCCGTCACAGCCGAAGACGCAGACCTCATAGCGCGGCTCGCATCGCAGGGCACAGTCACAATGCACCTGCTTCTGACGCCAAAGACTCTGCCCGATGCCGTGAGCTACAACGTGATAGCCGATTACAAAGGCAGCGAGCGTCCCAACGAGATAGTCATAGTCTCAGGCCATCTTGATTCGTGGGATTTAGGCACGGGCGCGATTGACGATGCCGCAGGAGTTGCTACGGCCATGCAAAGCATACAGTTGCTCAGACAGCTAAAGCTCAGGCCGCGCCGCACCATACGCATGATAGCTTGGATGAACGAAGAGAACGGGCTGGCCGGAGGCCGCACCTATGCCAAAGATTATGAAGCGCAGGTGCAGAATCACATCGCGGCGATAGAGATGGACAGGGGCGCAGGCCACCCATTGGGCTACGCCGCGAAGGCAAGCGCCGAGGCTCTGGAAATGCTCACTCCCGTCTCAGGAGTTCTGGAAGCTTCGGGCGCAGGACTCTCGCGCCGCGAAACGGATTCGCCGGAGGCCGACATCACGCCGCTTGCGACCGCAGGCGTGCCCGCCTTCGGACTCTGGCAGGACACGCGCACCTACTTCGATTATCACCACACGTCAGCCGACACCTTCGACAAAGTAGTGCCGCAGGAACTGGCAGAGAACGCCACAGTCATGGCTGTCTTGGCCTACGCGCTCGCGGACATGCCGCAAACGTTACCCAGATGAAGTTCCAATGCATCCGACGATTCTTCGTTATGATTCTTTGCCTTCGACGAATACGGAGGCGGCGCGGCAGGCAAGGCACGGCGCGCCCGAAGGTTTGTGTGTGATTGCGCGCGAGCAGACGGCGGGGCGCGGGCGGCGAGACCGCGTGTGGGTTTCGCCGATGGACGCGGGGCTGTACTTCAGCATCCTTCTGCGCCCGAAGATGGAGCAGAAGCTCTGGCCGCTTTTGACCTTGATGAGCGCGCTTGCCGTGGGCGAAGCTCTCGAAAGCGCCTGCTCGCTTTCCACAGACATCAAGTGGCCGAACGACGTGTACGCAGGGGAGCGAAAGCTGTGCGGCATCCTGGCCGAGACGGTCGAGGCGGAAGCGGGCCGCGCAGTCATCATTGGCATTGGCATTAACCTGAGCGACCGTGCATTTCCAGAAGAGCTTAAAGGCATTGCTACATCGGTCGAAGCTGAAACGGGACGCGCCGCCCCACGCGAGCGTTTGATTGAATCGCTGACCGATGCGCTCTTGAAAAACTACGAAGCGCTTCAAAGGCCCAGTGGCGACACTCTCATGCTCGCTGAGTGGACTGCGCGCTCATCTTATGCCGAAGGCAAGCGCGTGCGCGTTGAGGTGGGCGAGGAAACGATTGAAGGCGTGACGCGGGGACTTGAACCTGATGGCGCTTTGCGTGTAGAAACAGTTGAAGGCGAAATCAAGCTTGTGCGCGCCGGAGATGTGACGGCGCTCAGGCAAACTTAAAAGAGAGCAGGGATGACGCAAAGCGACAATCCGAAGCGCATAGTCCTGACCACCTACGGCTCGCTCGGAGACCTTCATCCCTACATAGCGCTCGCGCTTGAGTTGAAGCGGCGCGGCCATCATCCAATCATCGCCAGCCATCCAGCATTCCGAGAGAGGGTCGAGCCGCTAGGCATAGGCTTTCACCCTGCGCGGCCCGATTTCCCCTCGCCCGACGAGGATCACGAATGGGCAATGGATTTGACGCGCCGCGCAATGGATGCGCGCAACGGAGCAGAGTTCGTGGCGCGCGAGTTGTTCGCTAATCACGTGCGCGACAGCTACGCGGATTTGACGGAGGCCGTACGCGGCGCTGACCTTCTAATCACTCATCCGATTACTTTCGCTGGCCCGCTCGTAGCGCAGGTCACAGGCATACGCTGGATTTCCAGCATCCTTTCTCCAATCGTCTTTTTCTCCGCCTACGACACGCTCATTCCGCCGCATCTGGCCGAGATGGCAAAGCTCTTTTCGCTTCTCCCCGTGCCGCTCAATCGAATGATGCAAGGGGTCGCGCGCCGGATGGTCAAGCCGTGGTTCGAGCCTGTCGAAGGCCTTCGCAAAGAACTGGGCCTGCCCTACAGAGGCATTCCCATCTTCGAGGGACAGCACTCGCCGTTGATGGTGATAGCCATGTTCTCAAGGGTGCTTGCGGAGCCAAGGCCCGACTGGCCGCCGAACACGCACGTCACAGGCTTCTGCTTTTATGATAAGCAGGAGGCAAGCAATGAGCCTGTTGAGCTTCAGCCAGAGCTAAAAAAATTTCTTGAGAACGGCAAGCCTCCGATTCTCTTCACGCTTGGCTCTTCGGCTGTCTGGAACGCCGGAAGCTTTTATCAGGAGAGCGTAGAGGCGGCTGTGAAGTTGAATGAACGCGCGCTTCTACTGATAGGCCACGAAGGCAACCGTCCCGCGAATCTCCCTGAGACCTGCGCCGCTTTTGAGTACGCGCCTTACGGCGAGGTGATGACGAAAGTTAAGCTGGTGGTTCATCAGGGCGGCGTGGGCACTACGGCTCAAGCTCTGCGCGCCGGACGGCCCGCGCTCTTTGTGCCGTTCAGCCACGACCAGCCGGACAACGCCTGGCGCGTGCGACGGCTTGGGATTGCGCGCATGTTGACGCGCAAGCAGTACAGGGCAGCACGCGTGGCGAAGGAAATCAGCGCGCTCCTCTCTGACCCGAAAGTCGCATGCCGCGCAGAAGAGGTCGGCGAGATTGTGCGTGGCGAGGACGGGCCGGGTCGCGCCTCAGAGTTGATAGAAGCGGTGCTCGCTAAAGATTCCGCATCCGTTGGTCAAAGGGAAGAGCTAACTTATGCTTCTGGCGATTGATGTCGGCAACACTAATACTTCGCTCGGCGTGTACGACCGCGAAGAACTTGTAGCGCACTGGCGTTTGACCACTGCGCGCGAGCGCACCGTGGACGAGTACGGCGTACACTCGCGCAACCTCTTCGAGCTTGCGGGCCTGGATTTCAAAGCCATCACGGCTGTAGCCATTGCGTCGGTTGTGCCGCCCTTGAATTTCACTCTGCGCCGCATGTCGGAAGTCTACTTTCATCACGCGCCGCTCTTCGTGGACAACACGACCGACACGGGCGTTCCTATTCTTTATGAGCCTCCATCGGATGTCGGAGCCGACCGCATAGTTGACGCGGTTGCGGCCATACATAAATACGGCGCGCCCTGCATCATAGTGGACTTCGGCACGGCTACGACCTTCGACGCCATCAACGAGCGCGGCGAATACCTGGGCGGAGTCATCACGCCCGGCATCACCATCTCTTCGGACGCGCTCTTTGCGCGCACGGCCCGCCTGCCGCGCGTAGAAATCAAACGTCCCTCTTCCGTCATAGGCTCTTCGACCGTAGGCTCCATGCAATCCGGCCTCTACTACGGCTACGCCGGACTCGTCGACGGCATCCTGAAGAAGATGCGCGAAGAGCTTGGCGAGCATGTGCGCGTTATAGCCACGGGCGGCCTGGCGCCCCTGATAGCCACCGGCTCCGAATTTATAGAAGAGATTGACGACACGCTCACACTCGATGGCCTCAGATTGGTTTACGAAAGACAGGGAAAGAAGTGATGAGTACTTTTTATGAATTACTTCAACTACTTCACAGAAATCGAAGACACGTTTGTACGCCGACGCGGGAAGAGTCTGCTTTTGAGTCCGATGGACTGGGCTTTGATTGAGAGTTGGAAGGAGATGGGAATTCCGCTTCACGTTGCGTTGCGCGGCATAGAACAGGCGTTCGATTCCTATGAATCAAAGCCGCGCAAGCGTTCCGTCAAGACTCTCTTCTATTGCCAGGAGGAGGTCGAGGCGCAGTTCGCGGAGTGGTTGGAAGCGCAGCTAGGCGCAAACGACAACGGTGATAGCGCGGACGCCGGGCCTGAGATTGAAGAGGCGGACGCGCGCCTGCCTTTCCCGCGCCAGAGCATTCTGGAGCACATGGCTCGTGCGCGCTCTACGCTCTTACAGATTGGCAAAGATAGAAAGCGCAGAGACGCCTTCTTCGACACGCTGCGGCGCACAGCCGCGCGGCTCGAAGAGCTTGAAAAGGATTTCTCTCATGCGCGGCGTCCCGACGCTGAAAAGCTGGAGAGCGATTTGACCAGCCTGGAGAAGAGCCTTGACGATGCAGTTTTGGAAAGCCTGTCGCCGGAAGAACTCAGCAGCGCACGTTCTGAAACGGAAGAGCAGTTGAAGCCTTACAGGAATCGCATGGAGCCTGCGACCTACCAGCAGACCTTCGAAAACCTTCTCTTCAAACGGCTGCGCGAGCGGCACGGGCTGCCGCGTCTCAGCCTCTTTTATCTATAAGGGTGCAGGTTCAATGCGCGATAAATCCAGAGGCCGACGCCGCGAGCGCAAGCCCGAGCCGGAGATAGAGGTGCGCGTAGAGCGCATACTGCCCGGCGGTATAGGGCTGGCGCACGCCGACGGGCGCACCATCCTTGTGGGCCTGGCCGCGCCCGGCGACCTCGTGCGCGTACGCATAGAGAGCGTTCGCGGCAAAGTCGCGTTTGCTTCCATAGTGGAGGTCATAGAGGCATCGCCCGTTCGTATAGA
>JACVRN010000291.1 GCA_014534425.1 Pyrinomonadaceae bacterium
GCATAATGCTCGGCAAGAAGGCGAGCCAGAGCGAGTGGGACGATATGCTTGAGGCGGCTTTGAGTGAAGATTACATCGTTCAGGAGACGCTTGATCTTTCTACGGAAGAGTTTCCGATCTTCAACGAGCGAGAGTGGAGTCTTCAAGAGATGTTCGTTGATACCAATCCATTTCTATTTCGCGGCAAGGTCGAGGGAGCAATGGTGCGGCTATCGGATTCTCCCGTCGTAAACGTCACATCGGGCGGAGGCGAGACAGGTTTTTTCGTGATTGAAGGCGAGACGAATCAATAGAGTTTATGTTCAGTTGACATTAGCTATTGGTAGTTTAATGTGCGCCTAACTACTCTAGCCCTTTACGGTTTTCTGATTCCGGCGCGTTCCGTGATAATCTATCTTCGCACACCGTAAGTCGCGTTGTCCCGAAGAGTTAAATCAAAGTTAAGTAGGTCTAACTGATGTCGGCTGTTGAAGAGACTCAAAAAGAGGTGCTTTCAAAACCTGAGCCGGAGGCGGCAGGAAAGCCCAAAGCTTCCGGCTCCATCCTGACCAAGCTCATAGAGGGCTTGAGTAGCGTGCGCTTCGGCGTCGCGCTGCTCATCATAATGGCTGCGCTCAGCATGATAGGAATGCTCATCATGCAGCAGAACGTCGAAGGGTTCGATAAGTATTATGCCGAGCTGACGCCTTCGCAGAAGCTGCTCTACGGCTCTTTAGGCTTCTTTGACATCTATCACGCATGGTATTTCAATCTTCTTCTGCTCATCCTGTCACTAAACATAGTGCTCGCCTCGATTGACCGCGCGCCCAAGACATGGAGAATCATCAAGCGCCGTAAGATAGAGGCGGGTCGCACGTGGCTCAAGAGCCAGCAGCAGAAAGCCGAACTGAGGCTCGAAGGCGAAAGCCTGAAGGCCGCCGCTAGTCGCGTCGCCAACGCTTTTCGCACCAGAGGCTTGAAGCCTGTGATTAAAGAGGAGGCGGGGCGCGTTCACGTCTTCGGCGAGCGCGGGGCTTGGAATCGTTTGGGCTACCTGGCCGTGCACGTGGGCCTGCTGATGATCTTCATGGGAGGATTTCTGACGACGCAGTTTGGACGCGACGGCCAGATGCCGCTTGAGCCAGGCTCCTCAACCTCGCAGATGACCAATCTAGCTTTTAAGCTGGATCAGGTCTCGCAAGTTCCCGTTGACCTGCCCTTTACTGTTGAATGCTTAGACATTCAGCAGAAGCTCATCAAGAAGGACGGGTCAATCATGGCTAATAACACGATTGACTGGCTGACGCGGATTCGGATAACGGACGAGACGGGCACGCGCGAAGGTCTTGTGCATTTGAACGAGCCGCTGGATTACAGGGGCTATCGCTTCTTTCAGGCAAGCTTTGTCTCCTTCGGCCAGGCGCGCAACATCACTCTTCGTTTAACTCCTATTCAAGGCGGCGAGCCGCAAGTGTTAACTATCAAACGCGACGGCGAAGGCACGCTCAAGGATGGAACGAAGATTGAGTTCACCAGTTTTCAACCGGACTTTCTCATAGGCGAAACGGGGCGGCCAGATTCTGCGAGCGGCGAGTATAACAACCCTGCGGCTGTGCTAAAGGTTACTACCCCGCAAGGCGAGCAGAAGACCGTCTACGCTTTTGCAAAGGAGCTGCCCTCGGGCGCTCCCGTCGCAGCCCCCTTCGGCGGTTATCAATATCGCATGACGGATTTCGAGAAAGTCCCCATGCAGCATGTCCTGGTGATTCAGAAAGACCCAGGCAAGACGCCCTTTTATGTCGGCGGAGGGCTGCTCATGCTGACTCTCTGCATGGTCTTCTTCTTCTCGCACCAGAGGGTCTGGTCGCTCTTGGAAGAGCGCGCCGACGGCCGCGGGTTCTATGTCGTCC
>JACVRN010000036.1 GCA_014534425.1 Pyrinomonadaceae bacterium
GCCCACCATCTCAAGCATCTTTACGGCGTGCTCGTAGGCCTGGCTCTTGTTGTAGCCGAGGTGCAGGCGCGTCAGCTCCATCAACTGCTTTGAGATGCGCATGAAGGGATTGAGCGAGGTCATGGGGTCTTGAAAGATCATGCTGATGCGCTTGCCGCGAATCTTTCTGACCTCGTCAACTGGGAGCGCCATCACATCCTGCCCGTCGAAGATAACCTCGCCCGAAACTATCTTTCCCGGAGGGTCTGGAATCAATCTTATAATCGAAAGATTGGTGACGGATTTTCCAGAGCCGCTCTCGCCCACAATGCCCAGCGTCTCGCCGCGCTTGAGGTCAAAAGTAATCCCGTCCACAGCCTTGACCGTCCCGTCTTCCGTGAAGAAGTAGGTCTTCAGGTCTCTGACTTCCAAAATGTTCCCGTCACGACTCATAAAATTGTCTCATTGATTCAATGAACCGATGAAGAAATGAATCAATCGTTAAACCTTTCTCATGTGCGGGTCGAGCGCGTCACGCAGTCCGTCGCCCACGAAGTTGAGACTAAAGAGCGTCAGTGCCATCGTCACGCCCGGAAAAATAATCATCCAGGGATAGATGGCTATGTTGTCCGCGCCTTCGGAAGCAAGCGTGCCCCAAGACGAAAGCGGCGCTTGCACACCAAGTCCAAGAAAGCTCAGGAAGGCTTCTTGAAGGATGACGGAAGGGACTGTCAGCGTCGCGTAGACTATGACAGGCCCAAGAGTGTTTGGGACAAGGTGGCGGAAGATTACCTTCCAAGTGGGCACGCCTATGGAGCGCGCGGCTTCTATGAACTCCTGATTCTTCAGGGAGAGAACCTGCCCACGGACTATGCGCGCCATCGTCAGCCAGGAGACAGCGCCGAGCGCAGCAAAGAGCAGGAAGAGACTCTTTTCAAAGAGCGCCAAGAGCACTATCACTATAATCATGTAAGGCACGGCGTAGATGAGGTCTACGATTCTCATCATGACGTTATCAATCTTGCCGCCGAAGTAACCGGAAATCGCTCCGTAGCTCACGCCTATGACGAGCGACACTGCGGTCGCCACCAGCGCCACCATCAGAGAGATGCGCCCGCCTACAAGCACGCGCGCCAGTATGTCGCGCCCCTGCGGGTCTGTTCCCATAGGATGCTGCCAGCTAGGCGGCATGGCTTTCACAAGCGCCCGCTCGCTGGGGATGGTGGCGTAGGTGTAGCCCGTGATGGTCTGCAAGATAATCGGGCCTATGAGCGCAGCCAGGATGACGAAGATGACTACTGCGCCGCCGAGCACAGCCAGCTTGTTCTTCTTCAAGCGCCGCCATGCGTCACGCCACAGGCTCGTGCCTTCCACGAAGCCCGCCGTCTCCTGCCCCAAACGGTTCGCAGGCGGCGCTGTGCCGTAGAGTTGGTCTGCGGCCATCGCTTCCGGCTCGTTAATCATCTTCTGCCGCGCGGCCACGTCCGGCGGCGCTAAATGCGTGGCATCCTCCACAGGCTCGTTCGGCCTCTCGGTCGGAACTCTTTCCGTCTCGTTCACTCGCGCCATAACGTTCCGCCTCCCTTAACTGTACCTGATACGCGGGTCTATGTACGCGTACGCGATGTCCACCAGAAGATTGAAGAGCAAGATGATGGTTGAGATAAAGGCTGTGATGCCCAGGAGCAGAGGCTCGTCGCGGTTGAGCGCCGCGTTGATTAAATAGTTGCCCAAGCCCGGCAGCGCAAAGATGCGCTCGACCACCACGGTTCCGCCCACAAGGAAAGCCAGCGCTGGCCCCGTGTAACTCACCACTGGCAAGATGCCGCCCCTCAGCGCGTGACGAATAATCACGTCGCGCTCCTTCAATCCCTTGGCCCGCGCCGTGCGAATGTAATCTTTCCTCAAGACCTCAAGCATGCCCGCGCGGGTCAGTCGCGCTATGTACGCCATGTAAACGGCTGCGAGCGTGATTGCGGGCAGCAGTATGTAACGAAGGCGCGGGATGCCGAACGGGCCGACCTGCGCCGTCAGTTGGAACAGTCCGCTCAGCATGCGAATCAAAAGAGCGAGAAGCGGCGGCACGGCTGCGGCGATGATGCCGTAGACCAAGGATTCGAGCACCACGGAATGCGAGCGGCCCGCCAGCCAGTAGCCCACGCCGACGGCTATGATGACCAGAACTAGCGCTATCACGGGCATAGCCACGCCGGACGGCCCCCAGTTAGCGCTCTTCATGAACATGAAGCCAAGCCCAACCAGCACGGCTGTTCCAATCAGGAAGCCTACGATTGTCACCGCCCAGCTTGAGACTCCTTCGGCGGAGCGGTCTTCGACCAGCCGGTCGGGGCTGCTGCGCCGTCTCATGATTCTGTAGATGGAGAATACAGCGATGCCCGCGACCAGAAGTATGAAGACGCCCCATAGTAGATATTTCAGCCAAGGGAAAGGCCCGAACTCTACCAGCCAGTCCCAACGCGCTGCGGGCAGCCAGTAGAGCGTTAGGGCAAACAACAACACCAGTATCGGCCCCAATACAAAATTAGGAATACTGATGCCGAGCATCGCCGCAGCCATAGAACTGTAATCGAGCGCGGAGTTTTGACGAAGCGCGGCCAGTGTGCCGAAGAAGAGGCCGGTCACTAGAGCAATCAGGTAAGCTACCAGGCCAATCGTCGCGGACACCGGAAGCGAGCGCGCAAGGATTTCGTTGACGGTCTGCTCCGGGTACTGGCGCGAAAATCCGAAGTCGCCTCCGAGGATTTGCCACATGGTCTTGCCGTACTGCACGTACCAGGGCTTATCCAGACCGTACTTGGCGCGTATGTTCTTCTCTACGGCAGGCGGCAAGGCTTTGGGCTGCGAGTAGAAGTTTCCGGGCGCGAGCCTTATCAAAGCCCACGTCAGCGTGATGACCAGCAGCACCATCGGAAAGATGACCAGCAAGCGGCGGATTATGAACTTGAGCATGACAGTTTCCCCGAAAGAGATTTAACAGGGATGGATAGGATAGAGAGGATGAAAGAAAAAGAATTTATTCATTCTCTTCTTTATCCTTTTCATCCTGTCCATCCTGTTTGAATCTTTCTTGCATAAACTAATAGTCCGGCCCTTAACGATTCAGGAAGCCGAAGAATCTGCTCCTCCATCCAAGGTCGGCCACGCCCAAGGATTCAGCCGTGATGTTGTGGTCTATGTAGACGCCGCGCCAGTCGTGCTGATCCAGAAGGTTCGGCACAAGGTTCTTCACATACGGCTTGCACATGAAAGAGCTTGGCCCCACGAAGAGCGGGATGACGGGCTGCTGCTTGAGCATGTAGCTTTCGGCATCGCGCAACATCTGCATGCGCTTCTCGTTGTTCGTCTCGGCGTTCGCGGTCAGGAGCATCTGGTCATACTTGGCATCGGCCCAGCCCGTGCCGTTGTTGGCCGACGCTGTGGTCATCAAATCAAGGAAGGTGTTCGGGTCAACGTAATCGCCTATCCAGCCGCGACGCGCCAGCCCCTTGAACTCCATCTTTGTGCTTCGCGTCTTCTCAAGATAGACGCGCCACTCGACGTTGGTTAGCTCCACCTTGATGTTCAACTCTTTTTTGAGCATAGCCTGCACAAGCTCCATCGTCTGCTTGTTGGATTCGGCTGTGTTGTAAAGCTGCTCTATTTCCGGGAAGCCCTTGCCGTTCGGAAATCCCGCCTCGGCCAGAAGCTTGCGCGCGAGGTCAGGGTTGTAGCCCTCGCCCTCCGCGTTCTGATACTCGTCCATCTTGGGCGTGAAGGCCGTCAAAGGCTGTCGGCCCGGTGCTTGGTCAGCGATTATCTGACGATTGATAGCCAGATTCAGCGCTCGGCGCACACGCACATCGTTCATCGGCGGAATCTTCGTGTTGATTGCCAGATACTCAATCTGCAAGTAGGGGCCGTACTTGTAATCCTTCTTCGTCTCCTTCATCTGGTTGCGCCAGGGCGGAGGCACTTCGTTACTTTGCGTGCAATCAATCTCGCCCGACTTATAGAGGTTCATGGCCGTGGTCAACTGCTCTGTCGCGGGAAAGATTATCCTGTCGAGCTTGGTGTTCGCGTTGTCCCAGAACGCGGGGTTGCGTACCAGCACAATCTTCTCGTACGGCGACCACTCTTCGACTTTGAAAGCGCCGGAGGTGATGATGTGGCTCGGCTTGACCCACTGCTGGTCTCCCCACTTTTCAATCGCCTGCCGTGGGACGGCGCGGAAGAACTGGTGATAAAGAAGCTTGACGAAGTAAGCGGTCGGCGCTTCGAGCGTCACCTGGAAGGTGTAATCATCAAGAGCGCGCACGCCAACATTTTCTTTCGCCACGTTGACGAACTCTTTGCCCTGAAGAAAGCGCGCAAGCTCAGGCTTTCCGGGCTTGTTCTTCGCGGGGTCGCCGTTGACGAGCTTGCCACGGTCATCAGCGTCCGCCGGAACGAAGAAATATTTCTCCTTCGCCTTCGCGCCATCAGCCGGAGCTTTGTCGAATCGCTCAGGCTCCGCGCCTGTAAAGCTGACGGGGCCGTTCGTGCCCGCGCGCTCAAGGTCTCCTTCGGTCGCGTACTTGCCTGTCTGCGGGTCGCGCACGAACGCGGAGTTGTTATTGTACGGCTCCGCGAATTTGACGACGTACATCAAGCTGGCGTACGGCGCGGCGAACTCCGGCGACACCGCTCTGCGCCAGGAGTAGACGAAGTCGTTCGCATTCAAAGGCGCGCCGTCCGTCCACTTTGCATCTTTGCGAAGATGAAATGTCCAGATGGTTCCGTCATCGTTCACGTCCCAGTTCGTGGCGAGCGAGGGCCTGGGCTTCATGTTCTCTTCTGTGTACTCCACAAGCCCGTCGAAGATTGCTGCGGCGATGCGGGATTCCGGCTGGCCGGTCATGTACTGCGGGTCTAGCGTCTGCGGCTCTGCGCCCGTGATGTAGCGTAAAGTCTGCCCTTCGGGTGGCTGCACCTTGCCGAAGTAAGGCTCGTTCTTTGCGCTTGCCGAACAGGCCGCGCTTATCACGGCCAGGGCCAGAAGAAGCGCCACCAACTCAAGCTGTTTCGTGCGGACGGTCATCATTTCTTTAACTCCCAAAACTTTCATCTTCTAAAAAAAGCTGCGACTAAAGAGGGCGAAGTATTTGCTGCGCCAGGAGGCTTCCGATATTCCCAAAGATTCAGCCGTGACGCTGTGGTCTATGTAGACGCCGCGCCAGTCGTGCTGATCCAGAACGTTCGACACAAGGTTCTTGACATAAGGTTTGCAGACGAAGGCCGTGGGGCCTACGAAGAGCGGGATGATGGGCTGCTGTTCCAGCATGTAGCTTTCCGCATCCCGCATCATCTTTGCGCGCTTCGCAGGGTCAAGCTCCGCGCTCGAAGCCTGAAGCATCGTGTCATACTTTTTGTCGCCCCAGCCCGTGCCGTTATTTTCCGAGGCCGTGGTCATCAATTCGAGGAACGTGTAAGGGTCAACGTAGTCTGCGTTCCAGCCACGCCGCGCCATCCCTTTGAATTCGCGCTTTGAGTTGCGCGTCCTGTCCAGGTAGACGCGCCACTCCACGTTCGTTAACTCGACCTGAATATTTAGCTCCCGCTTGAGCATTGCCTGAATAAACTCCATAGTCTGTTTATTCGACTCTGCCGTGTTATAGAGAAGCTCTATAGGCGGAAAGCCCCGGCCTCCGGGGAAGCCCGCCTCTGCCAGAAGCGCGCGGGCCTTTTCAGGATTGAAGTCGTTGCCGCGAGCGCTCTCGTAGCCTTCCATCTGCGGCGTGAAGGCTGTTAGAGGCTGACGGCCCGGAGCCTGGTCTGCGAGAATCTGGCGATTGATTGCCATTGAGATTGCGCGGCGCACGCGAGCGTCGTCTAGCGGCTTCGTGGCCGTGTTGACCGCCAGAAATTCTATGTACATAAACGGGCCGTACTTGTAGTCCTTCTTCGTCTCCTTAAGCTGCTTGCGCCATGCCGGAGGGACTTCCGTAGATTGTGTGCAATCGACCTCGCCCGACTTGTAAAGATTCATGGCGGTGGTCAGTTGCTCTATGGCCGGAAAAATAATTCGGTCGAGCTTCGTGTTTGCGTTGTCCCAGAAGAGAGGATTGCGCTCGACCACTATCTTTTCGTAAGGCGTCCAGGAGGCCAGCCGGAACGCGCCGCTTGTGACGATATGGCCGGGCTTGACCCACAACTGGTCTCCCCATTTCTCAATCGCCTGTCGCGGCACGGGGCGAAAGAAATTGTGGTAGAGCATCTTGATGAAATAAGCGGTCGGAGTTTCCAGCGTCACCTGAAAAGTGTAGTCATCGAGAGCGCGCACGCCAACGTACTCTTTCGTCACGGGCACGAACTCTTTGCCTTCCAGAAAGCGAGACAGGGCAGGCTGCGCGGGCTTGTTCTTGGCAGCTTCGCCGCTTAAAAGCTTTGCGCGCTCTTCGCGGTCGGCGGGCACGAAGAGATACTTTTCCTTGCTACCAGTTTCGCCGCTTCCCTTATCAAACCTCTGCGGCTCCGCGCCCGTGCATGAAATGTCAGCGCCCGCTTGTGCGCGCTCGAAATCGTTTTCGGTGACAAACTTTCCGCTCTGCGGGTCGCGCACGAATGCCTGTTGACTGTTATAGGCTTTGCCGTGCCTGAGAATGTGCATCATGCTGGCATAGGGTGCGGCAAATTCTGCGGAGAGGGCGCGACGCCAGGAGTAGACGAAGTCGTTGGCGTTGAGAGGCGCGCCGTCTGTCCACTTCGCGTCTTTGCGAAGATGAAATGTCCAGACGGTTCCATCCGGGCTTACTTCCCAACTGGTCGCAAGCGAAGGTCTGGGCAGGCTGCTGACCTCTTCGTATTCCACAAGCCCATCGAAGAGAGCCACTGCGATGCGAGACTCTGGAACTCCTGTCATGAATTGAGGGTCAAGGGTCTGCGGCTCCGCGCCAGTGATGTAGCGCAAGGTCTGTCCTTCGGGCGGCTGGATTTTTCCGAAGTAGGCATCGGATTTCGCGGCAGCCGTGCAGCCCGCCGCGACCACAGCCGCAACGAACAGGAGAGCACCTAGGAAGTGTTTGTTCGAGCGACAGGTGTACACGGGCTTTGTAGAACCTCCTTTAAGGAACTTCAATACACGTCTGCCAAACCGTACGGCGGGAGAGCTTTAACCTGTAACTTGCGGGGGAGCGGAAGGCTCACGTTATCACGCGCGGCTTCCCATTTCAAGACGCATACTCTTTACGCACGACCACTTAACCGATGCTCAAGCGGCCCGCGCGAGTTGCTTTCCATTTTCCCATCGAAAAATCCATCGCGGCCCGACTATTTGTACCAAGTGGCACTAGCTTTCTGCGGCTGCTGCCAACCAGTTTCAATACGCACGCTCTTGAGCGAGGGCGCGTCCAGCAAATTAGTATCAAAGCCGACGACGTAAGGCTTTATAAGCTGGTAAGACGACGCGAAGTAAATAGGAATCGCGGGTAATTCTCTGAGCGCCTGCTCTTCGGAAAGCACGGGCGGCACAAGCGGCGCGCTTCTTTCGGGCAAGCGCTTTTCATCAACCTTCTTCCCGTTCTGGTTCGCGTTCGCGCCCAGGGCAGGAGTCTCAGTCTTTTCGGGCGAAGGCGATGCGGCATCACCGGCGGCAGCCTCCACGCTCGTAGTGTCGAACATCAAGCGCATGTTCGTCTCTTCGTCCATAGTCTGCATGACGAAGCCACGGCGCACCACGTCATAGTCGCCAGCCTTGACGGCCTGCTCATATTCGTCCCACGGCTTTGAGATGACTTCAACCTTGATGCCAAGCGACGTGCGCCACATCTCAGCGACGCTTTCGGCCACCTGTCGCTGCTGCTCGTTGCGATTGATTAGGAGTCTTAAGACGGGAAAGCCCGCGCCTTTTGGAAAGCCTGCGGCGGCCAGCAGCGTTTGAGCGCGCGTGACATTCTTTTCCAGCGTGGGCAGCTTGTTCTCTGTATGTGCAAGCTCTTCCGTCTCAGGCAGGAACCTTCTGGCAGGCTCGGTCGCGCCGCCCATCTCGTCCTCGCAGATGCGGTCGCGGTCAATCACAATCGCCAGAGCCTCACGAACGCGCACATCGTCAAAGGGAGCTTTCGCAGTGTTGAAGCTGTAGAAGGTTATGGCACCGTAGGTCGAGCGGCGAAAATCTTTGTAGGGCGCAAGCAGCTTTATCGCCAGAGGCTCAAATCCTGCGTTCGTCACGGCGTCCACCTCTCCCGCGCGATAGGCTGAAAGCGCCGCTTCCGTATTCTGCGCCGCGACGAACTGCACGCGCTGAAGGCTGACGCTGCGCGCGTCCCAATAGTTCCCCGCCCTCTCAAGCGTCACGCCTTCGCGCGTGGCGCGAGTGAACTGGAAGGCTCCGTTAGAGACTACGCGCTGCGCCTGCATGGGCGAAGGCAGTTGCGCGTCTATGTCATGAACGGGACGGAAAACAGGATGCGCTACGAGCGACGGAAAGTTCGCGTCCGCACGAACCAGCCGCACGCGCAGAGTATGGTCGTCCAACGCCTCTGCGCCGAAAGGCGGCGGGGCCTGAGGCTCCTGCGCCTTCTCTTTCTTGGACTCGGCCTTGGTCTCTTTCTTCTCGCCCACCCGCGCAACGCTTTGAGGCTGCGTCTCTAAAGTATCGGTCGTCGCGCTCGTCGTCGGAGGCGGCGCAACGCCTCGTATGTTAGCCAGCAGCCGTGCGTGAGGGGCGCTGTCGCCCATCTTCAGGGTTCGCTTCCACGAGTTGACGAAGTCCTGCGCCGTGACGGGGTCATTGTTCGACCAGCGCGCGTCACGCCGCAGATGAAATGTCCACTCAAGATTGTCCGGCGTAGATTCCCAACGCTCCGCGACTGCGGGCACGGGCGCTAAAGTTTTCGGGTCGTAATCGGTCAGCCCCTCGAACATGGCGCGTATCACGTCCGTCTCCGGCGGAGCAGCCGCCAGCGCGGGGTCGAAGGTCTGCGGCAAGCCACCATTGCTCCAGCGAAACTCCTGCGTGCGCGGAACGCTGACGCGGCCATAGAAAGGCTCAACCTCGTGGTCAAGAAAGCAGCCGCCCGTCAGAGAGATGACGAGAATCAGGCAGGCCGCCGCACGCCCACGCCATCTTTCCAATCTACCGTTCGCTCTTCCTCTATTCATAAAGCCAGATAAGCTAATCAGCCCTGGTGTGTGTACAGCCTGCTCAGGGCTTTGAGCTTCTGAAAGACTTCAAGGACGCGCTCTTTTGTCGTCTCGAAATCTTCCGAAGTGTCAATCAGAAAATCCGCGTGGCGCATCTTCTCTTCCTGTGGCATCTGCGCGGCTATGCGCTGCTCTGCTTCCGCGCGCGAGAGATGGTTACGCCGCATGAGTCTTTCGACCTGAATCTCAGGCCGACAATGTACCACAACTATTTTGTCAAAGCGTTTGTAGCCGCCAGATTCTATCATCAAAGCGGCGTCCACGATTCCAATACCTTCGGGGTCTTCCTCCTCGAAGGCGCGCATCTGTTCGTCCTGCGTTCTAATAATCAAAGGATGCAGGATTGCATTCAAGCGCTCGCGCTTCTCTTTATCTCCGAAGATGATTGCGCCGAGGCGCGTGCGGTCTAGCGAGCCGTCCGGCTGCAAGACCCCTTCGCCGAACTCCGCCACCACCCTCTTCAAACCTTCCGAGCCGACGGCCACGACTTCTCTTGCCGTCTGGTCTGCATCAATCACGTGGCAGCCAAGCTCTTTGAGCAGGTTGACGACGTGAGATTTGCCCACGGCTATGGAGCCGGTTAAGCCTACGCGTAGCATAAAGGATTTAAGAAAGCCCTCTGCGCCTGCGCGCGGCCTCTACGGTGTTACGCATGAGCATAGCCACCGTCAGAAGACCTACGCCGCCAGGCACGGGCGTTCGGAGTCCGGCAACGCGGTCGGCTTCAGCCGGATGAACGTCTCCCACAATAGTCGAGCCGCGCCGCGCGATTATCTCAAGCCGCCGCTCCGCCTCGTCTCCGAAAAGCTCTCGCGCAGCTTTCTCATCTGAAATCCTGTTGATGCCAACGTCTATGACGGTCGCGCCCGGCTTTATGTGCTCGCCGCGTATGAAGCCGGGGCGTCCTATGGCCGCTATCAAGATGTCAGCCTGCCGAGTGATGCCTGGAAGGTCGCGCGTCTTTGAGTGACAGATGGTGACGGTCGCGTCGCGCTGCAAGAGAAGCTGAGCGACGGGGCGGCCAACTATCTGGCTGCGACCGACTACGACGGCATGCGCGCCAGCTATGATTACGCCCGCGCGCTCCAGCAGTTCTATGATTCCGGCAGGCGTGCAGGGCGCAAGCACGGCTTGTCCAAGGGCAAGGCGGCCCACGTTGACGGGATGAAAGCCGTCCACGTCCTTCGCGGGGTCAATCGCCTCAATCACACGCTGCTCTTCTATGCCCTTTGGCAAAGGCAACTGAACCAGTATCCCGTCCACGTCCTCGCGCTCGTTCAGTTGATGCACGAGCGCGAGAAGCTCTTCCGTAGTCGTATCGGCAGGAAGCGCGTGACGCTCGGACAAAAGGCCAAGCTCTTCGGAGGTGCGAACCTTGCTGCCCACGTAAACGGTCGAGGCAGGGTCGTCTCCGACCTGCACGACCACCAGGCACGGGCGCACCCCATGCTCGCTCTTCATCCGTGCGACTTCTCCGGCGACTTCACGCTTAATCTCTTCGGCCACACGCGCGCCGTCCAGTATCCCCGCGCGGCTCTCTTCTTTCGCTCTGCTCTTCATAGGATTCACGCGGCATCCTAGCACAAATCCAGTCAGTTTAAGGAAGGGAGGAAATTAACAGGGATGAACAGGATGAATAGGATAAAAGAAGAGCTATTGCTTTATCTTTATCCTGTCCATCCTGTTTGAATCCACTTTCCATTTTCTCAATCGCATGGGTTAGACTGATAGTTGAAATGATGACGAGCAACTGCAAGCGATTAATCTTTCTCGTTCTCCTCTTATCCATTCATATTTCGGTCTACGGGCAGAGCGCGCGGGAGCGGCAGGAGCGCATTCGCGTGAGCATGGACGGCGGCGACGATGTTGCGGCCTTAAATGAGTTGCGACAGCTTGCGGCTTCTGACCCGGCACAGTTTGCGCTCAATAATTACGACTATCTTCTGGCGCGGCTTTCGGAGCGGCGCGGGGACAGGGCTGGCGCTGCCGCAGCCTATCAAAAGCTGGTCGCGCGCAACTCTCTGCTCACGGAATATTCGCTCTGGCATCTTTCGCAGATAGCCCGCACTATGGGCAACCTAGTGCTTGAGCGCGAGCAGTTGCGCCAGCTACTCCTGACGGCTCCGGCCAGCCTCTTGCGGGAAGCGGCTGAAGCGCGTCTTGCCGAGAGCTTCTTCGAGAGCGGCGATTACAACTCCGCGATTCAACTGCTACGCCCGCGCGCGGGCGAGGCGGACAAACGACCGACTGCGCGCGAAGCCCTCTCGCTCATAGGCCAGGCTTATCTTAAAAGTAACCAGCAGGAGGCGGCGCGCGAAGTTTTCAACACACTTCTGTCGAAGATGCCGGACGCAACGAGGCCGGACGATTACGCGCTCGCAGCCGTTCGCGGCCTGGATGTGCTCGATAGCGGAAGCGCGGAGAAGGCGGCAAGCCCGCAAGCCCCGCAACTTGCCGAGAGCGAGCATCTGAGGCGCGCTTTCATCTACAACTTCAACCGCGACTTCAGCGCCGCGCGCAGGCATTACATGGCAATCGTAGAGCGCTACGCGCAGAGCGCAAACCTCTCGGACGCGCTTTATCAAACGGGCCGCACCTTCTATCAGGAGTCTCGCTTTGACGAATCAATCGGTTACTTTCAGCGCGTCTCGCAGCAGTTCCCGGATTCTGCGGGCGCACGCGACGCGCTCGCTCAGATGGCAGCAGCCTACGCGCGCACGAAGCGATACGACGAAGCCCTCAACACGTACAAGCGCATCATAGAGCGTTACACGGAGCAGTCCGTTCAGGAGCGCGCGTACCTGAACATCATAGACGTGCTTCGTGACGCGGGCCGAGACCGCGAGGCGCTTGAGTGGGCGCGAGACACTCGCACTCGCTTTCGCGGCCAGGCAGGCGCGCTCGCGCTCTTTTCCCAGGCGCGAATCCACCTCACGCAGGGCGCTTGGGCCGAAGCCCTCGCAGACTTCGATGCCCTGATGGGCGAAGGCGACCTGGGCGTAGGCCGTGCGGCTGGCGGAACCAACAAGACGGAAATCGCTTTCGCGCGTGCGTACGTGCTAGAGCAGATGGGCCGCGCGGATGATGCGGTCGGCGCTTATCTTTCAATCCCGGACGGGCGCAACGAGTATTACGGCTGGCGCGCGACAGAGCGTTTAAGAGGGATGGCAAGGGCTGAAAGCACTCGCGCCAGCTTGGCCGCGCGGCTTCAATCCCTGCGCGCCGAAGCGCAGCAAGCAATCTCTAACGGAGATGCGGAGCGTGCGCGAACGGCGGCGCACGCTGCGCTCAGGCTGACCGAAGATGAAAGCGTGCGTCGTGAAATGCTGGACATAGCATCTAGAGCATACGCGCGTCTGCCCGCTTACAATCGCCTGCCTCAATTCAAGCTCTTGCCTTTCGGTCGGCAGGAGATTCGGCAAACAGGCTCGACTGTTCCTTCAAAGCCCACGCACAAGGCTCTAGCAGACGAACTGCTCTTCCTGGGGCTTTATGATGAAGGCGCGCCTGAGTTGGCCGTAGCGGAAAACGTTGCGGAGACGAGCGTGGCTGCAAACAACTCTGCCGAGACCGCTCCAAAACCGGCAGCGCCTTCTTCTTCATCCTCGCGCGACGCTCTTTACACTCTGGCAGTGCTTTACAAGCGAGGCGAAGAGGCGGATCACGCGATACGATTTGTGGAGCCAATCTGGAAGACAATGCCCGCAGACTTTCTGCTGGAATTGGCACCGCGCGAGATGGTGGAGCTTTTTTATCCTGCCCCTTATCGCTCGGCGCTTCTGGAATACGCGCCGCAGCGTGGCGTTGACCCACGCTTTGTGCTCTCCATCATGCGACAGGAATCTCGCTTTCGTGCGGACGCGAAATCCATCTCGGCGGCGCGAGGGCTGATGCAGTTTATTCCTTCCACAGCAGACCAGATGGCCGCGCAGTTGGGCCGCAAAGGTTTTATTCAGGACGAGCTTTACGCTCCGCGTACGGCGATTCTCTTCGGCTCGCAGTATCTAGGGAATCTGTTCAAGATGTTTCCGGGGATGCCGCAGGCCGTGGCCGCGTCCTACAATGGTGGAGAAGACAACGTCGCGCGCTGGAAGGCTCGCGCACGAACCGACGACCCTGACCGCTACGTGCTGGAAATAGCCTACGCGCAATCGAAGGACTACGTTTACAAGGTGCTGGCGAACTTTCGCGTCTATCAAACGCTCTATAATGAGCAACTCAAACCGCGCTGACTGTAATCTCTCATGATGACGAAGCCAAACTTTTTCTTTACCGGAACGGGCCACAACTCTGCACGCGCTCTGATACTGCTCGCGGCTCTTCTCTGTTTATCCATCTCTTTCTCCTGTCGCCAAACGGGCGGCGAAGCCACATCCCCTAACGCCAGGCGTTACGACCTGCAGGGAAAAGTCGTCGCGGTTGATAAGGCCGAGAAGCGCGTCTCGATTTCGCACGAAGAGATTAAAGAATACATGGACGCCATGACCATGCCGTTCGCCGTGCGAAAGAATGATTACTGGGCGCTGGACGTTCTCAAGCCCGGCGACAAGGTGACGGCTGTGCTGGTGGTAGACGGCGGCCTGACATGGATTGAGAACATAGTGATTACAGAAGAGAGCGCGGGCAACACGGATGCGGGCGCGCAGCCGGGCGCTGGAGAGCGTGAAGCGCAACCGGGCGACACGCTGCCCAATTTCTCCTTAATCAATCAGGACGGAAAGAAAATACGTCTAGCGGAATATCGCGGGCGCGCACTGCTTTTGACCTTCATCTACACGCGCTGTCCTCTGCCGGACTACTGTCCGTTGATGAGCGAAAACTTCAAGGCACTGGAGAAGGAATTGAAGAAGGACGAGGCTCTCTATGCACGCACGCACCTTTTAAGCATCAGCTTCGACACTGCCTATGACACGCCGAAAGTGCTGAAGAGCTACGGCGGGGCTTACACCGAGAATTACACCAGCGAGAAGTTCACGCACTGGGAATTCGCCACCGGCACGCCCGAAGAGATACGCGACATAGCAGCTTTCTTCGGCCTGCGCTACTACAACGAATCCGGCCAGATAGTCCACGGCCTGCGTACGGCAATCATCACGCCCGAAGGGAAAGTCTACAAGGTCTATCGCGGCAACGAGTGGAAGCCCGAAGAAGCCCTGCGCGACATTCAAGCCGTCATGAACAAATAAAGCCTCTCTCAATCCAGAAATTGAACGGAGCTCATGCTGTCGTCGAATCTGTTGGAGTCGTTGTCGGGTTTGAGCACCTCGACATGCGGTTGTGCTTCAAGCTCAGCAATGCTAACTCTTAACGACGGAATGAGCGTAATCATTTCGTCCCCCACGTCAACCGCGAAGGCTCCTTCGCCTTCCGCTTGATTCTGATCATTGTAGCAACCCACCTTTCGTCCCTTCGGGGCCATAAAGATAAGCGAGCTGACCCTATCGTTGGGCCGCAAGTCGCGGTTGAGCAGGTCTGCCCCAAAAAGCGTCTCCACCCGCATGTGGATATCGGTTAGATCGTCGATGTCACCATGCCGGAGTCGAACCATCGGCTGGGCCGATAACGCCTGACGAAGTATAGTCAGCCCCGACAGGAACGCGGCAAGGCCCAGGAGTGTACGGATTGGTCGAACAACCTCGTCTATTTTAACAAGCAGGTCGTTCATCTGCTCCGTCAAGCCTTGCAAGTAAGAATAGCTCGGCACCACCATCAAAACGAACCCACCGTCCAAGTTATCATCCGGGAGCGCCCTGAACTGTTCATTACGAAAGAGGGCCAGGATGGTCGGGATTTCAAGGGGCATCAGGCTCAGGGGCAACTCCAGTGTGATATCCTTACTCACCTGGGCAGTCGGGATAGCCGTAGCGATAGCACCGTTGGTGGGCCACGCCCTCAGTCTGACCGTCGCCTTGATGACTAAGCGGGCGGGGAACGGGTTCTTTGAAAACCCGAGGTCTATGAACTCCGGTTTGAAGAGAAAAGCCACCGATGGCCCCTCGACATTATTGGTCGCCAGAAAATCCGTGCCGGACTTGAGCGGTTTCCCGTTCAACGTCACCGACCACGTAACCTGAATCTCGACCGGAACCTGCGTTAGAAGTTGCGCCGTTCCGGCCAACACGGGATTGTCCAGTGCATTGACGGTTGCGAAGAGGTCTGGGGCACCCGACACAACCTCCAGTTCAACTTTTTGTCCAGGCTCGACAGGGCCAGCGACGTTGGAGACGAGGTGCAGGGTATCAGTCAGCGCATCGAGTTGGTTTTTTAAATTGAGAAGCATTTGCGTCCGCCTTTCAGGAAGTGCCTAAGCGCGGTAGTGGGGCACTACAACGGTTGAGCAAAGAAGGATAATTCGTATCTGAACATGAGACGCCCGGCGTCGAGCGCTCACTTGAGAAGATTGAAGGGAGGCTAATAAGCGAAGAAGTTTTTATTAGCAGGAAGCCAGCAATCGTACCCCCACCTACAGCAATACTCATACCAACCGCGACGTACAGTATACTTGGGCGCTTTAGGCGCGAAAGAGACTTTGGTTTCCAGCAGCGCCACAAAGTGTCTACAAAAGGAGACGGTTTGGAGCAGAGGGGAGTACTTCTGTTGACTCTAACTTTCTGTTCAAGGTTGAAACTGACCCACTACAGGAAGAAAAAGATGCCGCCACATTTATTGAGACCGTGTTGCGACCTCTCGCCGGTTTGATGTGGACGGCGGATGAATTGCTTTAGATTAGTCGGCAGTATTTATCTTGCCTTCGTTTCGGGTGGTGTGACACAATCCGCTCCGGTCAGACGGAGTTTCGATTGTTTCGGAAGAGGTTTGAATTTCCCCCTTGCGTGCAGTGCCCTTCCATTCTCTTCCTCTTGTGCGCGCCCTTTCGGCGGCGCTCCTGGCGATTGCTATTTTATCGAGCGTAGTCCCGTTTACAGTTCTATCGAAAGCGCACTCCTGCTCCATGCCCTGCTGCGCCGGAGCCGATGGCGGCTGTGCGACGGGGGCTTGCAAGGGCGCGCTCTTCAAGAGTCCGAAAAAGACGGAAGAGGAAAAGCTCTGCGGCGCTGAGATGAGCGCGAGTTCTGCACACGGCGGGGCAAAGAAGGCGCACGACGCTCATGCTCCCGCCGCAAGTTCGGAAGACGGCGACCACTGCGACGCGGAGAAGAATAAGACCGCACAGGCCAAATCAAAGCCTGTGGCAGAGAAAGCTGCAACCGCATACGGTGAAGAACAGGGCAACTCTCTTTCGGTCAGCGCTCTTTACGCGCCTTGCTCCAGGGATTGCTGCGCCGTCGCAAGCTCGTCCGTACAACCCAGACGCGGGCGAGACTCGGCCCTGGCTTCTCAATCAGGAAACCTGTCGCCGCCCGCTTTCGTCCCTCTTTCGCTTTACTCTCTGAACCTTCAACCCACAGCCTACGCTTATCTCAAGCGGCTTAGGGGACGCGCACCTCCCCTGGCCTAGCCATCCAATCCGGCCTTAATACTAAAGAGAGATTTTTCCGCCTCGCATAAGTTTGTGCGCGCTCCCTTAGGCGTGCAGCCAGCCGCGCGGCAAAGCTCTTTGTCCCGCTCTTTCCTGACGGACAAAAGCGCATCTCTCATTCAAGGCCAATCTCTATCTCAAAAGCTGCTTGTTGAGGTAAGCGATATGAAGCGTGTGCAATTTCTAAAATTTGCGCCGACGCTCTTATGTCTCGTCGCCTGCTCTTTAATGATTTTGAGCGAAGGGCTGAGACAGGAAGCGTGCGCGCAGCAGAACGTCACGTCTGCGACGCTGTCGGGCCGCGTGACGGATGCGAATGAAGCTGCCATAGGCGGCGCGACCGTGACGGTCACGAATACAGGGACGAATCTCTCCTGGACTGCGACTACGGAAGTGGACGGGCGCTTTCGCTTCTCGTTTCTTCCGGCGGGTGATTACAGGCTGAAGGTAGAGCAGGCGGGCTTTGCGAATCTGGAGGAGAGCTTTTCGCTCAACCTTGGTCAAACGCTGGACGTGCAGCTCAAGTTGTCGCTCGCCACTGTGACGGGAAGCGTCAACATCACATCCGATGTCCCGCTCATAGAAATGGCGCGCACTCAGGTTTCGGAAACGATTCAGCCGCGCGAGATTGATTCTCTTCCCCTTAACGGGCGCAACTATCTAGACCTCGCGTTGCTTGCGCCCGCAGTCTCGCGCACCAACACCGGCAGCAACCAGCGCTTTGCAGAAACCTCCGCCGTTCCGGGCACGGGCATCTCCATAGCGGGCCAGCGCAATTTAAACAACAGCTTCATCATTGACGGGCTTTCAGCCAACGACGACGCGGCGGGCCTGGCTGGAACTTTCTATAGCCAGGAAGTGATAAGAGAGTTTCAGGTAGTGACCTCCGGCGGCATAGCCGAGTTCGGCAGGACTTCGGGCGGCATAGTCAACATAGTCACACAGTCGGGCAACAACAGCTTTCACGGCAGGCTTTACGGCTTCTTACGCAACCAGCTATTGGACGCGCGCAACCCTCTGGCCGCAAACAAAGACCCGCTCACGCAGGCGCAGTATGGCGCAAGCTTCGGCGGCCCATTAAATAAGAACCGCACCTTCTTCTTCACCAACTTCGAGCAGACACGGCGCAATGACGTGAGCATCATCACAATCGCGCCCGCGAACGTCGCTGCAATCAATAGCAGGCTGGACTCCGCAGGCTATCAGGGGCCGCGCATCGTGACGGGCGCGGCTGCGGGCGGCTATGATGTGACCAATTTCTTTGCGAGGGTTGACCACAGGCTCACGTCTTCAAGTCTACTGACGGCGCGCTACAGTCTTTACGACATCTCAAGCATTAACTCTCGCACGGTCGGCGGGCTGAACGATATAAGTCGCGGGACTAATCTGAACGCACTGGATCAGACTGCGGCTGCGAGTCTGGTCACGACGCTTTCGCCCAAGAGCATGAACGAGGTGCGCTTTCAAATTACACGCAGCCGCCTTCGAGCGCCCGTCAATGATGCGGTCGGCCCCGCCGTTAACATTCAGGGTGTAGCGAGCTTTGGCACCGCTACGTTTTCGCCTCTGGCCCGCGCCACAGACCTCTTTGAGATAGTCGACAGCGTGACTGCCGAGCGCGGCACGCATTCGCTCAAGGGCGGAGTGGACTTGCTTTACAATCGCGTTGACATTCTCTTCCCCGGAGCATTTCAGGGCGTCTACACCTTCTCCTCGCTCGACAACTTTCAGGCGGGCCGTTACGTGACCTTTCAGCAGGCGTTCGGCGCGCCCGGACAGTTTAAATCGAATCCAAACCTGGGGCTGTTAGTTCAGGACGAGTGGCGGCCAAGGAAGGATTTGACGATTAACGCCGGGCTTCGCTACGACGTACAGTGGCTTCCAAGTCCGATTGAAGCCGACACGAACAACTTCGCGCCGCGCATAGGATTGGCCTACGCGCCCGGCAATCGCAAGACTGTGCTGCGCGCGGGCTTCGGCATCTACTTTGACCGCATCCCGCTACGCGCCACCTCGAACGCCCTGCAACGAGACGGCGTGAAATACAAGGTCGCGGTTCTCTCTTTCGGACAGGCGGGCGCGCCCGCGTTTCCAAATGTGCTGACGGAATTTCCCGCGAATCTTTTGACGAGCATCACTACGATTGACCCTCGGATTCAGAACAGCTACAGCGAGCAGGCGAGCCTTCAGATTGAGCGGGAGTTGAACTCGCTGACCTCCGTTTCCGTCTCTTACCTTCACCTGCGCGGGCTTCACATAATCCTGTCGCGCAACGTGAACGTGCCCACGCTCTCTGCGGCGGAGGCCGCGCGATTGGGCGTTCCGAATCTGGGGCGTCCTGATTCACGCTACGCAAACATCTCGCGCTTTGAAAGCGTGGGCGACTCTTACTACAACGGTCTGACCGTCTCGCTCAACCGTCGCGCCTCTGACTGGTCTAGCATACGGTTCTCCTACACCTATTCGAAGGCGATTGATGACGCGGGCAATTTCTTCTTCTCCGCGCCGCAGAATAATTTCGACATACGCGACGACCGGGGATTGTCCGACAACGACCAGCGCCACAAGCTCACAATAAGCGGCACGATTGAAACACCTGAGAGCAAAGACGGCTCGGCCTTTCGTCAGCTTCTGGGAGGCTTTCGCCTGAGCTACATCTTTACTTATAGCTCGCCGCTTCCCTTCAACATTCAGACGGGAACCGACCGCAACAACGACACTACGATCAACGATCGTCCCGTCGGCGTGGGCCGCAACACGGGGCGGGGTTTTAATTTCGCTTCGCTGGATTTGCGCCTGAGCCGCAGGTTCATCTTGCGTGAGCGCTTTCAACTGGAAACGATTGTTGAAGCCTTCAACGTCCTGAACCGCGCGAACCTTCAACTGCCGAACAACATCTTCGGCACAGGCACCGCGCCGCTTTCAACCTTCAGGCAGCCCACAGCCGCAGGAGACCCAAGGCAGATTCAACTCGGCCTGCGCTTCAGCTTTTAAGTCGTAAGGAGAATTTTTAGAGTTATGCTCAAACACAAGAGACACATCATAGCGGCCACGCTCGCCCTCGCGGCTCTGCTTACAGCCTGCGGCAGTAAAGGAACGAAGCGAGAACCGGTCGCAGACTTTTCCCAGCCCCTGAGGCTTTCGACCGCCAACACGGATGCGGCTGAGCCTGCGATGGCTGCGGCCAGCGACGGCAGCGTCTACGTCGTTTGGGTAGAGCACGGCGAGAAGAAGCAGGCGGACGTGATGCTGGCGAAGCTGGACGCGAGCGGCACGCCCGCGTCGCAGCCCGTGCGCGTCAACCAGCGCGCCGGAGCGGCTTCGGCCTGGCGCGGCGACCCTCCAACAATCGCCGTGAGCAAGGACGGCACAATCTACGTGGGCTGGACAGGGCGCTCTTCCGACGAAGGGCACGCGACGGACATATTGCTCTCCGCCTCGCGCGACCGAGGAAAAACTTTCGAGCCGCCTGTGAAGGTCAACGACGACAGCGCGCAGGTCGTTCACGGCATGCACTCGCTGGCCGTTGATGAAAGCGGCAGAATCTTTCTGGCCTGGCTGGACGAGCGCAACGTCAAGATGATGGATGAAAACGGCAAGCTGGACGAGCACAAGATGGAGGCCAATCGAGAGGTCTTCGTGGCCTCTTCCACGGACGGCGGTCGCACCTTCTCTCAGAATCGACTGGTAGCGCGCGAAGCCTGTCCCTGCTGCAAGACAGCTTTGACAATCAGCAATGATGGGCGCGTCTACGTCGCCTGGCGGCAGGTGCTTCCCGGCAACTACCGTCACATAGCCGTCTCTTCTTCGACCGATGGCGGACAGACTTTTTCCGAACCCGTCATAGCCTCGGACGACAAGTGGATGATTGCGGGCTGTCCCGTCTCTGGCCCGGCGCTTGCGACTACGGAAGCGAACGCCCTGCGTGTCCTCTGGTACAGCGCTGGCGAAGCTGGAGCGCCCGGCCTCTACTGGTCTGAATCAAGAGACGGCGGAAAGAGTTTTACATCTCGGAAGGGACTGACGGAGGGCGCGGCCTTCGGTACACCGCACCTGCTCGCGGGGCCGGGCAACACTGTGACCGCCGTCTGGGAGAGCAATCAAAAAGGGGCGTCGAAAATCGTCGTCGCACGGCTCGATAATGCCGGAGCGCCTGCGGTCACGGAAATTCCAAGCCAGGGACAACTTCCCACAGCCGCCGCCACACGCGACCAGCTTTACATCGCCTACATAGCCAAGCAGAACGAGCAACGCGTCATCTGGCTGGTGCGAGCAAAAGCAGTCGCCTGATTAGCGGTTTGCGAACGGATGCGACAATCGTAGGGGCAGGGCTTGTCCCTGCCCCTACAGTTATAAAGTCTTAGGCTTTGAGCTTCTTTATCTCTTCCGTCAGAACCGGCACGGCTTCGAAGAGGTCGCCGACGATGCCGTAGTCTGCTATGTCGAAGATGGGAGCTTCGGGGTCTTTGTTGATGGCGACAATTGTCTGCGCGTTTTTCATGCCGACGAGGTGCTGGATTGCGCCGGAGATGCCGAGCGCTATGTAGAGCTTGGGCGCGACCGTTTGACCCGAAGAGCCTATCTGCCTGTCAATAGGCAGCCATTCGGCGTCGCAGATGGGACGCGAGGCAGCTATGTCGCCGCCCAGTGCTGCCGCGAGTTGTTCCGCGATGGCGATGTTGTCCTTGCTCTTGATGCCCCGGCCTATGGCGACTATGACATCCGCCTTGGTGAGGTCTACAGCCTGCTTGACCTCCTGGAAAGGAGCCTCAGGCTTCATGCGGACTTCGCCGACTTCGAGCGCCATCGTCTCGACCTCGGCGTCACTGTCGCCGCGCGTGGCCTGATCGCCACGATACGCGCCGGACTGGAACGTAGCGAACACGGGCGGCTCGCCTTCAGCGACTACGTCAGCATCAATCTTGCCCAGGAAGATGCGGCGCGAAAATGTCACTTGCCCGTTTGCGACCTGCGCGCGAATGCAATCGCTGATGACGCCCTTGCCGAAGCGAGCGGCAAGCTTCGGCGCGTAGTCGCGTACAAGATAAGTGTGCGGCATCACCACGTACTGTGGGTTCACGGCGCGCACCACTCGCTCCATAGCATCCGCGTAGCCGTCCGACGTGTAATCCTTGAGCTTCTCGTTCTCGGCGTAGATAACTTTGCTCAACCTGTAGGCCGCAATCTCTTCGGCCAGCCCTTGCGCGCCAGAGCCGAGCAGCACGGCCAAGACTTCCTGCCCCAACTCGCTCCCTAGGGCTTGGCCCGCCGCAATCGCCTCAAAAGATGTCTTATTTAAAGTTCCCTCGCGCTGCTCCGCGAAGACTAGAATTCCGTTACCCATCCTGAACCTCTGTGATTAGATTACCCTTGCTTCCGCGCGAAGTTTTTCGGCCAGTTCGGCGGCTCCTTTTTTGGCGTCGCCGCCGCCGAGGAACTGCGTCTGTTTGGTCTTCTGCGGGAAGTAAATCTTTTCTATGCGCTGGAAGGATGCGGCGCTGGTGCCTTCGCTCGAAGGCTGAACCTCTTTAATCTCCTTCTTCTTGGCCGCCATGATGCCCTTCAAAGTGGCGTAGCGAATCTGGCTGATGCCCGACTGAATCGTGAGCATAGCGGGGCGCGGCATCGAATACCATTGATACCAGCCGCTCTCAAGCTCGCGCTTGACTCGAAGCGCCTCATTGGAAGCGTCAACCTCTATGACGATGGTCGCGTGCGGCAATCCAAGAAGTTCCGCCATGATGACGCCCGTCTGCGCGAAGCCCTGGTCGTCCGACTGCAAGCCTGTCAGAAGCAGGTCTGCGTTCTCTTCGCGCACGGCCTCGGCCAGAATCTTCGCGGCGGCAAAGGGCGAAAGATTATTGAGGTTGTCCAGCACTACGTGAATCGCGCGGTCAGCGCCACGCGCTAGGCCGTCCTTGATAACAGCCTTCACGCGCTGCGGCCCCATAGAGCAGATGACGACCTCGCCGCCCCCGTGCTTCTCCTTCAAGCGCAAAGCCTCTTCCAGCGCGTAGCCGTCCGATTCATTGACCTCGTAAGAGATGTCGCCCTCTTCGACCCAAGTTCCCTCTTTGTTAATTCGCAGAATCGCATCCTTATTAACGACCTGCTTCATGAAAACGATGATCTTCATAATTAGCAATCAGCAATCAGCCATCAGCAGTCAGCAAAATCAGGTTTGAAAGCTGATAGCTGACTGCTGATGGCTGACGGCTTCTCATTCTTCAAATCTCTTAAACAGTAGCGCCGCGTTTGTGCCGCCGAAGCCAAAGCTGTTCGAGAGCGCGTAGCGCACCTCCAACTCTCGCGGCTCGTTGGGCACGTAGTCCAGGTCGCAGTCCGGGTCTGGAGTGACGTAGTTAATTGTCGGCGGAAGCGTTTTATGATGAAGCGCCAGCACGGAGAAGACGCCTTCGATGCCGCCCGCCGCTCCGAGCAGGTGGCCCGTCATGGACTTGGTGGAACTGACGGCCACCTTGTAGGCGTGCTCGCCGAAAGTCGTCTTGATGGCGCGCGTCTCGAACTTGTCGTTATAAGGCGTGGAGGTTCCGTGAGCGTTGATGTAGCCAATCTCTTCCGGCTGCGCGCCTGCGTCATGAAGCGCCTTCTGCATGACGCGCACAGCGCCAGAGCCTGTCTCGTCCGGCATGGTGATGTGGAAGGCGTCCGCAGTCATGCCGTAGCCCACAAGCTCCGCGTAAATCCGTGCGCCGCGACGACGCGCAAACTCAAGCTCTTCCAGAATCATGAGTCCAGCGCCTTCGCCTATGACGAAGCCGTCGCGGTCGCGCTCGAAGGGCCTTGACGCGCCCTTCGGGTCATCGTTGCGCGTGGAGAGAGCGCGCATGGCCGCGAAGCCCGCGACGCTCATGGGCGTAATGGCGCTCTCCGCGCCGCCGCAAATCATCACGTCCGCATCGCCGCGCTGTATTATCTTGAAGCTGTCGCCTATGGCGTGCGCTCCGGCGGAGCAGGCCGTGGCCGTTGCGGAGTTCGGCCCCTTGGCTCCGTGCCGTATGGAGACCTGTCCCGCCGCAAGGTTCACAATCGCGGACGGAATAAAGAAAGGAGAGACGCGGCCGGGGCCGTCATTCAAGAGCTTTTCGTGCTCGCGCTCAATAGCCCAGAAGTCTCCTATGCCACTGCTGATGTAAGTGCCGACCTGTTCGGCCATCTCGCCCGTAATTGATAGGCCGGAATCACGCAGCGCTTCGTCCGAGGCGGCTATGGCGTAGTGAATGAAAGCGCCCATCTTGCGCGCTTCCTTCTTCTCTATGAAATCGAGCGGGTTGAAGTCCTTGACCTCGGCGGCGATACGCACAGGAAACCTGGTCGTATCGAACTTCTGTATGTAGTCCACGCCGCTACGGCCCGACATCAAAGCGGCCCAGGTAGTCTCTACCGAATTCCCAACGGGCGTCACAAGGCCAAGCCCTGTCACCACGACGCGACGTTTCAAGATGAACACTCCTTGTTAAAAGTCTAGAGAGTCTTGGGAGTCTGGAGAGTCTAGAGAGGAAAGAAAGTCTCTTTGACTCTCTAGACTCTCCAGACTCTCAGGACTCTCCAGACTTATTTTCCTTTGTGCTGGTCAATGTAGTTGTAGGCGTCACGCACGCTCTGGATTTTCTCAGCGTCTTCGTCCGGGATTTCTATACCGAACTCCTCTTCGAAGCGCATCACCAGTTCGACGGTGTCCAGCGAGTCAGCGCCAAGATCGTCAATGAAGCGGGCGTTGGGTGTGACTTCGTTTTCATCCACGCCGAGTTCATCAACGATTATCTGCTTCACTTTATTCTCGATCTCTTGATCGGGCATTTTCCTTTTGCTCCTCTGTAATTATTGGAAAACTTTATGAAACCTTCTCTGTTCCGGTTAAGCTCTCGCGCGAGGCGCTGAGGCTCCTGGCATCTTCGACATTCAGACAACGCACAGCCTTATCAATCTGCCGCACGAGACCCGAAAGAACTTTGCCGGGGCCGACCTCTACGAACGTGTCCACGCCCTCCTGCACAAGATAGGTGACGGATTCGTGCCAGCGAACCGGCGACGAAACCTGCCGCACGAGCGCGTCCCTGGCATCATCGCCTTTTGTTATCGCCGCCGCATCCACGTTCGTCACAAGCGGCACGCGCAAGTCCTGAAAATCGAGCTTCTCTAAATCTTCAGCTAGACGCTCCTGAGCGGGCATCATGAGCGCGCAATGAAAGGGAGCGCTCACGTTCAAGCGTATGGCGCGCTTTGCCCCTCGCTCTTTCAAAAGCTCGATTGCTCTGTCAACCGCCGCAGCATCGCCCGCAATCACGACCTGATTCGCGGAGTTGATGTTGGCGGGCGAGCAAACCTCGCCTTGCGCCGCTTCGTTGCAGGCTTCCATGATGACGCCCAAATCCGCGCCCATAATCGCGGCCATAGCGCCTGAGCCGACGGGCGCTGCCTCCTGCATGTATCGCCCGCGCGCTCGCACAGTTCTGACGGCGTCCGAGAGCGAGAGAGCGCCTGCGGCCACGAGCGCGGAATATTCTCCGAGAGAATGGCCCGCCACAGAATCAGGCTTCGGAAATCCTGCCTCTTCCATAGCGCGAAGCGCCGCGATTGAAGTCGTCAAAATAGCGGGCTGCGTGTTCTCCGTCAGTTGCAGCTTTTCCGCAGGGCCGTTAAAGCAAAGATCGGAGATTGCAAACTGAAGCGCTGCGTCTGCTTCTTCAAAGACCCTGCGGGCCGCCCCGGATTGCTCCGAGAGGTCGCGCCCCATTCCCGGCGCTTGCGAGCCTTGGCCGGGAAAGATGAAAGCCACTTTGCTCAACGCGAAATCTCTCCGACGCTTCTAGGCTGAAGAGAGAAAGCGACCGTCTCAAACTCGGAGCCTACGACGACCACTCTCTTCTGCGCCGTGTAGCCGTCAACCTTGACGACGACTCTATAATTGCCCGGCGAGAGTCCCTTGACCTTCACATGGCCGTTCCTGTCCGCTTTGCGAAAAGTAATCTCGCCCTCTTTGGGAATCACAGTCACGCAGGCATTCTTCAAAGGCCGCCCCTCGGCGTTCGTCACTTCGATAAGCAAGCCCTGCCTGCTCGTCTGTGCATTTGAAATAAAAGCACAGGCGAGAAGGATGATGAAGAGAGCGCTGGTGCAGATTCTTCTTTTCAAGCTCTTCTTTCTACCAGCGAATCAAAACTCCGCCCCAGGTGACGCCGCCGCCGAAGGATGCCAGCAGCACGTAGTCGCCTTCTTTCACGCGTCCAGCCTCAACGCACTCGTCCAGCGCAATCGGAATCGAAGCCGAAGAGGTGTTGCCGTGCATGGCTATGTTGGAATAGATGCGCTCCGGGTCAACGTCCAGCTTACCAGCCACAGCGTCCGTGATGCGCTGGTTAGCCTGATGCGGGATGAAGAGTGCGACATCTTCTGCTCGCACGCCCGCTTCCTCCAGCACCTCGCGCGAAACATCCGCCATAGAGCGCACGGCCACCTTAAAAAGCTCGTTGCCCTTCATCTTGTAGAAGTGTAGGCCCTGCGCGATTGTTTCAGGAGTTGTGCCGAGACGAGTTCCTCCGCCAGGCGCATAAAGCTGCTCGGCAAAGCGACCGTCCGAGCGTATGCGTGAAGCCAAAATACCGCGCCCTTCTTCAACCGCGCCCAGAATGGCCGCGCCCGCCCCGTCACCGAAGATGACGCACGTAGAGCGGTCTGTGTAATCCACGTACTGCGTCAGGACTTCCGCGCCTATGACTAAAGCCAGGCGCGACTGTCCGCAGCGAACCATGGTGTTGGCGAGCGTCAGTCCGTAAAGAAAGCCTGAGCAGGCTGCGGCTAGGTCAAAGGCTGCGGCGTTGTTGGCTCCAAGCTCTGCCTGAATCAGGCAGCCCGTGGAAGGAAGAATCTGGTCAGGAGTGACCGTAGCACAGATGAGCAGGTCTATGTCCGAAGGGTCTATGCGCGCTCGCTCAATGGCCTGGCGCGCGGCGCGCACGGCAAAGAGCGAGGTATATTCTCCGGGAGCGGCCTTGCGCCTCTGCTTAATCCCCGTGCGCGAGGTAATCCATTCGTCGGAGGTCTCGACCATCTTCTCCAGATCGGCGTTCGTCAGAATGCCTTCCGGGTAAGCGTGGCCGGTGCCCAAAATACCTGCATTTACTGTTGCCATCAGAACCCCTCAGTAAATGGTAAATAGTAAATGGTGAATAGAAGAAGCGTCTCGTCTATTTACCATTTACTATTCACTATTCACTATTTACCTGCTATCGCTAACTCTCTGGCGTTGGTCTGTGCGATGCCAGCTTCAATGCGCTCGCTGGCGCGGTGTTCGGAAAACTCTTTGACGCTGCGAATGGCGCTGCGAATGGCGCGTGCATTTGAGCTTCCGTGCCCTATGACCACAATCTGCCTGACGCCCAAAAGGGGCGCGCCGCCGTACTCCGTATAATCGAGCCGCTTCTTGATATTCCTGAACGCGGGCCGTGCCAGCATAGCGCCCGCCTTCGTTATCGCCGAAGCCGAAAGCTCCCTTCGAATCATGGAGAGCATAGCATCGGTCAAGCCTTCCGACAGTTTCAACATCACGTTGCCCGTAAAGCCGTCCGTGACGATAACGTCAACCGCGCCCGTGAAAACGTCTCGGCCCTCTACGTTGCCAACGAAATTGAGGCTCGTTAAATCCCTCAGCAAAGGGAAAGCCTCTTTCGTCAAGTCGTTCCCCTTGGCCTCTTCTTCGCCTATGCTCATGAGGCCGACCGTAGGGCGCATAGTCCCAAGCACGGCGCGCGAATAAGCGTCGCCCATAATAGCAAACTGCGCCAGATGATGCGGCTTGCACTCTGCGTTCGCGCCCACGTCTAAAAGAAGCGTTGGCTTTCCGCTCTTGGTCGGAATCAGTGCGGCGAGCGCGGGCCTATCTACGCCGGGCAGCATTCCTATCACCATCTTGGCCGTAGCCATAGCCGCGCCCGTATTGCCTGCGGAAACAAACCCGTCCGCCTGCCCCTCTGTGACAAGCCGCGTTCCGACTCTCAAAGAACTCTTCTTCTTACGACGGACTGCGGTCGCCACAGGCTCGTCCATGCCTATGACTTCCGCCGCCTCAACAAGCTCGATGCCACGATCACCCTGTCCGCGCCAGCCGCAGCGACGAAGCTCCGGGCCTACGATTTCGGGCTGGCCGACCAGGATAACGCCTATGCCGAAGTCGCGCGCCGCAGCCAGAGCGCCGTCAATCTCCGCGTGCGGCGCATGATCCGAACCCATCGCGTCGAGTACGACCTTGCCGGTCAGTTGATGCGGGCCACGCTTCATCTTGTAAAAGCAGTTTTCAGTTTTGAGTTTTCAGCTTTCAGTCGGGAAGAGCGTCTTGCTTTTACTGAAAACTGAAAACTGAAGACTTAAAACTGTTCTTATGTCGTCGGTTCTACCTGGATAATTTCGCGGCCCTTGTAATAGCCGCACTTGGGGCAGACGCGGTGCGACTGGCGCGGCTCCTGGCAATTCGGGCAAATGGATGTTTGCGGCGCACGCAGCGCATCATGTGCGCGACGCTTGCGCGAGCGCGATTTTGAATGTCTTCGTTTTGGATTAGGCATTGCTTACTTCCTTATAAACTGTCTCTAAAATCGTAAATCCTTCAGCGCTCCCCAGCGCGGGTCTGTCTCATTGGACTCGCACTCGCAGGGATTTTCGTTGCGGTTAGCGCCGCAGACGGGGCACAGCCCCTCGCAATCTTCCGTGCACAGAGCGCGTGCGGGCAGCGTCAAAAGGACTTGCTCGCGCACAAGCTCGTCTATATCAATCACCTCGTCCTCGTAAACCGAGAGGCCGAGGTCTTCTTCCTGTAACTCTGCCGCTTCGCCTTCGACGTAATCCGCAGCCGGGACGTACGTTACGTCAAACGTTGTCTCTATAGGCAAGCTGACCTGTTTCAGGCAACGGTCGCAATCAACCTCTGCGCGGGCGGTGATTTGGCCCTGTAAGCGAACGTTGTGGCCGCTACGGCTGATGCGCCCTGTGACCTGCGGCGGCTCTATAAGGCGCGCGTGCTCGTCGTCCAGCACAAGCTCATCTGGCTCGTACCTGTGCTCGAACCTGCCGGACTGTCCTTCCAGTTTATCAAGCTCGATTCGCACGATTCACCCACCCTGATAATCATGGCGCTTCCGAGCAACAAGCGCACAAAAGGTTGTATTATAGCGGCTTGCGCGCTTGTGTCAACGCACCAGAGAAGCCTGCGATTTTACTGCTCCTTGTTACCGGCGCTTGATGATTTGAGCGCGTCCGTGATGACGGCATCTGCCAGCCGCTTGTCGCCGCACGTCACCAGACGACGCCCGTGCGCGCGTGCCACGTTGAAAAACGGGGCGTGCGGCGCAGTGCGCCTCGTAGTCTTCAGCATATTGCGCGCGGCTATGCCGTAGCGCGGCTCGCTGGAGGATTTCTCGCGCGCCGCCTGAAAACAGCTTCGCGCCTCCACTCTTTGGCCAGTCCTCAAGAGCACAAGCCCCAGCACGTAAAAGGCTGCGGCGTACCCGCTATCCATCCCAATGGCTTTGCGTAGATGGCGGGAGGCCATGCGGTCGTGCCCAAGCTGGTAATAGCAGCACCCGACCACGTAATGAGCTTCCGGCGAAGAGCGCACGGCCAGAGCGCGCTTGAACTCCTGCAAGGCATCGCGCCAACGCTCTTCAGCCGCGAAGATTCTGCCCAGGCCATAATGGGCCGCGAACGACGAATCGTTGCGGCGAACGGCATCGCTCAAAAGCATCTTGGCGCTTTCGGCTTCGCCCTCGTCTCCGAGCGCAAGGCCGAGCAGTAGACAGACTCGGTCGTCGCCGGGCGCAAGGTCAAAGGCGCGTTGAAGGTAGCTGCGCGCGGGAGCCATGCGTCCGGCTCGGAAAAAGTATTCGCCTATGAAAGCGAGCAGAGAAATATTTTGCGGGGCCAGAGTGCTTGCGCGCTCAAGAGTCTGAAGGGCCTGTTCGGTCAAGCCTTCGGTCAGCAACTCCATCCCTTCCGCAATGTCCTGCGCGAAGTCTTCCGTCTGCGGCCCGCGATAGTCTGCGACTATCTCTGCGCGAACTCTCTCGCGCCGCTCTATCTCGTCGCGCTCGACCGAATCACGCTGGCAGCGCTCGTGCCACAAGCCTTCAAGCTTTTCACGGTCAACCGCGCCCGCCTCGCTCAAGAGCGCGATGAGCGATTCCAACAGCGCGTGGTCAAAGTAGGAGTTGCGCGCCTGCCTGAGCAGAAGGTTCAAGCTCTGCTCAAGGCGGTCAGTGATACGCATCAGCCGGTTTTCCAGTGCCGAAACTCGCTCCAGCAGATGCTCCTCCGGCCCCGCGCTCATCACGTCCGACTCGAACCTTCCGGTAGGCGGCTCCACAATCAACATCAAACGAGTGCCGCAACGCGTACACAACTCCTGCCCGAACGGATTCGCGGCAAGACATTTCTGGCAATAATAATTAACGCTCTGCATATAAAAAAGTCTGGAGAGTCTGGAGAGTGAAAAGAATCTAGTTGACTCTCTAGACTCTAATTTCAGTATTCGTAAAATCCCCGGCCCGATTTTCTGCCGAGCCAGCCCGCGTCCACGTATTTTTTCAGGAGCGGGCAGGGACGATACTTAGGGTCGCCCAAGCCTTCGTAAAGAACATTCATAATCGCCAGGCAGACATCAAGCCCTATGAAGTCCGCCAGGGTGAGCGGCCCCATGGGGTGATTCATGCCGAGCTTCATGATGCCGTCTATGCTCTCTCTAGTCGCCACGCCTTCGTAGAGAGTGAAGACGGCCTCGTTAATCATGGGCATCAGCACTCGATTGGAGACGAAGCCGGGCGAATCGTTACACTCAAGCGGCGTCTTTCCCAGTTGCTCTGTCAGTGCGCGCACGCGCTCGAAGGTTTCGTCCGAAGTGGCTATGCCTCTGATTATCTCAACCAGCTTCATGACAGGCGCAGGATTCATGAAGTGCATGCCTATGACTTTATCGGGCCTTCGCGTCTGGGCGGCGATTTTTGTGATGGAGATGGACGAGGTGTTCGAGGCTAGTATCGCGTCCGCGCGGGTTATCTCGTCCAGGCGGCGAAAGACCTCCGACTTGATATTGAAATCTTCCGAGACGGCTTCGACCACAAGGCTTGCGTCCGAGAGCGCTTCCCATTCGGTCGTAGTCCTGATGCGAGAGATTATCTCCTGCTTCTCTTCCGCCCTGAGCCTCTCTTTGTCAACGTCTCGTTGCAGGCTCTTGTCAATAGTCTGAAGCCCACGGTCTAGAAACTCCTGCTTGACATCACGCATGACGACCGAATAACCGGCGCGAGCGCACACCTGCGCTATGCCATTGCCCATAGTCCCCGCGCCTATCACACCAATCGTCTCGCTCATTCGTTAATCCAAAATCTAAAATCGCTACTCTCTCCAGTTGGGCATCTCTTTGGGCGGAACGTATTCGCGTTTGCGCTCCGTCCACCTGCCGACCGAGTTTGCGTCCGACGGCTCGTTCAGGAAAAAGTCGGAGCCGGTGCGCGCTTCCGTCAGGGGCCGCCGCTCGTAAAGCTCTTTGCCGTTTTCACCGAAGAGAAACCAGAAGGTATAAACGCAGACAGCCGTGCCTATGGGAAAGCTCATGGCGGACAGCACGCCCGCTATGATGGTCGCGGTCTTTGCCCAGCGCTTCCTCTTCAGCAACCCGAAGCCCGCGATTAATGACGGCACGCTGAAGATAAGCTGAAAGATGAAGCTGAAAATCAGGATGGCCGCGACCATCCCCATAGGGAACTCGCCCCTTGGAGCGCTTCTGCTCATCAAGTCCAGCATGATGTACGAGAAGATCATCATCATGAACATCATAAAAAGCTGGAAGCCCGCGTAACCCAGATGCGAGTAGGCGAGATATTTATTGTGCTCTTCCTTCGTAGCCATCGCTTATCTTTCCACAGCCATCGCCACAGCATTGCCTCCGCCTAGGCAGAGCGCGGCCAGCCCGCGATGCACGTTTCGACGCTTCATCTCGTAGAGCATTGTGGTCAGCACGCGCGAGCCGGATTGACCTATGGCGTGGCCGAGCGCGACCGCGCCGCCGTTGACGTTCACCTTCTTAGGGTCAAGCTCAAGCTCTCTGATAATCGCAATGGCCTGCACCGAGAAGGCTTCGTTTAGTTCAATCAAGTCCACCTCGTCGAGCGTCCATCCGGCTTTCTTCAATACGCGGCGTATGGCTTCGACGGGAGCCATCATGACAAGCTCCGGTTGGATGCCGCTTGTGGCCTGCGCCGCTATGCGGGCCAGAGGCTCGACGTTCATCTCACGCGCGCGGTCAAGCGAAGTGACGACCAGTGCGGACGCGCCGTCGTTGACGCCCGGAGCATTTCCGGCAGTCACCGTTCCGCCCTCTTTGAAAGCGGGCTTCAATTTTCCAAGCGCTTCGATGGAAGCGTCCAGACGCACAGGCTCGTCCGTGTCGAAGATGACCGGAGCGCCCTTCTTCTGCGGAATCTCTACCGCCAGGATTTCGTCTTTGAACCTTCCCTCCTTGATTGCCGCCGCAGCCTTGCGATGAGAATTGAAGGCGTACTCGTCCTGCTCCTGGCGTGTTACGTTGTAGCGCTCCGCCACTACCTCGCCCGTGTTGCCCATGTGATAGTTCTCAAAGGCGCACCACAATCCGTCGTGAATCATGGCGTCCACCAGCACGCCGTTTCCCAGGCGATAGCCTTCGCGCGCGTTCGGGATAAGATAAGGCGCGTTCGACATTGATTCCATGCCGCCGGCTACGACTACGTCCGAGTCGCCAAGCTGTATCCCCTGCGCGGCCATCATCACGGCTTTGAGTCCAGAGCCGCAGACTTTATTAATCGTCACGGCAGAGACGCCAAAGGGAATGTCGCCCTTGAGCGCAGCCTGGCGCGCGGGGTTCTGCCCGAGGCCGGCCTGTATGACGCAACCCATTATCACTTCGTCAACCTCTTTGGGACGAACGCCTGCACGTCGCACGGCTTCGCGCACAACCATCGCGCCCAGTTCCGTCGCCTTGAATCCCTTCAAAGCGCCCTGAAACTTTCCCGTAGGCGTGCGCGCCGCGCTGATGATGACGGCTTCCTTTCTCTCGCTCATAACTCGACTCCTCGGAACTAAAATAACAGGTGACAATTCACAGGCTAATAGCTTTAACTTGTTAACGGCTATCTATGACTGTTCATGTGTCTTCGATTATACGTTGGCATCAAAGGGTGTCAAGCAAGCGACTCTGGCTCCAAAGCAATAGCAGGTCAATTTGAAGATAAGTGTAATGGGAATTGGTTTTCACCACAGAGGCACAGAGTACGCAGAGGATGCACAGAGGAATTCAACTCTCTGTGCTATCTCTGTGTCCTCTGTGCCTCTGTGGTGAATATCAACCTTCTCTACACTCAATCTTGGATTGACCCTTTACCTCAAGAACGGCTTGATTGAAAAGGCGCGCGAGTGAGTGATAGACTTCGTGAGTTTTGAAGACTTAATCTCTTAATCATAAAAATCATGCAGGCACTCATTCTAGCGGGCGGTAAGGGGACGAGGCTCAGGCCGTTGACCGTTTACACGCCGAAACCCATAGTCCCAATCTGCAATCGCCCTTTCCTGCTTTACCAGATTGACACGCTGCGCCGCGCAGGCATCAAGGACATCACGCTCTCGCTCTCTTATCAGCCGCACAAGATTGAGCAACTCCTGGGCGACGGGAGCGACTACGGCGTCAATCTAAAGTACACGGTGGAGCCTCAGCCTATGGGCACAGCCGGGGCTTACAAGTACGCGGAAGACTTGATAAGAGAGCGCACGGTCGTCTTCAACGGCGACATTCTCACAGACCTGGACTTGAAGACCGTCATACGCGAGCACAACGCCAGGGGCGCGACCGCCACGATAGTTCTCACGCCGGTAGATAACCCTACGGCTTACGGCCTTGTTGAGACGGAAGAGGACGGGCGCGTGCGCCGCTTTCTTGAAAAGCCCAAGGCGGACGAGATAACCGTCAACACCATCAACGCAGGCACGTACATACTTGAGCCTAAGGTTCTGGACTTCATCCCTGCGGGAGAGAATCATTCCTTCGAGTACGGGCTGTTCCCTACTTTATTAGAGCGCAAGGAAAAGTTCTTCGCGCACATTCCGCAACGCACCTACTGGATAGACATAGGCACGCCGGAGCGATACCTGCAAGCGCACCTGGACTTGCTGGGGGGCCGCGTCGGTCGTATTCATCTAAAGGAGCGGCGTGGTAATTTCGACTCGGCCACAGCCGCAGAGATTGACGAGCTTTCGATGATAGGCGACGACTGCTTCATCAAGCCCGGCGCTGAAGTCATCAATAGCTGCATAGGCCCCGGCTGTTACATAGAAGAGAAGGCGCGCGTCGAAAACTCCGTCCTCTGGCCGCACACGCGCGTAGGCTCAAACGCACAGGTCATAGGGGCCATCACCGGGCGAGGCTGTCACATAGGCCGCTCGGCTCACATTGGCCCTGGCGCGGTCTTAGGCGATAAGACTTCCATCACGGATTATTCGCAGACCGGAGGCGAAGGCGAGTGAGCGCGACCGGCGAGCCTGTGCCCATACGCTTCGGGACTGACGGCTGGCGCGCAGTCATAGCCGAAGGCTTCACCTTCGCAAACCTTGAACGCGTCGCGCAAGCTTACGCTGAGTTTCTTCAACATCAAGCGGCAAACGCTTCGTCTTCTCTGGTCATAGTCGGCTGCGACCGCCGTTTTCTCTCGGAGCATTTTGCGCTTCACGCGGCAGAGGTGCTGGCGGGGAACGGATTCAGAGTCGCGCTCTTTCCAGAAGCGGTGCCGACGCCTTTAGTCTCCTGGGCCGTGCGCGAGCAGGGTGCGCTCGGCGGCGTAATCATCACTGCTTCGCACAATCCGCCGGAATTCAACGGCTTCAAAATCAAAGCGCCTTGGGGCGGAAGCGCAACAACCGAGACCACGTCTGCGGTCGAAGCGCTTCTGGACAAGCATCCGGTCGAACGCGCTAATCTTTCCGCAACAGACGCCCGCGCGTTTTATGAAGAATGCGTGGAGAGCTATCGCGCGCAGGTTTCCGATTATGTTGACCTCAATCGACTGCGCGCTTCAAAGCTTCGCGTGATAGTCGATTCCATGCACGGCTCCGGCGCTCGGTGGGTTGAGAGCTTTCTTCAGGGAGGCGCGCTTGAGGCAGAGACCATCAGGGCCGAACGAGATGCTCTGTTCGGCGGCGTTAATCCAGAGCCGATTGACCGCAACCTCTCGCCTCTTAAACAGCGCGTGAGAGAACGGGGCGCGACGCTCGGACTGGCGACCGATGGAGACGCGGACAGGGTCGGCGCTGTCAATGAGCTTGGCGAGACCATGACCATGCACGAGGTAGTGCCGCTCATACTCCTGCACCTGGCACGCAATCGAGGCATGCGCGGCGGAGTCGTTCGCACTTTCTCTCAAAGCGTGCTGTTGAAGCGCATCTGCGAATCGCTCAACCTCACGCTCTTTGAAACGCCCATAGGCTTTAAGTACGTCGCAGACCTCATGCTCAGAGAAAATATTCTGATGGGTGCGGAAGAGTCCGGCGGCATTGGCGTCGCAGGTCACATCCCGGAGCGCGATGGCCTTCTCAACAGCCTTCTCTTTCTTGAGACGGTAGTGGCTGCGGGCAAGCCTCCGTCTGAACTTGTGCGGGAGATGCACAGGGAGTTCGGCGAGTTCCACTTTAATCGAAGAGACCTGCACATGCCCGTGGAGCGCGGCCTCGCGCTGGTGGAAGCTCTGGCTGAAAACTCTCCTTCACAAATCGCCGGCTACAAAGTGGTGGGCTGCGAGCGGCTGGATGGAACCAAGCTTCTCTTTGAAGACGAATCGTGGCTTCTCTTCCGGCAGTCGGGCACGGAACCCGTCCTGCGCGTTTACGCGGAAGCTACAACCACGGACAAGACCGACGCGCTTTTAAGCGAAGGCGAGGAGTTGGCGACTTCGGCTAATTCTTAATCAAATTTTATTGACTCAAAGCGAGCGTCGGGCATACCCTTTACGCGCGTAGAAAAATCAAGTGGTGCTTGTGAATCGAGCCATGAGGCATTCCAACTCAACTCTTTGGTGAACAGGAGTCACGAAATGTTAGGCACAATTCTGATCATCATACTGATTCTGCTGCTTCTGGGCGCAGTTCCGACGTGGCCCTACAGTCGCGGCTGGGGCTATTACCCTAGCGGGCTGCTCGGATTGATACTGCTGATAGTGATTATCCTGGTCTTGCTGCGATACATTTAGTCAGCAGGTCTTGCCGCTCTTAATTTAGCTTGCGAGCCGGGCTTAAACGCATGGCAGCTTGCGCCATGGATTAAGCTCAAGGCTCTTTTTATGTCTTTTAAGTTAGCGGTGTGATTTAAGGAGAGAGTTATGGCAGAGGCGCTGTTTGCAGGTCTGTTGCTTTTCATAGGAATCATGCTCATCTTTTATGTCAAGAAAGCTTTGAAAAGATAGCTTGCCCAGTTACACATTTGTCGCCGCCTTTTTCTACACTCACCCTGCTTGTATGCCTGAGCTTCCAGAAGTTGAACTCGTAGCCCGCTCGCTCGATAAGCTTTTACGCAAGCGTCGCATCGCTTCGGCGCGATTGATACGACCGGGGCTTGCGCCCGCGAGCACTCAGGAAGATTTCTCGAACCAACTCGGAGGCCGTCGCATAGAGCGCGTCAGCCGTCGCGGCAAGCACGTTCTGATTCATCTCTCGTCTTCGCTGGTTCTCATCACGCATCTTCGCATGACCGGAAGATTCATGCTTCTACGGCGCGGCGCGGAGTTGCCCAAACACACGCACGCGCTCTTTCATCTGGACGGCGGAAGTCTTCTGGCCTTCACAGACCAGAGACATTTCGGGATGATGAAGATAGTCTGCGCCGGTGAGCTTTCAACTGCGAAGGAACTTGCCTCGCTTGCGCCCGAGCCGTTTTCAGAAGAGTTCACGAGTGATTATCTTCACCGCGCGCTCAAGCGTTCGCGCCGCACCTTGAAAGAGATGCTGCTTGACCAGAAGAAGGTCACGGGCCTTGGAAACATCTACGCAGCCGAAGCCATGTTTCTGGCCCGCGCCAATCCGCTTCAAACAGCTTCTTCTTTATCAAAACGGCGCGCAGAGTTGCTTCATCGCGCAATCCTGGACGTACTGGGCGAAGCGATTCGTCACGGTTCTACCATGAACGTTGACCCTGAAAATATTGACGGGAGCTATTTCGGCGGAGGCGGCGGGCGCTGGCGCATCTACGACCGCGAGGGCGAGCCTTGCATCAAGTGTTCCGCAAAGATTCGTCGCATCACTCAGGGCGGGCGCTCCACCTACTTCTGCCCGCGCTGCCAACGCGGTTAGCTCCAGTTATTAACAGTCAGGCGAGGTCAATTTGCACTTGACAGCCCGCCATGAGCGGCGTATAAGCAGCTTTGACAAACGTGGTGAGTTAAGGCGACTTGCGGCCACGAAAAATAATCCGCTAAACAGCTCGGCTCGGCCTTCAAGATAAAAGCTTCTGCAAGGCCCCGAAAACTTCAGCTTCCGCAGAAGTCCCGCGCTGGTTTAGCGCGGGACTTCTTTTATTAAATGAGAAATTTCAGAGACCTTCTTGAATCCGACGAGATCAGCGTCTTTGACGGCGCGATGGGGACGATGCTCTATGAAAAGGGCATCTACATCAATCGCTCGTATGACGAACTGAATCTGACCAACCCCGACCTTGTGCGCGAGGTGCATCAGGAATACGTGCGCGCGGGCGCAGACATCATAGAGACCAACACCTTCGGCGCGACGGCTCATAAGCTGCAACAGTACGGACTGGAAGGAAGCCTTCGTCTCATCAATGTGGCGGCTGCCCGCATAGCCCGTGAAGCCGCAGGCGAGCGAGTTTTTGTGGCAGGCGCGGTCGGGCCATTGGGTCTACGCATCGAGCCTTATGGCCCGACCTCTTTTGACGAAGCGAAGGAGATGTTCAAGGAACAGGTCTCTGCGCTGCTGGACGGCGGCGTAGACCTCTTCATCCTTGAGACCTTCTCCGACATCTCCGAAATTCGACAGGCCATACGCGCCGTCAAGGAGCTTTGCGATCTTCCAATCATAGCGCAGATGACAATTCTTCCCGACGGCAACACTTCATTCGGCACCACGCCCGAAGTCTTCACCACGCGGCTGGATGAATGGAAAGCTGATGTCGTGGGCGTCAACTGCTCCGTCGGCCCGGCCACACTTCTTTCGGCCATAGAGAAGATGCGCGGCGTGACGGAGAAGAAGCTTTCGGTGCAGCCCAACGCTGGACTGCCGCGCGACGTGCAAGGCAGACAGTTTTATATGTGCTCGCCGGAGTATATGGCAAAGTTTGCGCGCCGCTTCATACAGGCCGGAGCGAAATTCATAGGCGGCTGCTGCGGCACGACGCCCGCGCACATCAAGCTCATCTCGGATGCCGTGCGCGCCGCCAGCCCGCGCAAGCAGCGCGTCGTTATCAAAGAGTCAGAGGCCAAGCACATTGACGAGTTGACGCCAGCCGACATCAAGGTCATTGCGCCCGAAGAGCGCTCGCGCTGGTCTAGAAAGATTACCTTCGGAGAGTTCGTCACCTCCGTTGAAGTTCTGCCGCCGAAGGGATGCGACGCCGCGAAGACACTCGACTCCATACGCCTCTTAAAAGAAGCGGGCGTTGATGCCGTCAACGTCCCTGACGGCCCGCGCGCACAGACTCGTATGGGCGCACAGGCCACAGCCGTTCTGGTCGAGCGCGAGATTGGCATAGAGGCTGTGCTTCATTACTGCTGCCGCGACCGGAATCTCCTTGGAATGATGAGCGACCTGCTGGGCGCTGCGGCCCTTGGCATACACAACCTTCTGTTGATTACGGGCGACCCGCCGAAGATGGGGCCGTACCCGGACGCCACGGCTGTCTTCGACATAGACTCAATCGGTCTGACGAACATGGTCAACAAGCTCAATCACGGGCTTGACCTAGGCAACAATCCAATCGGGAAGCCTACCTCTTTCTGCATAGGCGTCGGAGTGAATCCTGGCGCGCTCAATCTGGACGAAGAGATAAAGCGCTTCGAGTGGAAGGTAGAGGCCGGAGCGCAGTACGCCATCACTCAACCCGTCTTCGACACCGAACAACTGTGCGAGTTCCTCCGCCGCATAGAGCACGTACGCATCCCAATCGTCGCGGGCATCTGGCCGCTCGTCTCCTTCCGCAACGCGGAGTTCCTGCACAACGAAGTGCCCGGCGTGCGCGTCACGCCCTCCATCATGGAGCGCATGCGTATAGCCTCTGAGAAAGGCAAAGAGGCGGCGCGCGACGAAGGCTTGAAGATAGCGCGCGAGCTACTGACGGACGTGCGCGACCAGATACAGGGCGTACAGGTCTCCGCCCCCTTCGGCAACGTACGCTACGCCCTGGAAGTCTTCGAAGCGCTCGAAGACTTCGGCTCGCGCAAAGAAGCCGATGCCGTCGCCAGCGATTAAGGTTAGAAATAAATTAACAGGGATGGACAGGATAGAGAGGATAAAGAAAAGACAATACTTCTTCTTTTATCCTGCTTATCCTGTCCATCCCTGTTTGAATCTACCTTTCATGAGGATAAAAGAGAATGGAAGAGATGTACCTGAAGGACGTTGAGAGTCATAAAGCCGAGGGGCCGTACAGTGAGTTGATAGAGCAAGGAAGGAACGCGGGCTTTCCTGTTCCGCAAATCTGGCATCTCTTCGCTTTCAAGCCCAGGGCGACGGAGCATCTGGCGCGCTTTACGCAGGAAGTTATGCGCGGGCCTTCGCCGCTTCCCGCAGGGATACGCGAGTTGATTGCGGCCTTCACTTCGCGTCGTAACGAGTGTCCCTTTTGAATCGGCTCTCACGCTGCGGTCGCGGCGGAGCTACTCGGAGACCGTCGGCTTGTTCAGGCGGTTCTGGAAGATTACAAGACCTCTCCGCTCTCGGAAGAGCTTAAAGCGCTCTTCGCCTTCGTAGATAAAGTCAACCGCACTTCTAATCAGATTCGCCAAGGTGATGTTGACGAAGTGAAACGCGCCGGATGGTCTGACGAAGCCGTCTATGACGCCATCACGGTTTGCAGCCTCTTCAACTTCTACAATCGCTGGATTGACGCCACGGGCGTACAGGACATGCCCGCCGAAGCATACGAACTGAGCGGCGTACGCATGGCCGAGCACGGTTACATCAGAGAGTAGATACTAAAAACTTCACCGCTTATTCTTTCAGGATGTGACGCAGGGCTTCTTTCAGTTCTGGATACTTGAAAACGTAGCCGGATGCTTTCAGGCGCGCAGGCTCTACTCTCTGGCTTGCCAGCAGCGCCACGTCCGCCATCTCTCCGAAGGCGAGTCGCATAGCAAACTTGGGCACGGGGAATATCGTAGGGCGAGATAGCACATCGCCTAAAGCTTTTGTGAACTCTCTGTTCGTCACGGGCGAGGGCGCGACAGTGTTGACGGGGCCGCTCAAGGAATCTGTGTCGAGCAGGTGCTCAACGACTCCTACGACATCGTCTATGGCAATCCAACTCATGTACTGCTCGCCGGAGCCTAGACGACCGCCAATCCCAAGCTTGAAGGGCATGAGCATTTTAGTTAGCGCGCCGCCTTTTGAACTAAGGATGATGCCGAAGCGCATCTGCACTGTGCGTATGCCAGCGCGGGCTGCCGGTGTTGTTGCTTCTTCCCACTCACGACAGACCTCCGCCAGAAAATCGTCTCCGGGGCGACTCTCTTCGGTCAGGATTTCGGAGCCGCGCGAGCCGTAATAGCCTATGGCCGAGGCCGACAAAAATGCTGAGGGCTTGCGCTCTAAGCCCGCCAGCGCTTCAGCCAAAATTTTTGTTCCCACAACACGGCTTTCGCGTATGCGGCGCTTTTTATCTTCCGTCCAGCGTCCTTCCGCAATCGGCTCGCCCGCAAGGTGTATGACAGCATCAAGGCCCTCCAGCTTGCCAGCCGCTTCGATTCCCTTCTGAGGGTTCCAAAGTATCTCGCTAGACTGGTCAGGCGAAGGCTTGCGTACGAGGCGCAGCACATGAGCGCCTCTGGAAGAGAGCCTGCCGACCACAGCATTTCCTACCAGCCCGGATGCTCCGCTCACCAGAATCTTCATCGACGCTCTCTCCTCTTTCAGACTAAGTTACCAGATTTCCTTTCTGAAAGACTTGCCAGAATGAAAATATTTTCTGTATTATCGGCGGGTCTCGAATAGCGCGCTTCATCAGGTGGCAGCTCTGCCGCGCGCTCGTGCCCTTTTCCAAGTTCATACATTTAGTGCTTCTGTCATAAATGGCCCCGGGTGCCATTGAAACTGCGGCTTCAACTATTTTCAGAAAGAGGCCGCCCCTCGCAGGCGTTGAATTTGGCTGACGCCGGAACGGAGTCCTACTCTTTGCTGCGTATCAGAACAGTCGCTGCGTTTCTATTCGTAGCAACGGCTCTTTGTCTCTTCGGCCTGTGGAGCGTTTCGTCTCAATCCGGCGGGCTTCGTCGCATCACCAACACAACTGAAGAAGGTCTCAACCTCAGCCCTACTCTGAGCGGCGATGGCCGTCGCATAGCTTTTGAGTCGACCGAAAATCTGACTGGGTCTTCGACCGGCGACTTCTTCCGCGCCATTCGAGCGGACATCACCTCTGACCCTGCGACGTTTTTTCAGATGGCTGCCACGCGCGGGCCTGCGCCAGGGCTTTCACAGGACGGCTCTCGCGCAGCCTTCGCCGCCAGAGAAAATCCGCTCGGCTCAAACTCCGACTTCAACTCCGAAATCTTCTACTTCAACGGCTCAACATTACAGCAGGTCACTAACACAACTCCGGCCAGCGTGGCTGAAAGGGCTGTGCACGGAAATTATCTTCCGTCGCTCTCCGATGACGGTCGCTTCATAGCCTTCTCGTCGAACCGGAACCTGGCGGGCGGAAACGCCGACGGCAACTTTGAAATCTTTATCTTCGACACTTCTACTTCGACCTTCACGCAATTAACAAACACGACCGGAATAATCGGAGCGACCGATGCCAAGATTAGCGGCGACGGCTCGCGCGTAGCCTACATCAGAGACTCAAGCACCACAGGGAGCGCGACGCGCGACCTTTTACAACAACCGCGCACGGGCGGAGCCATCAGCGTCCTGGCTTCAAGCGTCAACAATCTTTCGCTTACCCTGGGCCGCGCCATCAGTGATGACGGAACGCGCGTAGTTTATCAGGGCGACTCTGCCGCCAACACGCCGCAGGTCTATCTATACGACGGGCGCAACAACATCACGCGGCAAATTACCGCGCTCGATGCTTTGAGCAGCATCACGACTTCGCCCGCAGGCCAGGACGTGCCTCTTGACCCGTCAATCAGTGGCGATGGACGGCGCATCTCCTTCGCCACGCGCCGCAAGATTGGAACTGCAACGCCCCTGCGTAACCCTGATTTCAGCGTAGAGGTCTATCTTTACGACATTCCGACCGGACTGTTCACGCGTATCACTGCGGCGGACGGGACGCCCGCGAATCAGGCGGATGGTTTTACAGGCTCCAACAGGCAGCTAAACATCATCACCTCGATGAATGATGACGGCTCGACGCTGGCCTTCAACTTCCCGCGCGTTATATCGGGCGTGGTCACTGATTCCGACAATCAGAACAACTCCGAGATTTACGCCACGAGTCCTGCGGCGCGGCCCGCCTTTGGCGACCTGCGCGTGGTGAACTATGCCTCCTTCGGTCTTGAGCCTTCGACGAACAAGGCCATCGCGCCCGACAGCCAGGCGGTAGCCTTCGGCACAAACCTTTCGGTCTGCACACAGCAGACGCAGAGGATTCAAGGCACCAACAATTTCCCCACAGAGGTTTGCGGAACGAGCGTCACGGTCAACGGGCGCGCGGCGCAGATTCTCTTCGTCTCGCCCACGCAGGTCGTCTTCCTGGTTCCGGCGCAGACAGAGCTTGGCACCGCGACTGTCATCGTCACCAACTCCGACGCCTTCCCCTCGCGCGGAACCGTCTCAGTCCTGAAAGCCGCGCCCGGCCTCTTTACAAAGAGCGGCGACGGTCGTGGTCAGGGCAGGTTCCTTGACGCGGATACGATTACAGACCCAGGGACATTCGACGTGCGCGAGGGGCCGCGCCGCGCCATAGTCTTCGCTACGGGCGTGAGGGGCGCGACGACCGTGACGGCAACGGTCGCGGGCCGCTCCGTGACGGTCGAAAACTTCATGGCCTCTACAGACCTGCCTGGCCTGGACGAGATACGCATAGTGCTGCCCACAGATTTACCTTCGGGCGACCTTAATCTGGTGGTCATGGCTGACGGGCGCGCAAGCAACACCGTGACGATTCCCGTCAAGAGCAACGTCGCGCCGACCGCTACGCCTACGCCGAGCGCCACGCCATCGTCAACGCCTCCGCCCGGAGGAGGCGGCACAGGCTCTGTCGTCATCAGCCAGGTTTACGGCGGCGGCGGAAATAGCGGAGCCTTCTACAGGAACGACTTTATAGAGTTGTTCAATCGCGGCTCGGCGGCGGTAGATATTTCCGGTTGGTCTGTGCAGTACAACAGCGCTGCGGGCACTGGCACATGGCAGGTCACGCCCGTCTGTCCCGCAGGCACATGCATACTCC
>JACVRN010000201.1 GCA_014534425.1 Pyrinomonadaceae bacterium
CGGCCTGCGGAAGGCTCTCGGGCTGAATCGTGTCGGAGCGTTCCAGGGCGACGGCGCGCTCGATGGTGTGTTCAAGCTCGCGCACGTTGCCCGGCCATGAATAGCGTTCGAGCAGCTCAAGAGCTTTCTCCGAGACGCGGAGACTTCTGCCCGTCTGCACGCAGAATTTCTGGACGAAATGCTCGACCAAATCCGGCAGGTCTTCGCGCTTCTCCCTGAGCGGCGGAAGCTCAATCGGGATGACGGAGATGCGATAGAAGAGGTCTTCGCGGAAACTTCCGTCCTTGACCATCTGGCTGAGGTCGCGGTTCGTGGCGGCTATGACGCGCGTATCAATCTCCGCCTCTTCATGCGCGCCGACGGGCCGCACCCTTCGCTCTTGCAGAACGCGCAAGAGCTTCACCTGCATGGCGGGCGACATCTCGCCTATCTCGTCCAGAAAAATTGTGCCGCGATTGGCCGCTTCAAACAGCCCCTTGCGATTTGTGTTGGCTCCTGTGAAGGCTCCCTTGACGTAGCCGAAGAGTTCAGATTCGAGCAGCGTTTCTGTGAACGCGCCGCAGTTGATTGAGATGAAAGGTTTTTCCGCGCGAGGGCTGAGGTCATGAATGGCTCGCGCCACAAGCTCTTTGCCGGTGCCGCTCTCGCCCGTCACGAGCACGGTCGATTGAACGACCGCAATCGTCTCTATCATCTGGTAGACGGCCTGCATGCGGTCAGAGCGCCCTATGATGTTGCCTAGGCTGCCACGCTGTCGCTGCGCGCGACGAAAGGCGCGATTCTCTTTTACCAGGTCAAGCTTTTCGAGCGCCTTCGTGACGATGAGCTTCAACTCGTCTATGTCGAAGGGCTTTTGTATAAAGTCGTCCGCGCCGAGCTTGAAAGCTTCGCGCGCAGTATCAACGGTTGCGAAGGCTGTCATCATGATGACGGCCACGTCCGGCGATAGCTCGCGCGCCGCGCGCAGGAGTTCTATGCCGTTCATGTCCGGCATCTTCACGTCGGAGATAATTAGGTCGGCAGGCTCTTTTCTTAAAAGCGTCATCGCCGCCTGCCCGTTTTCGGCTGCGCGCACGCGATGACCTTCGCGCTCGAACACGATTGTCAGCAGTTGACGTATGCCTTGCTCGTCGTCCGCTATAAGAAGGTCGGCCATGCTGAATCAATTACCAGATTGGAACTGCCGAGCGCAAGTAAATAATTAAGAGGGCGTGCGGAAATTGCTCAGGCGTGGCAGGCTATTTCGAGGAAGCCATGTAGGAAAGAACGGCTCGCAGGGCGGGCAGGTTCTCCTGCACCAACTCTACGGCCCTGGAGTTGCGAAGCTCTATCGTTACGAACGGAAGTTTTTTGTCCACGCCCATCAAGGTTCCCAGCGAGCCTGGCGTCTCGTAGCCCAGATAGGAGCAGAGCGGGTAGCCGTTAACATTTGCAATCACGCGCGCCAGTTGCTCTCCGGGGCCGTCCCAGTTAACGCACCCGAGCGCAGCGTGAAGCGTGATGATGTAGTCCGGCGGAGATTTTTCCAGGAGATTGATAATCGCTTTAGTCTCAGGCTCGGAAGCAGGCTCGATGCCAGGGAATTGATTGTTGTACCGGTACTCGCTGCGCCACGAGGTCGAAGGAAAGTTGCGGTTGATGTCCACGCCCCTGGCATTAACCCTCGTGTTGGCGAAAAGACCGTCAGGGTTGGCATCCGGCACCACTATGACGGTTAACTCTTCCGGCACGGCCTCCTGCATCAAGGAACCCATCAGCGCTTTGGCTACGATTGAAGAGTCCGACTCGTTGCCGTGAATGCCGCCGAAGACAATCACGCGCTTTTCCCCAGTCCCGTAGATTGCGGCCATGATGGGAGTTCCCTTAAAGCTTTTCCCAAGCTCCACGTATCGAGGGGGCTGCGCTTTCTTCAGAGCGCCGGACGAAGCGGGCGCGGGGCTGGGTGAAGCTAAAGGCGACGGAGCGCTCTCTGTCTGGGCAGCCACTGGCGAAGCCGCCAGCCCTAGGCAGAGAAATAGTGCAAGACCGGCTAATAGTAAGGCGAGCCTGCTCTGTAACCTTCTCTTAAGCACAAAACCTCTAGGCAGAAGAAGCGGGTTTCCGAAAACTCGTACATCTAACCATATTTTCAGAAGCAATTGTCGCGCAATTTTTGCTTAAAGGCCAAGAAGATTTTTGCAGCCATCTGAGGCCATGAGTAAGGAGGCGGGAATTCGGCTAGCCGGGCAAAAGAGAGATGACGCGCAACGGGTGATGAGTTAAAGCAGATTGCCTTAACTCATCACCCGTTGCGCGCCACTTCTTTCTACACGCTTACGTCTGCTCTTAACGTATTTCCACTTCCAGGACGAAAGACCCACGCCAGGAATCGGCCATGCTGCTTTCTGTGACTCGTATGCGATAGTCGCCCGTCTCTGTCAACGCATCATCGAAAATCAGGCCGCCGGGTTGGCCGTCCTGCTTGCCGGAAGGGAAGGTGACTGTTCCGCGCGTTGGGCCGTCGCCTGAGATATTCACACGCATGTGCTGGCCCGAGCGTGCGCGCAGGACAAAGAGCGCCTCATCGCCCACGCCCTTCAAAGCCCCTCGCACCTTTGCCACGGTCGCGCCCTGCCTGAATCTAATGCGCCGCACCTTCTTAGCATCCGCGCCGGGCAGCACAAGCATGGAAAGGATAAAGAGCAGTATGACAAGCCCTCTTCCGCGATTACTAAAGAAGGCTTTGCCGGAATCTATGATCTTCATATCTCACGCCTTAGAGTTTGTCCTTTAACGTAGAGTCCGTGGAGACGTAGAGTATGCTTCCCTTAGTCCACCGCGCCAGGTATTTTGAAGCGCCGACACGCTTGGCGCGAGCCGCTTCGGCTGCCGACGGGGAAGCATACAATCCAGCCATGACCTGCTCTTTTTTGTTCGCGGACGATTTATAGACCGCTCCCATCACATCGTCTGCGTCCGGCAGATATTTGTCGTCGCCCTTCAATTCGCTCCTGTCATAAGTGTCCTGCAAGGTAAAATCGCCGACTTTCTGCGGAAAAGCATCTTTCAAGGAGGGTTTGCTGGGCGTAGATGTGGGCGTGGGGCTGGCCGACATTGAGTTGCTATTGTTCGCGTTCTTGTTCTGATTACCGCCTAAGTTGCAGAGATTACAGGCAAAAGCCATAAGCGAGAGGACTGCGGCTGCGAAAAGGATTCTCATAGATTTCCAACTCGATTCTGCAAGGGGAATTAAGAAGAGCAGAAGGTTTCTTATGCCAATTCCGGTTACTAAGTCAATGATTTAATTCTACGAGAAGGAAAAGAGCCTTCTTTTATTTAATCTCCCAGTCCCCTTGAAGGATGAAAGCTCTCACCACCTCACATAACTCAATGCCTGAGTGTCATTATGGCCGCCATTGCGGATTTGTCTTGGCCTGTTGGTGTCAGTATGGCACAATGCTCGGCTTGATGGCTTATGTGGGCGGGTATGACACGAATCAGCACCCTCAAGGCTTCGCCGTTTAGCTCAAAAGCTCTTCCGTAAACCTTGATAAAAAAGGGTTTACTTCGGGCTTGCGGCTGGCGGCACGGTCATTGCTCTGGGAGATTGCCGATTTGCTTAGCGCTTTATAAAGGGCAAAGTTCACAGGGAAAAGGATGTTGGAAGTACTGCGGGAGCCGCTTGAATCCCGAACGGCGAGCGCCCGCCAGTGCTTCCGGCAATTTGCGTTCTGACCCAAATCAGTGTAATCTCACCCCTTTTGCTGAGGCGGCCTAAATACAGCTATTGGCAATAATTAATACCAAACGAGAAGGAAAAATAATGCGACCGATTAAACATGCCGAGAAAGGCTTGACCCTTATGGCTCGCGGGCTTTTTAACTCAATCCAGTTCTTCAACAAGTACAAGCCCAACCCGTCATTCACGCCGAAGTGGTCGGACAAGCCGCTTCTGAAATCCTGGCAGAAAACCAAGCCTACGCTGGGCTGGCCGCGCACCACGGACTCTCTCTGCCCCAAGTGCGTTATAGAGGCGCGCGAAGAGATTATCAGTGGCAAGAAGGACTACACAGTCCTCATGAACGAGAAGGTCGGCGAGATTAAGGCGCAGATTATTGAGCGCGACGGCCAAATCTGGATGGTCAAGGAGTGCCCGATTCATGGCCGTATAGAGGACATGATGGCTATTGACGCCAAGTTCCTTGAGCACATTGAAGCCATGTTCCCTGGCCGAGACATTCAGGCGCACAACGACGAAAAGCTTCATAATCACGGCTCTTCGACCATCAAGCACGGGCGCGGCGCGGTTCTGACTGTGGATTTGACCAATCGCTGCAACATGATGTGTGACCCCTGCTTCATGGACGCCAACCAGGTTGGCTTCGTCCACGAGCTGACGTGGGAAGACATCAAGCAGGTGCTCGACAACGCCATCAGCATCAAGCCGCGCCGCCAGATGTCGGTGCAGTTCTCGGGCGGCGAGCCTACGCTCAGCCCGCACTTCATAGAGGCCATCAAGTATTCACGCAAGGTCGGCTACAACTCTGTGCAGGCCGCGACGAACGGAATCGAGTTCGCCAAGTCGAAAGAGTTCTGCCGCGAGGCTGCGGAAGCGGGCTTACGCTACGTCTACCTGCAATTCGACGGCATAGGCAACGACGCCAACAGCCACCG
>JACVRN010000038.1 GCA_014534425.1 Pyrinomonadaceae bacterium
CTCAACACGTCCGCGTCGCGCGTCTCCGGCAGCAGGCGATTGAAGAACTCTATGTAGCTTGGATGAAATTCGTGGTCGAACTCGTCATAGCAAGGATGATGAAGAATGAGCACGCCGCCTTTTTTCAGGAGCGGCTTGTTGCGATAGAAGTTGAAATGATAGCCGAGCGCCATCACCTGAACCAGCAGAGGATTCAAAATCGAGTAGACATTATAGGGCGATATGTCTGGGATGCCCGTAATCAAAATGTCGCACTGGCCGCGCACAGGGATAGCGTATTGCTGGAAATTCTTCTCCAGAATCTTTTCGTGCACCTCTTCTGTGCGGCCCGCGTAACAGGCAATCATCTCGTACTGAGAGGGGCGCGAGTGCAGCAGCTTGCGGCGCGCAGGGCGCGGTAGCTTCGACATCGTATAGCGCATCGCCTCGAACTTCATACGGTCAAAGGCTGAAAAGTCGTCCTCGTTCTTCAAGAGGAAATCCATGTCGCCTTTGTACATGCGATTGTTGAGCGCCGTCTCTATGTGAAAGACGTTCATGTGCTCGTCAACGAGCTTGCCCAGTCGCTCTACCTTGTGATTCAGTGCGGAGCGTTTGGGATCCATGTAGCTGTCGGAATCGCGTATCGTCTGCGGCTCGTGATGCGCGCGAAGTGATTCGTAATCGCAGAGGCCAACGGCCACGGACTTGTGCCCGCCGTCCATAGGCACAAGGTTGATGTTGCTGTAGATGACCAGATCGCTTTCAGCGCAGCGACGATTAATTCGCAGAGGCTCTCCGTGTCGCGTCTCGCCAAGCACGACCATTCCGTCAGGGTCTTCAGCATCGTGATTGTAGTAACGGTCTGGATAGAACTCGTCAAAAATCTCCGGCCCGACCATTCGCTTCATCTCCCACTCCGTCATCTTCCTGTGAAGCGAGTTGGCTATGATGATGTGAACGTCGTCAACGCCGTGACCGGCCAGCATGTCGAGCAAGATTTCCAGAACGGACTGCCGTATGTCCGGCGTAGCCATAGGCGGCAACGGCAGAGAGATGTCGTCTACACAAATCGTCACCTTCATCCCCGGATAAAGCTGAGCGAAGAGCGGGTCGCAGCCCAGAGGACGATTCAAGGCGTAACGAATGGCCGCCTCTCGATTGGGCAAGCCTTTAATCGGCGGGTTCGGATAAAGCACGCGCGTTCCTATGGGCAAATCCTCAAGGATAAAATCCTCGCCCGAAGGCATGATGCGCGGCGCGCTGTCCCGGTCAATGTAGATAACCGACTCGTGTGTTTTTCGTCTTAGCTGTAGACTCATATAAAGACAAGAACTGAAAACTGATTACTTTAAATTCAATATAGGCCAATCGTGATGAAGCGCCGTCTGCCTGAGGCGCATGTCCGGGTTGACGGCTGCCGGGTGGCCTACTATGGAGAGCATGGGCAAGTCCGACATGCTGTCCGAGTAGGCGTAAGAGTCGCTGAGGCTGATGCCTTCGCGCTCGGCAAACGTTCTTATCCAGGAAGCTTTGGTCGCAGCCGCCAGCACGGGCGGAAGCAACCGGCCCGTGGCTATGCCGTTGACGAACTCAAGACGATTCGCCACGTAATCTTTTATCCCCAGGTGCTTCATCAAAGGCTCTACTGACCAGTCGAGCGCGCCGGTGACGACCACCTGACGAAGTCCCAGGCTGCGCGATTTTTCAATCAACTCGTAAGCGCCGGGAAAGACTGCCGGCTTCAGCACGTCCTCGTAAAGCTCTTCTGCGAAGAACCGCAGGCGGTCTTCGCTCTCGCCCTTGTAGCGTTTGAAAAAGAGGTCGTTGAAAACCTTACGGCTGTAGGCGTCCGTCACTGCAAAGAGCGGGATGCTCATCAAAGTGGTCGCGCTCTTCCTGATGCTCTTCAAGAGGCTCTGCTGGTTACGCGCGTAAAAGCCCAGCGTGTGAACCAGGTTGGTGCTTACAAGTGTTCCTTCTAAATCGTAAAAAGCAGCCGCCGCCAAACCCTTATCTCCTGCCTCGCGCGCTAAATTTGGTACGGGCTGCGCCATTAAGACATAATGGGCGCATTGGTGTAGTCGGTGAAATATACCCTAAACGGATGCTTTTAGGTAAGCGGTCGTGTAAAATGACCTCCCATAACCGAACTTATCTTAGTGAAATATAAGGATTTTGTAGATTTAATCGACGGTGAAAGTTAATCGCATGAAGAAAAATTTAATCCTCCATCTTCCCCTTTTCATAGCGCTGGCGCTGGCGCTCGCCTGCTCTCGCTCTTCAGCCGAAAGGAACGACCCGCCCGCCAACGGAACTGCAGCCGAATTAATCACGCGAGCAGACCAGCTTTACAACGAGCGCGCAGATTTGCAGAAGGCGCGAGAGGGAGCGGTCGTGCTTCGTCAGGCGCGAACCGTGGAGCCTGGTAATTATGAAGCGACATGGCGGCTGGCGCGTATGAACTATTTTCTTGGCGAGCACACCACGGACACAGCAGAGCGCGACAAGGCGTTCAGCGAAGGCGAAGCCGCAGCCAAAGAAGCAATCAGGCTTTCACCCAATAAGCCCGAAGGCCACTTCTGGCTCGGCGCAAATCTGGGAGGGCAGGCGGAGCACTCTGCCCTGACAGGACTCTCCGCCGCGCCCGACATACGCCGCGAGATGGAGACCGTCATCAAGTTGGACGAGAGCTTCATGTCCGGCTCGGCCTACATGGTTCTGGCGCGCATAGACCTTGAGACGCCTCCCGTCCTGGGCGGCGACCCCAAAAGGGCCGTGGAACTTCTTGAGAAGGGATTAAAGTTCGGAGAGAACAACCCCTTGCTTCGTTACTATCTGGCGCAAGCCTACCTGAAGACGAATCGCAAGGACGACGCACGCAAACAACTTGAGACCATCATCAACATGCAGCCCGACCCGAACTACGTGCCCGAACACAACGACGCCGTTGCGAAAGCGCGCGAGTTGATGAAGAAAGTCCAGGGCTGAATTTTTTTTGACAACACTCATATGAGCCAGCCCAAATGCTCATGCTCCTCATTTGAACGCTTTGAAGGCGCGAGCGTGCCCGCCTACACAAAAGCTTTTCTGGAACCGGCGGATGAAAGAGATGCTCCGCAGAAGAATCGCTTTCGCTGCCGCATCTGCGGGCGTATGTGGGAGAGGCGAGCGCCGTCGCAGGAAGCCGCAAGACCCTCGCTTGTAAGGATGTAACGGAGGAGCGGCGGTGTAAAACTTAGGAGACTCCTGATGATTGATAACGAGGTTTCACTGGAAGAATTCTGGGGCGTTGTCAGGCGACTTCACGATGACGCGAAAGTTTGCCTGGCGTCTCTCCAAGAGACTCCCGAAGATGATGAGAGACAAAAGAAGTTCTGGCGCAGGATGTATGCGCTCGCGGTCTTTTCGCTAATTGACGGCCTTGTCTACCGCATGATTTTTCACGCTCACGCCGCGCGGGCACGCGACGACGTAGTCTTCTCCCTGGACGAACTCACCCGGCTGGAGAAGTCCTATGATTTTGACGAAGACGAGGAGGGCGTTACAGTTTTTAGCGAGACTAAAATGCTGAACGAAATAAAATTTGCCTTTAACGCCTTCGCCAGAGTTCATTATTGCGATTACATTCTTCCCACGCACGACCCCGGCTGGGAGCTTATCGAAGAGATTGCTCATATCAGAAATATCATGCAGTATCCTCGCAACGCGGAGCAGTTAGAGGTATACGACGAGAACGTAGATGATTTGGTGCATGGTCTGCTGTGGCTCATGGAGCGCATGGGAGACCTGCTGGAATGCAGCCGGAGTCAGGCTGCAGAAAAGATAGCCGCCCTGGAAGAGCAGGCGGCTGCGATGATAGAGAACGACGAAGTGATTATGTAGCATGTTAAGTTTGTAAGCGACCGTGGAGCTTTTACTAACCATAGCTTGCGTCGCCCGGAGCACGAAGGCGCGAGACCCTCGCTGCTGCGGCTTGACTGAGAATCCGAGATTAATTTCTGTCCGAGGCCGCAGTAACCGTACATGGGAAATAGCACCGCAGGCAGTCTACTTAACAATTAGACTGCTGTTTTCCGTTCCGACCTGATGGCTGACCTCTCGTAATGAATCAGCCATGAGGCCGGTTACAGGAGGTTATCGCATGTCTACGGAAATCTGGACTACCATTATAACGGCAGCCGCCACGATAATAGCTCCCAGTCTTAGCGCCTATGTCAGCTACCTGACGAAGAAAAAATCTTACAAACGCGACACGGAACAGCAAAGACGGCTTCGTGAGGGAAAGCAAGAACAGGCACCGCCGCCCCGTCCGAGCTATAAAACTGAAATAGCCATAGTCTCAATCGCTTTCCTCATAGCTCTTGGCATCCTTGTGTTCGGATTGCGCGCTTCTCAGCCCAGTAATTACGAATCCTTTATCATGAAAGCGCGCGAAGCAAAGCGGCCTTATGTCATAGAAGCGGCAACGATGGTTATCGAAATTGAAAATGTCAAAGCCCCCAAAGTGAACGACCTCAAAGTATCGCGTCATATCACGTACACTTTGCGGGCTTTGAAGGATATACCGCGCACGCCTCCTGTGTTTGATGAAAGATATGACACGGAACTGGCTAAGGAAGTCGTTCCGTGGACGGGAACGGAGGACGAGCAGGCGCACTCATCCGGCGGGAGCGAATATTCGATTGTCATGGAAATTAAAAAAGATGATTTGAAGACCTTCACCACCGGAGTCGATACCACTTACGCTTTGCCTCTGGCGGAACGGCCCGCGTTTTATGGGCAGGTGCATTTACGCGGGAATCAAGATTATGCGAGCTATGTCAATGATGAAGATTACATTTGCAACCTGACAATCATCATTCGTTCGAGAAAGCTGCCGCTAACTCCTGCGAGCGATAATCCGGCGGTTACGATGACGCTAAACAATCCGATAGAATATTCCGGGGTGAAATACTCGTTCCCGACAAACGCAAACGGTTGGTACACGCTATCAAAGTCATGGTCGTACATCGCGCCGCAGCACGCAGTAGGAATACTGTTTCAATGGCCGTAAAAAAATGGCACGCGCGCCGATAGCGCTAAATTCTCAAGCCGAATTGCAGGTAAGAGAACGGTATGTGCTCGGCATCGCGCCCGGCGTTGTGCAGGGCTTCCAGCATGCGCGTCGCGCCCAGGTAGTTCAAAGAGTGAATCAGAATCGTGGCGTCGCGCTGACGGTCGGGATGCGCGGCGAGCCATGCCGCGACCGCATAGCCCGTGCGCTCGTCGTCAAGCTCGTTTGAAAAGTAGTGCTCTTCCGCGAGGTCGTGGTCGAGCAGAATCATGGAGTATTCGCGCTCGCTCAGCCAGCCGATTGCCTGCGTAACGTTGCAGGTGACATCAAGTATGCGACCGGAAAATTTCTGGTTGAACCAGTCACAGCGCTCCGCATCGTCTTCCACAATCAATATCCGCTCCAACCCTTGCTCGCTCATTGAATGCCCTGTGCCTTCTTCAATTCTTCAAGCGTGCGCTTGAGGGATTCAAGACGCTGCCCGGCCTCGCCAAGCTTTCCCTCCGCAGTGAGCTTCTGGTATTCGGCCAGGTCGTCCGCAGCCTTTTTGATTAGCTGCTGGACGTTGGCGGGCGGTTGCTGCTGCTGCGCGGGCGGAGGCTGCGCGTTGCTCTGCGCGTTTTCAGCGCCTTGCTTCCCCTGCTCCTGCTTGTTCTGCGCGACAGGCGGCTGCGCTTGCGCTCCGGGCGTTTCTCCGAAAAGATTTCTAAGGGCCTCTTCAAAGTTCGAGCCGTAGACAAGGCGCTCCTGCGTGGCTAAGACCACGAGGCGAAGCTCCGGCATGGGGCTGCGCTCGGCCTGAAGATATATGGGTTCGACGTAGAGCAGACCTGTGCCTATGGGAATGACAAGAAGATTTCCTCTGCGGACGCGCGAGCCTTGCTGGTTCCACAGAGAGAACTGGCCTGATAGTTGCGCGTTCTGGTCTATGCGCGCCTCTATCTGAAGCGGGCCGTCTATGAGACGCGATTTCGGAAAATCATAGACGAGGAGGGAACCGTATTTGTCGCCGTCGCAGCGCGCGGCCATCCAGCCAATCATGTTGTTGCGGTTCGACGGAGTAAAGGGCAGTATCCCTACGAACTCGTTCTTCTGCGATTCGCCAGGCAACTGCATGACGACGTAGTAAGGCTCAATCGGCGAGCGATCCTGTTTGCCTTCGCGGTTCAGAGAGACCTGCTGCGCCACGCTCCAGACATCCTCGCGCTGGAAGAAGACCTTCGTGTTCTGCGTGTGATAGAGGCCGAAGACTTCGCCCTGTGTCTTGATGAGCAGGTCTGGATAGCGAACGTGCGCGCGAAGGTCTGCGGGCATCTCGGACGCGTTGCGGAAGAGCGCAGGGTACGCGCTGCGGTACGCGTTGATGATTGGGTCTTCCGTGTCGAAGACGTAGAAGCTGGTCGTGCCGTTATAAGCATCAATCGCAACCTTGACGCTGTTGCGAATGTAGTTGACGCTGCGGCGGCCAGCGCCGTAGTGGCGCGAGTAAGGATACGTGTCGGATTCCGTGAAGGCGTCTATCATCCAGAAGAGACGGCCATCATTCGTCACGACTATGTAAGGGTCTTCGTCGTATACAAGAAAAGGCGCGAGCTTTCTTGCCCGCACAAGTATGTTGCGGTTGATGAGAGCGCGGCTCTCGGACGTGACATCGTCAGAGAAGGGAAGCTTCGTCAAATCGTCCAGCGACCAGGCCAGGAGCATGCGGTGAAAGGCTCCACCGAAGCTGATGCCGCCCGTTCCCTCATAAATCGTGTAGTTGTTGTCTTCGCCCTGCGGATAATTGAACTCCTTCTGCTTCGTCTTCACGTAAACGGTTGAGTCGGTGTTCTGGCCGAAGTAGATTTCCGGTCGCGTGACCTTGATTTCAGGCACGCTGGATTCTATGGGCATGTTCGAGAGCGCGAAGACAGGCATGCCCTCGGAGGTGAAGCCGTTGGCAGTGTTCATGGTGACGCCGTAACCGTGCGTGTATATGAGCCGCTCGTTGACCCAGTTGCGTGATTGTTCCGGCAGCTTGGCGTCGTCAATCTCGCGCGCCGCTATCATCATCTGCCGCAACTCGCCGTTAACCGTGTAGCGGTCAACGTCTACGTCGCGGAAATCGTAGTAGGTGCGAATCTCCTGAATCTGTCTCAGTGTGTCCTGAAGCGCGTAGACATCCCAGAGGCGTATGTTGTCGAAGGTGGCGCGGTTGGCATCGCGCTCGAAAGAGGCTATGGTCGTCTGCGCCTCGTAATTGCGCGTCTCCATACGGTCAAGTCCGAAGGCTCTGCGCGTCCAGACGATGTTCTGCTCTATGTATGGCGCTTCACGTCCAAGCTCGTTCGGCTTGACTATGAAGCTTGTGACGTAAGCGGGGATGAGCAGCGCGGCGAAGAGATAGACGACGAGCGGCAGAGCCAGCGCCGCGATGATAAGCCGCACCTTTCGCTCCGTCAGGGCGTTCAGAACGAGCAGAGCGCAGGAGACGAGTAGGACTATGGCCGTCACGGTCAGGCCCGGCAGAAGATAGTTGGCCTCCGTAAACGTGACGCCGGAAAATGTCTGGTGGTCTTCCCACAGGTAATGGTAGCGCGAAAGATAGATGTTCGACGCCAGGAACAGCAGAAAGAGAAAGAGCGCGGACGAAACGGCTGCGTAGCCTGCTCGGCGCATCCCCGGAGGCTTTCCGGCTGTGGACTTTAATTTCTGCGGGAGTGATAGCAGCGTGAAGGCAAGCGACGCGCAGAGAATGACGAACGCCAGAAACAGGAGCCACGAAGAGATCATCTGGTAAACCGGAAGCGTGAAGAGATAGAACCCTAGTGGCTTTTGGAAAATCGGGTCGGAGAGCGCCGTCGCGCCCTGATTCAGATAGAGCGCGAACTGCTCCCACTCTGCGCTCATGGAAAGACCAGTGATGAGAGCTATGATAATAGCTACGAGCCATGCTGCCGGTTTGACGAATCGTGCGGGCGCAATCGTCACGGGCTGATTGTTGAGCATGACGACGCGGCGTTCGAGCGCCGTCGCCGCAAAAATGCGCTCAAGCAGCCAGAAGGCCCCGCGCAGTATGACTAGCGTTAGAAGAAGAAAGATAATGAAGAGCGCCAGCTTGAGACGGAACGTGTACCAGTAAACGGAGGCGTAGCCTAGCGAGTCGAACCACAGCGCCTCGACGTAGATGGAGACCGAGCGCAGCAGTATGAAGACCAGTACGACTGCTGCGAGAATCACCCATCGTCGCCAGCGACGACGCGCGGGCGGGCCGACATCAATCACCTCATCAAGCGGCAAGGGGGGCACAGGTCTGCTCATGCCCTATAGCATACGACGAAATTGCCCGCTTGAACTAATAAAATTTGCATTCAAGCCGAAGAGAAAGGCACAATCAAGTCCAGTCTATAAACAAACAAAACACGGGCAGAGGACTTGTCCCTACCCCTACAGTTATCATGATGAAACCTGGCAGACTCTTTTTACTTCTCCTTCTTGCTCTGCTTCTTCTAGCGCAGCCAGTCGGCCCTTTTTTGAAGACGGCTGCTGCCGCCGCCGCACGCGAGCCAGCGCGAGCGCCTTACGGGATGGTGGCTTCGACAAGCGGCATAGCTTCGCGCATAGGCGCGGACGTGTTGAAGCGCGGAGGCAATGCCGTTGATGCTGCGGTCGCTGTGGCGTTTGCGCTCGCGGTCGTTTATCCGGCGGCGGGAAACCTGGGCGGCGGCGGCTTCATGATGATACGGCTGAAAGACGGGCGCACGACCGCCATTGATTACCGAGAGATGGCCCCGTCGCGTGCCACGCGCAACGTTTACCTGGATGAAAGAGGTGAGTTGATAAAAGGCGAAGGCTCTTCGACCTTAGGGTACAGGGCTGCGGGCGTGCCCGGAACTGTCAGGGGGATGGAACTGGCGCTCAAAAAATATGGCTCCGGTCGAATGACCTGGGCGCAGTTGATTGCTCCTGCAAGGCGGCTGGCGGCGGGCGGTTTTCCAGTGAGCTTTAACCTGGCGCGCTCGCTGCGCGACACGAGCGACACGCTTGGCAAGTACGAGGACAGCCGAAGGATTTTTCTCAACTACGGAAAGCTATTCAAAGAGGGCGACACGTTGCGCCAGCCTGAGCTTGCAGCCACACTTGCCAGAATCGCGCTGCGCGGCCCCTGGGAGTTTTACGAGGGCGAGACGGCGCGGCTCATAGTGGAAGACATGAAGCGCCACAACGGTCTGATGACGATGGAGGATTTACGCGGCTATGTGGCGAAGGAGCGCGAGCCTGTGCGTGGCAGTTACAGAGGCTTTGAAATCATCTCCATGCCGCCTCCATCTTCCGGCGGAGTCATACTGCTTGAGATGCTGAACATCCTCGAAGGCTTCGACCTCAAGAGCATGGGCTGGTCTTCAAGCCGCTCGACTCACGTCATAGCCGAGACTATGCGCCGCGCCTTCGCAGACCGCGCAGAGTACATGGGCGACACGGATTTCGTGCGCGTGCCTATACAGGGATTGATTGATAAGGCTTACGCGGAGCGGCTGCGCGGCACCATTGATTTGAAGCGCGCGACGCCTAGCGCGGAGGTGCGCGCGGGCCGCCCCACAGGATATGAGTCGAGCGAGACTACACACTTCACAGTCGTCGACCGTGAAGGCAACGCTGTCTCAAACACCTATACTCTGAACGACAGCTTCGGCTCGAAGGTGACGGCCAAAGGCACTGGCATTATCTTGAACAACGAGATGGACGACTTTGCGGCAAAGCCCGGCTCGCCGAATCTCTACGGGTTGATACAGGGAGAGCGAAACGCTGTGGCTCCCAAAAAGCGACCGCTCTCGGCCATGACTCCTACTTTCGTCATCAGACGAGACGGCACGCTCTGGTTCGCCCTAGGCTCACCGGGCGGCCCGCGCATCATCAACGCCGTCTTTCAAATCATAATCAACGTCATAGACTTCGGCATGAACATTCAGCAGGCCATAGACGCGCCGCGCATTCATCAACAATGGATGCCGGACGAAGTTGTCTACGAACCTTTCGGACTGTCTGACGACACGCGCCGCGCCCTGGAAGTCATGGGACACAAGTTTAAGCTGACGACCGAGAAGGAGAAGAACGTAGGCTCGCAGCTACGCTTCATGGGCGACGCGCAGGGCGTGATGATAGAAGAGGGAACAGGCGTGCGCCTAGGGGCATCAGATTCGCGCAACTGGGGAGAGCCTGCTGGCTATTAAGAATTCCGAAAGCAGAATTCAAACAGGGATGGACAGAGATTGTCAGGATAAAGAAGAAACTCTTTCTCTTTTATCCTTTCTATCCTGTCTATCCCTGTTAATTTCTACTCGTAGCTAAGAGCTTCAACTGCATCCTGCCGGGCTGCTCTTATGGCGGGATAGAGTGCGCCGAGGGTGCCGCCGAGGAGTCCTACGAGAAGAGCTATGCCGAGCCAGCGCGGCTCAATCTCTATGATGAGAGAGGTCGAGCGCATGACGGCGTAGCGCGCTCCGAAGGTTAGTATCAGCCCGACTATGACGCCCAGCAGGCTGACTATGATTGCCTCCTGCTCAATCACCCAGGCAATCGTGGTCTTGGACATGCCGAGTGATTTTAGAATTCCAATCTGCCGTGTGCGTTCCGTGACGGTGGTGTACATAGCAAGCAGTATGACGAGCAGGCTGATGCTGGCGGCAATGCCTACGATGACTTTGATGAAGACATCGAGCGCGGGCACGCTTGAGGCGTAAAGCTCCGGCAAGTCGCGCGTGAAGATAATTTGGTCGTCTGGAAAGCGCTCGCGGATTCGCGCGGCCACTGCGTCCTGCTCGGCAGGATTCTTGCACGCTACGAGGATGGAACTGGCTTTGCCCTCGCTTCCGAGTTGATCCTGCATGGTCGCAAGCGGAATCTTGATGCGGCCTCCGCCCGGCGGTTCGTAGGTGCCGACGATGCGAAACGGTCGCTCGTAGAGCATGACGGTCGAGCCAATCGAAGCCTGCCGCTCCTTCTGCCACGTAGTATCAACAATCGCTTCGTCGCCGCTCTCCAGCTTTCTTCCCTCAACGATATTCAGACCGGCGACCGCAGCGTACTCGTCAAAGTTGATGCCGTCCACAACGCGGCTGCCAAAGCCCTTGTCGCTTTTGACGATGTCCTGGCCCAGTGGAATGGCAGCGCGCACGCCTTCTACGCGCGCGATTTCCTGGGCGCGCGTGACGGGCACGGCGAAGGGTTGCGAGCTTGTCAGCCCTATGGTGCCGGAAGCGCGCACCATTATCTCAGCGCCGATGTTGGATTCGCGCCGACCGCGCTCGCGCAAGACGCCGTGCGCGAGTCCCACCGTAAAGACTATCAGGAGCACGCCGACCGCTATGCCGAGGATGCTGACGAATGTGCGCGCGGGCCTGTGAGAGATATTAGAGAGTACAAGGCTGTCCATAACTTTTCTCAGTCGCGGGCTTTTGTCCATGACCCTGCGTGTTGCTTTCGGAACAGTGCGCCAAAGCAGTATCAGCAGCCCCAGTCCCGTCCAGAAGACCGAGCCAGCCTTTCGCACGAGCGCAAGCGTGACGCCCGTCGCCGCAGCAAACCCCAGGGTCTGAAGAATGATTTCCGTTCCGCCTTCGTAAACGCCAATGGTTGCGGGCACGAATCCGAAGACGAAGTTGATGACTTTGGTTAGAGACTCTATGACGTAGGCCGCCGAAATCGCGGGCGTCAAATCCAGCATGCGTAAGGTAGCGTAGACTTCGTAAACGCTCGTCGCATGAGAGAGGAAATCAAGCGCTATGATGGAGAAGAAAGCGCCGGGCCTGTGCTTGTAAAAATCATAGACCTTGGTTTCAAGCTCATAAAGATGCTCAAGCCTTGAGGTGATTGCCTTGGGCTTGATGCCTATGCGCGCGAGCTTCTCCAGGGAGCCTGTCAGAACCTTGACGCGGCGGTGCGCGAAGTACCCTGTCAGAAAGATGCCGAGCGCAGACAAAGCAGCGATGGCGAACAAGACGTAGCGCACAAGCGGCGGCAGGTTGTACGTCCAGAGCATGACGCACGCGCCGCTCAGGATAAAGACTACGACAGAGAGATTATAGAGAATGTTGTCTATGACGAGCGCAGGCACGCCGTAGGTGAGCGGCACGCGCTTTTTCAAGAGCGCCACTTTCGTAGCTTCACCCAGCACGGGGCCTGTGAAGGTTAAGAAACTGATGGCTTCGCCGCCGAGGCGCACGGCGAAGGCTTGCGAGAAATTGAAGCGGCGATGTTTCGGAGGAACAGCCGTGCTCATGGCGAGCGTGCGAAGGGCATGACGCGCGCCACTGATTAAGAGCAAGAGGAAGAAGCCGAAGCCTATGCGGCCTAGGGCGTCGAAGATGGGCTGAAGACCCACGCGGTTGATGACGTAGACCAGAAGCGCCAGGCCGAGCACAAAGGCGACCACATGGAGCCAGAACATCAAACGGCCATGCTTACTCTTTGACTCGTCCTCTATCTGCTCGTCAAGCGCGTCTTCAAGTTCCTCTTCCGCGTCGGCCTGACGACTAGCTAACTGCTCATCCGTTATCAAGGCTGAGACCCATCTCCTTTAGCGACAGGTGCCGTAGCTTGCCCGCCCTTCGCCAGAACCTCTTCTATCAATCGTCCGGGGAAAGAGCGGAAGCCGCGCTCCCACAGAATGGGAACGGGCCTTTGCCCGTCGCTCAACTGGCCGGTCAAGGCAAGCAAAGTGGGCGCGAAGCTCAAGCTGTCATAAGGCTCTTCGACGGCCAGCCCCTGCGGAATGCCAGTAGCCTCGCCGCCCCAGAACATCAGCGTGGAGTTGGTAGAGATGCGGAAGAACGAGCCGTGATTGCCGCCCGGATTGAAGCCGCGCACATCGAAGTTCCAGTGGTTGTTCGCCAGGATTAACAAGTCCGTCTCTGCCAACTCGCGCTGTCGCTGGCGAAAGCGGCGCAGGAGCCGCGCGTCTTCCGTCAACCCCGCTTCGTTCATGTCCAAAGAAGCGGGCGTGTGCCTCGCCAGTTGTTCGTATATTCCAATCAACCCGTTAGAGTATTCCGTTTTATGCAGCGCGTGCAACCACTCAAGGTCTGTGTGCCAGCCGTCCAGGAAAGCTTCGCGCGTCATACCGGCGGGGATACGCAGGTTTTTATCTTCCCAGAAACGGAATGGCAGTCCGTCCGACCACTGCGCTCGCTCGAAGCTAACTTGGCCGTCCTCGCTCATCCTGAAGCCTTTGATGGGCAGGTAACGTAAGCTTATTCGACCGCGTTGGTCTTCACGCCCCATGATGAGCGCCTGTCGCTCAGGCCCGCCGTAAATCCACAAACAGTCGCCGGAAAACTGTAGTTCTTCCGGCAGCGCGGGCAGAATATTTTCGCGCGGGATGCGCGCGGCCACGAAGTCAATCGGGCGCGTTCCAAGCCCAGGCTGCACGTTGTTTCGCACCGCGACTGCTTGCAGGAGCGCGAAGTAATCTATGCGCTTGAAGCTTCGCTCCATGTCCAGCGAGCCGTCCGCTTTGAGAGCAAAGCCGGTGGGCGCGGGAGCCACAACGTAATTCTGCAACTCGTAAATCGTGTTGCGGTCTCCCATAGAGCGCTTCGCTATGACATCTTCTATCTTCAACTTCGAGGCATCAAAACTCTCGCGCCTGAGCGCCATCAGATTCTTGAGCGTGCCCAGATAAATTGTGTAATCACGCTGGTCGCTCATCCACGAGTCCATGCGCGCGAAAGTGCGACGCCCTTCAAGGTTGCGCCCAACGTCCGTGTCGGCCTTAGTCCATTTCTTAGGCAGGGCTTCATAAAGCGAGCGCTCGCGCTCTATGGCGCGGCCCAATGCAGATAGCTCCTCCGTTATCTCTTTTATCTCAAGCTCCCAACCGGCGCGCCGCTTATCAATCGTCTTGAAGAACGCATCGGTCATGGCGCGGCGCATCTCCGGCCTGAGGTCTTTGCGCTTTAGCTGTTGCAGCAGTATGTGCAGAACGTTTATCGCGGAGTTGCGAAGGTGAATCGAAGAGCGCTCGTTGCCGTCGAAATCCAGCAGCACCGTCGGATAATCCGTGCTCTGCCCCTTCAGATAATATGAATCGTCTGTGGTCGTAGTAATAAGCGGGACGAGCGGGTAGATGCCCTTGATGGAATAATCCAGCATCAGGCGTCGCTTGGTGATGACGTGATGGCCTCCGCCTTCGGGCGAGCCTAGCAGCTTGACCAGATTGAAGCCCTGACTGTAAACCGCAGGGCTTGAGTTAAAGCCGTGGTCAGAGACAATGACCATTGCGGTCTCGCGCGCCACAGGCGACTTTTCAATCGCTGTCCAGATGCGACCTATGATGCCGTCCAGTTCCTGTAGCGCGTAGTAGTGAGACTGCCGGTCGCGGTTGTGATGAGCCTGGTGGTCGAACTCCGTAGTGTAGTAATCAAGATAGCGATAACGCGGGTCGTTTATCTTCGCTATCAACTCGCGCTCCATCTGATCCTGAAGAAAGCGGCGCGCCTCAATCCCCATTGTCCACTCGTCCACGACTTCGCGCTTGTCCGGCTCCGTGAAGTAGTTCTTCATGCCGAGGCCGATTGTCGTCCAGCGAACGCCCCTTTGATAAAGCTGGAACGCGGGATAGCGATTCTCGAAAGGATAAGCGTCCATCAGGAGCGGCAGCCCCAACTCGTCCAAGACCTCCGTGCCCGGCATGTCCGCGCGCCTTTTGGCGTAGTACTGCATGTAGAACGGAATGAAGTTCAGATAGTCGTAGGTGTGTAGGGTAAGGCGGTCGTATTCCACGTTGCCCTTAATCTGCAAGTGCTGGCCCGTGTCGAGCAGCGACCAAGACGGCCCCGAAAGGCTCATGCCGCGCGTGTAAAAGTTGGGAACGCGCGTGCCGCTTTGATAAAAAATGTAATCAATCCAGGGCAGCAGGCTCTTGCCCGTGTGCGGGTCGCGCTCCCTGACGAAGCTGTCCATCTCAGAGAAGGGCAGCCCGTCAACCTTAATCACAACGAGGCGCTTTGCCTGGGCATGAACGAAGGCGTGCGAAAAGAGAATGAAGGCTAAGCTGATAAGAAGAAGAAAAGCCGGACGAAAGAAGCTACTCTCGCCGCTTCTCAAGCCGTCGGATTCTCCCCGTTTAATCGTCATCCCCTCCGTCATTGGCTCGTCACACTCATAATCGCTTTCGCGTCAGCCGGTGCTATGCGCTGGTCTTCGCGCACCGCTAGCCGCAGGTACTCGGCGCTCATCTCTCGCCAGCGAGCCTCCGTCTGCGGGCTGTTGTAGATGCGTAGAAGCGCGGACTTCGCCGTTTCGTTGTCGATGCGATAGAGGCAACGCAACGCAAGCGTGCGCGCTTCGTCATCCTTCGTCTGAGCAAAGATGCGCGCGGCGGCCTGCGCCGTCTTGCCGTCGGCCAACGCGCCGTTATCGGCTACGAACTGTAGCGCGCGGCGCACGTCCTCCATCTTGTAGACGACTTCAATCTGCGGCGTGCGGCGCGCAGCCTCTCTGAGAAATCGGCGGTAATAATTCATGCGGCGCGCCTTGTCCAGCCGCTCGTTGAAATCCGGCGTCATCTCTTCGCGCCGTGTGTAGATGCCGAAGCTCAGGATGTTGGCGAGCCGTGTGACGACTTTCGCAGCCTGGCCTCGCTTCTGGTACGAAGCCATCTCTTCGCGCCTGTCGCGCTCAAGACGCGCGGGCAATCCGTTAACGTCTCTGGCGTAATTCATCAGCGCCTCGTACTGCGCGCGTGCGATGCTCGCTTCGGCCTCCATGCCGTTTTCACGCGGGTTGTTCGAGACGCGTTCAAGGCGACGGTTAATCTCGTCACGAAACTGTGGGTCAAGCGAAGCATCCAGAGAGAGCAGGAGCTTTAGCTGCGAGTAGGTTCGAAGCCGCGTAGGCTGATTGATGTCCATGCCGCGCCTGCCCGTCACGAAATCATAGACGGTGCGCGAGAGAAAGTACGGAATGTCGCCGAAGCGAGAGAGCGACAGAACCGTGCGCGTTATGTCTTCGAGCACGCGGCGCGAAGTCTCACGCCACTTGGGGTTCATCCCGTCACGAAAATCTACGAGCAGTATGGGAACCCTCGGATGGTCAAGCCCGTAAATCGCAAGCGGTATCATCTGCACGGGCCGCGCGCCGGGCGTGTCCGCAGGCACCTCTCGATTGTCAGCATCGAAGTAGCGCGTCTCCACGTAACCGTTCCAGTAGCGGAGCCGGTCGTCGCGCCAGGGGTTGGCTATGTTAAGAAAGCGCGACTTGAAGGGACGGTCTTTGTAGGTCACAAGGTCTGGACGCGCGACCCATAGAATAGCGTGCGTGGCGGAGCCGTCCGGCAACTCAAGCGGCTCGAAATAGAGCTTCTCGCTTTCGGCGCGCTGCCTGAGTAATTCCCAGTTATGGCCGCGTATATCTTTTGCCAGAGTCGTCTCTTTAGCGTAGACGCGTTGCAGGAAGATGTCGTCCACTATGCCGCCCAGGGCTTTTTCCGAGAGCATCAGACGCGCCTGTATGTCTCGCATCTCGTCGGAGGTGAAGAGCGGAGATGCGCCCGTCTCAGCTTCGTAGAGCGAAAGAATGGCGAGCGCGCGTGTGACGTGCGACTTTCTGTAATCGTCAAGGTTGCGGCGATAGCTGCGCGTGGCTGCCTTGACGGGGAAGCCGTAAGAGTCCAGAAAAATATTTTGCAGCGCGGCCCAGAAGAATTTGTTCCAGACCTCACGGTCTGTCTTCGCCAGGTCGATAATCGGCGGCGGAGCGCCTTTGCTCGGCGCGCTAGTGCGATTGCCCGCGCGGCTGTAAAGGAAGGGAACGCCGGAAGCCAGGCGTTGCAAGAACGTGGGCCTGGTGTACGTCAGCATCCAGACGTAGCGCAGGCGGTCGTTCTCAGGGTCGTTGTCGCCCAGCGTGTCGCGCAAGACAGAGACCAGAGGGACTTCCGCCTCGTCTTCTTTATCGCGCGGGAGACCGTCGAGGCGGCCAAAGATGGTCAGAATCTCCGCGCCGCCCGCGACAGGCGTGCGCTCAAGACGAAAGAGCGGCTCGGCCTGATTGGCGGGAGCAGAAGACGCGGGAGAAGCAGCAGGCGGCGCGCTCTCGACTGCCTGAGCCGCGAGCCTGATTTGCAGGGACGGTAGTAGCGCTAAGAGGAGAGCAAAAGTTAGGAGCGCGGTGCGCCTTGCTTGAAACGGTCTAGGAGAACTCTTCATTAATCGAGCCGCTTCCTTTTCCCCTCCAACCCGGAAAGCTCCTGTTGGAGCAAAACGGCTGCACCCGTCTGCCCGGACTTGGCGCAGCTAACAGCTATTTACGGCCACTCATTATAACGACGAAAATAAGCATGGCAAGAATTATGCCGTTTAAGAGTTGTGACACATTCGAGATTGTCACAGAGAGATTGTGGCCGTAAATCCCTCTTGCGATGAAGACGCGCCGGAAAAAGTTGCCGTTAACGTTTCAGGGGCGGACATTTCCCGCAAGGGCTTCGCCCACGGCCCTGTCCAGCACAAAGATTTTCACCGAAGGCACCTGACCGAGCGAAACGGTCACTGCGGGCGCATAATTTTTCTCAAGGTTCGTCGTCAGCGCGTCGTTCGACAGATAGCGACGACCGCGCGCCACTATAATTATGTCTCCCGCGCCAACTTCCTGCATGGCCTCTTCATCCGAAAGCCGCACGAAGGTCAAATCGCTGCGCCCCGCTAGGCGCGTGTAATACTCAAAAAGCCCCGGCGTCTCGCTTGTTACGCGCGCTCCCGGCCTGGCAATGCGCGCAACTTCCCGCGCCGCGTCTCGAACGCTCGCGTCATAAAATTCGTCGTGCGGAAAGTAGCTGCCGACATCCGCCAGCCCTGCGCCCAGAGCATTTGTGTACAAACGATAATAGGGCAGGGCGCTCGCGGCTGCGACCGCAGTGACGGTGAGCACGAGCGCCACCACCGAGGCTTGCGTCATCGCTCCCGCTCTTTCACTATCGAAGGCCGTCTTTAACAGTCTCGCCAGATGTTGAGCAACGAAGTGTATGCCTATGGCCGCAGTAATCAGCACCACCGGAAGCGCCGTCGTGAAGTAGCGAGTGTATTTCCCTCCCATGACGGTAAACGGCATGAACCAGAACACCAGCCAGAAGAAGAGAAAGAACCGCCCGTCTCCCAGACGCTTTCTTAAAAGAAGCGGAAGCCCGACCAGAAACGCCGCCAGCGTCGTCAAAGGAAGCTTCACGCCCATGAAGACGTAATAGAAAGACCAGGGCATGCCTTTGAGCCAGAGCGACATCTGATTCAAATAGAGCGTGCCCATAAATTCGTAGCTGCCGTGGCCTATGCGCTTCTCGCCCGCAAAGATTTTCATTTCGTGCCATGTGCCCGGAAGCAGTATGGTCGGATTAAGAATGAGAAACACCACGCCCATGACGGCGAAGAAGATTAGGAAACGCTTCTTGCCCATGCGCCAGCGCGTCTGCGGGATGCCCTGAAAGATGTAGTAATAGCTGACGCCAACGGCCATCAGGTGCGGCATGTACTTTGAAGCCATCATCGCGCCGTAAGCAGCAGCCGTGGCCCAGTAAAGCGGCTCGGGGTTCCTCTTGCCGGATTCCGCAACGCGCTGGCTCCTCAGCCAGAAGACATTCGCCAAGAGAAAGAAGAAGAGCAGAAAGGTATCCTCTTTGGCTATGCGATTGAAGCTGATGGCCGTAGGGTCGAGCGCCCAGAGCGTCGCAGCGATGAGCGCTATCTCGGTGCCGAAAAGCTCTGAGACCAAGAGGAATATCAGCAGCGCAGTGGCCGCCCCGAAGATTGTGACGGGCAGGCGCAGCGCGGTTTCTACGGAGACTTGAGCCGAAGGATTTCCGGCGGCCACGGTTGACGCGTTCCAGCGCTCGGCTGCGACCACGCTCGCGGTCATGAGCGCTTTCATCAGGAAGGGATGCTCGCCGTTGATTGATGACAGCCCGTGATGGCGATACTCTTCGACCGCCTGTAGCTTATTCAACTCGTCTTCGCTCAAGCCCTCGCTGCTTAACTGCGATGCGCGAAAGCCGAAGCCAAGAAGAGTGATAATGGCGAGCGCCGCCACAAGGAGCGTGCGGCTTCTAACCTGCAAGCCGCACTTCTCGAAAAGCTCCGGTCTGATTCTGGCCGTGATAACGGTTTCTGCTGATGCCGACAAAACTAAATATCTGCTCCTAACATAAAAATTGTTGCCAGCAAGAGCTTTTCGCCAGGGCCGGCAACAAAGAGGCAAGGTTAACTTTTTCGGAGCCGACTGTCAAAAGGCGGGGGAAATTAACAGGGATAGACAGAATTATCAGGATAAAAGAGAAAGAATTGCTTCTTCTTTTATCCTGCTTATCCTGTCTATCCCTGTTTGAATTTCGCCTTCTTTATCGAGCAGTGTTCGCTGACGCGACTCCTGCGCGGGTGCCGGGTTGGTTGGTGTTGGAGTTGTCGTTCTGGTTGCTTTCACTGGTGTCGGGCGCTTGCCATCCGGCGCGCTGCAAGAGTGTTATCGCATAGCGAATCGGGACGGCGTGATTCGAGGCGGTGTTTTCCGTGAAGACTTCGAAGTTGACGCCTATGACGCGGCCCGATTGGCCGAAGAGCGGCGAGCCGGAGCCGCCCGTTGCGGTCGTGGCATCGTAGACAATCAGGCGCGAGTTGGAGTCCAGATCTGTGATGTGTCCCTGCGTCGTCAGTGGTTGTATGCGCTTGGCCTGAGAGAGATAGTTCAGCAGCGACTCTATAGAAGAGCCGTAGCGCGCCGTCACGCTCATCCTCTCGGCGTCCGTCAGGAGAGCCAGAATCCTGTCCGGCCCATTCGGATAGCCCATCAGCACAACTGCTTTTCCGACTCCGACGGAATCGTCCGCTCCCTTATCTAGCGGAAGGAACGGCACGCCCGCAGGCAAATCTTTCTGGTCAAAGGTGCAGACCGCTAGGTCTTCCTGCTGCGATGCGGTCTTGAATTTAAGCGGGACGGGCTGAGGCGCGTCCGGGAAGAAGGCCATGATTTTTCTCAGGCGCGGCTGAGCCACGACTACAGTGTTCAGCTTCAGTATGCCTTCGTCCGCCAGCCAAGGCTGCGCTACGTGCTTGTTCGTCAGTATAAACTCGCCGCCCACGTAAAAGCCCGTGCCGACAAATTCGCGCTCGTAGATTGGGCCTTTGCCTTCGGGCGTCAGTTGCGTGGGGTCGTCCGTGCTTTGAGTCGAATCGCCCTCAGTGGTCGTCTGCTCTGGATAACGAAGCGGGCGGCCCGTGCCGCGCTCTACAAAATAGTAGATGCCGGACACAAGGCAGACGCCGCGATGATATTTCGTCCAGGTGGTCGGAGCAAACGAAAGGCTCTTGACGAACTCGTCGTTCTTCTCGCTCAGTTGATTAATCTGCCCGCTCGTCTGCGCCACATTCTCGCGCATCTCCCTGAGTTGCCGGTTCTGCTCGTCAATGATGCGGCGGCTGGTCTGAAGCTCCCTGTACATGGCGAAGCCTATGTAGAGCATGCCGCCGACGAGGGCCAGAGCGATGGCGAAGGTGATGAGCTTTGTGGTGACGCTGATTTCGCGCACCAGTTCGCGCGTGAACTCGCGCAGGAAAACTTTTGCATCGTCGCGGCGCGCGGTGGCGGATGATTCCAGCGCGGCGTGTTCTATGAAGGGAGCGACGTGCGTGTCGGGCCTAGCACCCGCAGCAACCGGAGCCAGCCCGCCGACCGAAAAGAAGGTCAGCATCACGTTGTAAGAGCCTACGCGTATCTCGTCGCCGTCATTCAAGCGGCTGTTTGAGACTATGGCCTCGCCGTTGTGAGTGATGCCGAGAGTTGAATCGTAAGATTTAACGCGGTAGTGCCCGTTGGCTCTCGCCAGTTCAAGAATAACCGCATCATCGGGGACTTCGGAAGATGGAAGACGAAGCTCGCAGGACGGGTGAGAGCCAATGCGAATCCGGTCGGAGGAGAGCACTTCCGTGTGCTTCCCCAAGCCCGCAATAACGTGAATCACTAAACCATTAGCCATAAAGGGTAGAGCTTTTAAAACCTGCAACCACGCATATCAATGGCGACCGCCTGCAACCGCCTTCTACCTCTAAGCTCGCGGTCACAACAAGCGGTCGCCCCTGAAAGCAATATTACAGAAAAAAGGGAAAAGTAAAAAGGTAAAAGACAAAAAAAGGGTGACGGGAAAGAAGAACGCGTCGTCTTTCTTTCACGTCACCCGCCTGTCTTGAGTTTTATGCGGCGCTGGCGGCTTCTTTGGGTTTCCAGCGAAGGACTGGGCGGCGCGCGGCTGCGGCTTCGTCCAATCGGCCTATGCGTGTGGAATGCGGAGCGCCGACGACGAGGTCAGGATTTTCCTTGGCCTCGCGCGCAATCGAGCGCATGGCTTCTATGAACTGGTCAAGCTCCTGACGGCCCACGCTCTCCGTAGGCTCAATCAGCATGGCTCCCTGCACAATCAGGGGAAAGTAGATGGTCATGGGATGAAAGCCGTAATCAATCAGACGCTTCGCTATGTCGAGCGTGTGGACGCCCTTTCTGGACTGGCGCTTGTCCGTGAAGACGACTTCGTGCATGGGCGGCGCTTCAAAAGGCTTGTCGTAATCGCTCACAAGCCCTGCAGCAATGTAGCGCGCATTCAAGACTGCCGCCTCGGTCGCTTCGCGCAAGCCTTCCGCCCCGTGCGTCAGTATGTAGGCGAGCGCGCGAACCATCATGCCGAAGTTTCCATAAAAGGCTTTGACGCGCCCGATTGATTGCGGTCGGTCATAGTCGAAGCGGAACACGTTGCCGTCTTTGACCACGCGCGGCACCGGCAGGAAAGGCTCAAGCTCTTTGGTGCAGCAGCATGGGCCGGAGCCTGGCCCGCCTCCGCCGTGCGGAGTCGAAAAGGTCTTGTGCAGATTCAGATGAATCACGTCCACGCCCATATCGCCGGGGCGCGCCACTCCAACAAGCGCATTCATGTTCGCGCCGTCCATGTAAACCAGCCCGCCCGCACCGTGAACGATGTCGCAAATCTCGCGTATGTTCTTCTCGAACAGACCAAGAGTGTTCGGGTTCGTCAGCATGAAGCCCGCGACATCGCCCTTGGCGCACAACTCGCGCAGGTGCTCAAGGTCTGTGAAGCCCTCTGCGGTGGAGCGAATCGCTTTGACTGTGAAGCCTGCAAGCATGGCGGAAGCAGGGTTGGTTCCGTGCGCGGAGTCGGGTATGAGCATGGTGCGGCGCTTGGCGGATTCTTCGCGCCCGTCGCGCGCATCTATGAAGGCGCGTATCATCATCACGCCCGTCATCTCGCCGTGCGCGCCCGCAGCCGGTTGAAGAGACACGCCAGCCAGCCCCGTTATCTCCGACAAATACTGTTGAAGCTCGTAGATGACTTCCAGAGCGCCCTGGGCATCCGTTTCATGAACGAGCGGGTGCAGGTTGGCAAAGCCCGGAATGCGCGCGACCTTTTCGTTGAGCCGCGAGTTGTACTTCATGGTGCAGGAGCCTAGCGGGTACATGCCAAGGTCAATCGAATAGTTCCAGGTGGAGATGCGCGTGAAGTGGCGCACCACGTCCACCTCGCTGACTTCGGGCACGCCTTCAAGGTCGTCGTCGCGGCGAAGCTCCGCAGGGATAAGCTCATCAATCGGCGTCTCGTCAACGTCTAGCGGCGGAAGCCGATAGCCGACTCTGCCACCTTGCGAGCGCTCGAATATCAGGTGTTCGTTCTGCGAAATGTGCGATGTAACTTTATTAATCATGCGTTTGACTTTGGACTAAGGGATTTGAGACTTGAGACCTTCTACGAGCGCGTCAATCTCTGCGCGCGAGTTGGTTTCGGTGACGCAAACCAGAAAGTCCGTGTCGCGTCCCTCGTAGTAGCGCGAAAGCGCTAGGCCGCCCGTGATGTTTCGCTCCGAAGCAAGACGAGAAAGAAGCTCTTCGGCCTTTACAGGAGCGCGCACGACGAACTCGTTAAAGCGCGGCGCAGAGAAGGGAAGAGAGTAGCCTTTAAGCTCGCTTATGCGGCGCGCAGCGTAAGCAGCCTTCTGCGCGCACTGCCTGGCCGTCTCTTCAATGCCGCGCCGTCCCATCGTCTCCATGTAAATGGTCGCGGCCAGCGCAATCAATCCCTCATTCGTGCAGATATTCGACGTGGCCTTCTCGCGCCGTATATGCTGCTCGCGCGTCGCAAGCGTCAGCACGTAGCCACGCCGCCCCTGCTTATCGTAGGCTTCGCCAACTAATCGCCCCGGAATCTGCCGCGCATATTTTTCTCGCGTCGCAAAGAGTCCAACGTAAGGCCCGCCGAACGAAAGCGGCACGCCGAAGGACTGGCCTTCTGCGATGACTATATCCGCGCCGCAGGAGCCTGGCGAGCGAAGCAGTCCAAAGGATGCGGATTCCGTCACGGCCACCACTAGAAGAGCGCCGACCGAGTGCGCGCGTTCGGCCAAAGCGGCAACGTCTTCTATGCAACCGAAGAAGTTTGGCGACTGTACGACCAGCGCGGCAGTCTTATCATCGAGCGCCTTCAAGGCTTCCTTAGACGTGCGGCCAGTCTCTTCGTCTATCTCCAGCCGCTCAATCTCTACGCCGTAGTGCTGAACATATGTGTCCGCGACCGCAAGGTATTCTGGATGGACAGCCGAAGAGACAATCACACGCTTGCGGCGAGTGATGCGCTCCGCCATCAGCACGGCTTCGGCAAGCGCCGTCGAGCCGTCATACATGGAGGCGTTCGCCACCTCCATGCCCGTCAACTGGCAGACCAGAGTTTGAAACTCGAAGATGGCCTGTAACGTCCCCTGCGAGATTTCAGGCTGGTACGGCGTGTAGGCCGTGAAGAATTCCGAGCGCGTGATGAGATGGTCAACGATGGTCGGAGCGTAATGCGAATAGGCTCCCGCGCCCAGGAAACTGGGACGAGTGGCAGCCGTGTTGCGCGAGGCCATACGGTTGAACTTCTCCAGAAGCTCCATCTCGGAGAGCGCGCTAGGCACCGCGAGCGGCTTCTGCAAGCGTATGTCTGCCGGAAGAGAGTCGAAGAGTTGTTCGGCGCGTTCGAGTCCGACGTAGCGCAGCATCTCTTCGCGTTCGGCGGGCGAGTTAGGAATGTAACGCAACTTTTATTCTGTCTCCGCGCTTGTAAATTCTTCGTATTCGACCGAGGACAGCAGACTGTCTACTTCGCCCGGATTGTTCATACGCATGCGTATCATCCAGCCTGCGCCGTACGGGTCTTCGTTGACCTTTTCCGGCTCGTCCGACAAAGACTCGTTGACTTCCACGACCTCGCCGGAGACGGGCGTGAAAATCTCCGAAACGGCCTTGACCGATTCGACCGAGCCGAAGGATTCGTGCGCCTCGAACTTTTCGCCGGGCTTCGGCAACTCTACGTACACGACATCGCCCAGAGAGTTCTGCGCGTAATCCGTGATGCCAATGACGGCCACATCGCCCTCGACCCTGAGCCACTCGTGATCTTTGCTGTAATGTAAATCCTCTGGAACGTTCGCCATGAATCTCTCCTTGAGCATTCAGCATTCAGCTTTCAGCAATCAGCCTATTGAGTTTTGGCTGACGGCTGGTGGCTTCCGGCTGACTGCTTTTTCTCCCGTTTATAAAATGGCGTCGGTACAATCTGGGCACCGACGGCACGACCGCGCACGTCTATCTGAATCTCCTGTCCCGCACCGGCAAATTCCACAGGGACGTAGGCCAGGCCAATGTTCTTCTTCAGGTAAGGCGCGGGGCTGCCAGATGTGACCTGGCCCACGCGCTCGCCATTGACTAAAACGTCCTGGTGGTCACGAGCGATTCCACGCTCTGTAACCTCAAAGCCTACGAGGCGACGCTTGACGCCTTCCTCTTTCTGACGGGCCAAAGCCTCGCGCCCTATGAAGACACCCTTGCCCAGCTTACAAATCCAGCCGAGGTTGGCTTCCAGAAGGGTTGTCGTCTCGTCAATGTCGTTGCCGTAAAGCGCCATCGCGGATTCAAGCCTGAGCGTGTTGCGCGCGGCGAGGCCGCAGGGCATGACGCCGTCGGTTTCACCGAATCTTCCGGCCTCAAGAATCCTGTCCCACAACTGCTCGGCTCTTTCCGCTGCAGCATAGACTTCAAAGCCGTCCTCGCCCGTGTAGCCCGTGCGCGAGACTATGGAAGGTACGCCGTCCACAGCGCCTTCTCGAAAGTGATAGTACTTGATTTCGGAGAGCGGCAAGTCCGTGAGCGTTTGAAGAATGCGAAGCGCGTCCGGCCCTTGAAGAGCTAGCTGGCAATATTCCGCGCTCATGTTCTTGAGTTCTACCGCTTCATCCTGTTTGTGCGACCGAATCCACTCCCAGTCTTTCGGCGTGGTCGAAGCGTTGACGACGAGCAGCAGGTGATCTTCCGCGAAGCGGTAGACGAGCAGGTCGTCTACGACAGTGCCTTCCGGCGTGGTCAGGGCAGAGTACTGCGCCTGGCCGTCCACCAGCTTGGAAGCGTCGTTGGAGGTTACCCGGTTAACGAAAGCGATTGCGTCGCGGCCCCGCACGTCAATCTCGCCCATGTGCGAAACGTCGAAGAGGCCAGCGTGCGTGCGCGTCCGCAGATGCTCTTCTATGGTGCCGTACGGGTATTGAACGGGCATGTCCCAACCGCCGAAATCCACCATGCGCGCTCCCATGCGACGGTGCGCTGCGTTGAGCGGCGTCTGTTTAAGCTGAGGCGTAGCCAAGCCTTTTGTCTCCTGCACACTGATAGGGCAAAAAATATGCGGAACCTGCAAAGCTAAATGAATGAAGGCAAACTAGCACGCGCCAGAAGCGTGCGTCAAGCGAGAGAAGGAAGCCGGAGATTTATTACAGGCGGGGCTAAAAGTCGCCTTCGCGGACGCTAATCTTCTGGAGGACGAAGACGACGCGCATGGTCTGCGGTCGCTTGTCGTAAGAGGCGGGGACAAAGGCTGGGCCTTCGCGCAGCGCGTTCTGAAATTCATCTAGAAGGCGGCGGTCGCGCGGGGCTTGAACCACGTCTGCCAGAGAGGCGCGCCCGTTGCTGAAAACGTCCGTCACGACAATCATGTCGTCATCGCCGCCGCGATTGTCGCGCGTTGGCGTCCATGCCAGAGCCGCGAGCGCTCCGTTCGGATTCAGGCTGGGCGACTCTACGCCGACGGCAGAGCGGCGCGCGGCCAAACTCTCAGGCGTGATGGGCTTTGTGATGTCGTAGCCCGCGTCCGAGCCGTCCAGGTAGGTGACGCGGTAAGTAAAGGAAGGCCGCGTCGCGCGGTCGAAAGTGCGGAGGGCTATCAGCGACGAGCGAAGCGCAGTGAACATCAGTATGAAGAGAAGACAGGACGCGAAAGTTCCCACCGTATAAGGCATGACGCGCGGTTGCAGCCAGCGCATGATGCTGACCGTAAGCGGCACCCTGGGCTGACGCAGCGCCGCACCGGCTTCAATCAGCAGGGCGTCGTTGATGGAAGCTACTAAATCGGGCGGAGGCAGAGGTCTGGGCAGCGCCGAGAGCCGCCGCACGAGCGAGCGCGTTACGTCCAACTCTTCACGACAGAGCGGGCACTCGCGCAGGTGCTCGTCCGCAGCAGCGCGGGCGGGCAGAGACAATTCGTCATCCAGATAAGATGAAAGCGCCTGTTTTGTCTCTTCACAATTCATAAAGCAAAGGGGTTTTAAGCGAATGGCTGGCCGACCCCGGCTGCTCCCTTAGTTGAAGGAAGCAACTCTCCGGTCATTTGAGAGAGCGGCCAAAAGGTTTTTCGGTTCGGATGCGAGCGGGAATCAAGAACGGGTGTTGCTGGCCGCGTTTCAAATTCGCCCACATCTACGAAAAAACCTCGTGGTCTCCCCACCAAAAACCGTCTTCGTCACTTCGACCCAATTGGCACCGAGTTTGTTGTGAAGCCGGGGTGGGTCAACCATTCGCTTTCAAAGAGCTATCAGCAATCAGCTTTCAGCCGTCAGCTTTTGAATCTATTGCTGGCTGCCGATAGCCGATGGCTGACCGCTAATTTACAAAGAGCTTTCAAGCTTGCGGCGTAATTCCATGCGACCGCGAGCGATTCTGGATTTGACTGTGCCGACGCTTATCTCCAGCGTGGCCGCTATCTCCTCATAGCTTAATCCTTCTATATCTCGAAGGATGACGGCCTCTCTGTAAGAGGTGCCGAGCGAGCGCAGCGCCATTCGGAGACGCGTTTCGCGCTCACGCGCCAGAGTGGTCTGCTCCGGGTCTGCCTGCGACGTGTCACAGAGGCGAAGGCCCAAAGGCTGCGCCATGTGATTGTCCGAATCGTCGAGCGAGACCGTCTGCTCGCGGCGTCGTCTTCGCCACCAGCGCCAGCGATTGCGCGCCTGGTTGATGGCAATTCTGTACAGCCACGTCCTTAAATCCGCCTCGCCGCGAAAGTGCGCTATGGCCTGAAAGGCTCGCAGGAAGGTCTCCTGCGTCAAATCGCGCGCCTCTTCCTGGTCTTCGGTCAGGCGGTAAAGCAGGGCGTAAACTTCGCCGGAGCGGTCTTCGACGAGCCGGTTAAAGGCTGCCGCTTCGCCCGCGCGTAATCTTTCAATGAACTGCGCCTCGGCTGCCGCACGGGCTTCGACCGCAGTCGCCGGAGCGACTTCGTCCAGTTCCGCGTGCCCGCGAAGGGCGATTGGCTCTCCGAAGCTCACTTAGCTATCCCCCGGCGGCGGGGAGCCGGACATGCGACTTCGCTGGCTTCCCGGACAGTCGCATTCTTAGACACCGCCTCAGCATTCTTTGTTCCCGAAATTTTTTTCGCGCTTTTCAAAGCTTTTCTTTTATCAACCGTTGGATGACCGAACGCCGCGACGGCGTTTGCAAAGATTCTGTTGACGAGGGCTGGGCGAAAAGTGGCGCTTGGGCGCGAGCCTATCACGCCTCTTTCCGTACGGTCAAATCGCTCGTCCGACGCTCGGCTTGACAACCCTTCGCGCAGCCCATTAGAGTGACTGTTTCACCCTGCGGACGATAAATGGAACGCAACCTGCAATGCGTTCTTGCAAGAGGAAAAGACGTGGCTAAATACAGTAAGAAGCGACAGCGCGAGTTAAAGAAGGATCAGTTCCGGGACAAGACCATGCAGGTCTTGGACAAGGTCGGAGACCGCCTGGAAGGAAAGGGACGCACCATTCTTTATGCCCTGGCAGGCTTAGTGGCGATAGCGCTGCTGGCGGGCGTCTTCTCATGGTGGAGCAACAAGAAGAGCCAGGAGGCCGCACAGGCCCTTGGCCGCGCCATAGAGATAACCAACAGGCCCGTGCAGGCTCAGCCCCTTCCGGGCACCAACCAGCCTAGCTTCCCCACGGAGCAGGCACGCGCCCAGATGGCCGTCACAGAGTTTCAGAAGGTTGCGGACAAGTATAGCGGGCAGACACGCGAGATTGCGCGCTACTTCATAGCCGTTAACCAGTTGACGCTGGATCGCCCGCGCGGCCTGAACGAGCTTGATGCCCTGACCAAGAGCAGCTACAAAGACGTGGCGGCGCAGGCTCGCTTCGCCCTCGCGCAGGCAAGGGAAGCCGACGGCCAGATGGATGCCGCCGTGGCTCTCTACAAACAGTTGGCCGACGAGAACAACCCGGCGATTCCCGCAGACACCGTCAACCTGCGGCTCGCCTCCATCTACGAGAAGCAGGGCAAGACGAAAGAGGCCGTAGACCTTCTGTTCAAGATTGCAGAGAACTCCAGAAAGGCCAAGTCACCCGAAGGCAAGCCACTGCCCAAATCTTCAGCCGCACGCGAAGCTGAAACGAAGCTGCAAAAGCTGGACGCCGCCCGCTACGCTCAGCTTCCGCCCGAAGCCCCATCCGACTTACCGCTATCGTAAAGTCTAGAGAGTCTAGGGAGTCTGGAGAGTCTAGAGAGTCAACTAGATTCTTTTACTCTCTAGACTCTCCAGACTATCTTTCTATGGAGAACGTGACACATTCGCTCGTGGGGCTGGCTGCGGCCAAAGCCGGGTTGGAGCGTCTGTCGCCGGGGGCTACGGCGCTCTGTATTCTGGCGGCCAACGCGCCGGATGCGGACGTGGTGATGACCTTCTGGGGGCGTTGGGTTTACCTGCATCATCACAGAGGGATTACTCATTCCATCCTGGGCACGCTCTCGCTAGCCCTTCTCTTGCCTTTGCTCTTTTACGGCGTGGAAAAGTTGTTCGCGCTCGTCAGAGGAAGGCCGTCGCGCTTTCGTCTGCGAGGTCTTTTGATAGCCTCGCTGCTCGTGACGGCGACGCATCCTTTGCTGGACTGGACGAACAATTACGGCGTGCGCCCCTTTCTTCCCTGGAACGGGCACTGGTACTACGGCGACCTTGTCTTCATAGTTGACCCCTGTCTCTGGCTGGTTCTAGGCGGTGCCTGTTTTCTTCTGACGGCGCGAGGGCTTTGGCGCACAGGCTTCTGGACAATCTTCGGATTGGCCCTCTCGTCAGCGATTATCCTGCTCCCCTTGCGAGCAAGCGGCCCGCCCATTCCCATCTTCGTCCGCGTAGGTTGGGTAGTAGGAATCGTTGCGCTTCTTCTTGCGCGCTTCTCTCATCTTGAAAAGCGTTGGGGAAGCCGTATAGCCGTAGCAGCTCTCTCCTTCGTGCTCATTTACTGGGGAGCGCTGGCAGTTATGCACTCCCGCGCGGTCTTTGAAGCCTCAAGCCTCGCGGGAGATTTCGCAGCGACCCGTGGAGAGAAAGTCCTGCGCCTGGCCGCCATGCCTTCGCTCGCAGACCCCACGCTCTGGCGCTGTGTTGCGGAGACCGAGCGCGCGACCTTTCTCTTTAATCTCAACCTGAACGGGAAAGGCGAGCCTCTTCGTGATGTAATTCTTTATGAGAAGCCTTCGGGCGAAGAGGCCCGCGCCGTTTCGGAGGCCAGCCGCGACGAGCGTGCGCGAATCTTCCTGGATTTCGCGCGCTTCCCTGTAGTCGAGACCCGTGGCGATTGCCTGACGGAAACGTTCGTCCAATTCGCTGACTTGCGTTACACTGAACCTAGGGCCGGAGCGCGCGGCACATTTTCGCTGGAAGTCCCGGTCGAATGTCCGCCCGAAGCCGCGAGGATAACTGAGAAGTGACTAAGACTGCACACATAGAGCCTGTGATTGCGGGCGCGCCCGCCAAGCCCGTTCTGCCCGGCACGGAGCAAGCGCCGCTCGTCACCGTTCGCTCGTCTCCGGGCGGCTACATCATAATCGCGCTCGCGCTCACCTTGACATCGCTCCTGCTTGTGCGCGCAGAGTTCGACGAAGCAGCCATCATAGCCCTCGTCACCGCATGGGTCTTCATGCCCCTGGCCGCCTTCACAGACCGCATACGCGTCGAAGGCCGCATCCTTTCGCGCACGGGTCTGGTGGCCTTCCTGCATAAAATCTTCAAGGGCCGTGCGCTCAGGCTAGATATTGATGAAGTCGAACGTATAGAGACTTATGCCGTGCGAACATTGAGGCGCGGCGGCTCCGTTCGTTATCGTTACCGCAGCGAAGTTGCGGGCCGTGGCTTGAGCTTCACCTTCGCCTCCGGCGGAAATTATCGCCGCATGGTGCGCTCGCTCTTCTCGCTCATACGCGACGAGAAGCTTGATGCGCGCTCGCGCGAACTGAGGGATTACCTGTCAGACCCAAGAAGCTTGCGCGAGATGATAAAGCTTCTGCGCCTTGCCCCTTCGTCCGTGCTCGAAGGCGCACTGCCCGACTTTCGTCTGCTTGAGAGAAAGCATAGAGAGGATAAGCTTTCAGCCGAAGCTGCTGCGCTTTCATCCACGGAGAGAGAGCGCGGACAGCTTCTGCGTCTGGTCGCCAACGGTCTGCGCGCCGCAGGTCGCCTGCGCGAAGCTGCCGAAGCCTTTCGACGCGCTTTGCTCGTCACGCCGCATGACGGCTGGCTGCTGTACGAGTTCGCGCGCTTTCTTCGCTCACAGGCGAGCGCGCTTTCCGACGCGCGCCTTCTCTCGCGCTCTCGCGCAGGGCTGAGACTGGCCGCACGCTACGCAGGCGAAGACGCCCAGCTTCTAGCGCGCATAGCCGAAAGCTTCTTCGAGTTCGGAGACATGATGCGAGCCTCTCGCCTTTTTCGCCTCTCGCTTGAGCTTCAGCCGCGCTCCTTCCACGCCGAAACGGGCCTCGCAGAGATTGCGCTCAGAAGCGGCAAGCTTGCCCACGTCATACATCATTACCAGGCTGCCACACGCATAGCGCCCGACGAAGCCACAGCACGCTTCGCACGCCGCGAAGCCGATTACTACGCGCTCCTCAACGACGACGATGAGTATTTGTCTTCGGAACTAAGACGCATCAACTGGCTGCAAACCCTCCAGACCGTTCGGCGCTGGACGACGCGTATCATGCTGACCAGCACCCTGCTGGCAATCGGCGGCGCATACATCGGAGACCCCCTTGGCACAGACCTCTCCGACATAGGCTGGTCACTAACAGCCTCCTCCCTCGTCGCCTGGCTCATAGCACATCTTCTCATCAACCTCCTCTCCCGCCGCCGCCCGCACCCGGTCGAATAAGCTAGACAATCAAAGCGCAGTAGTACCGCCTACGGTAAAACACTACCGAAGAGACTGAGGTATAATTAGTATTAGGCGGCATGTGTAGCATGGAGGTCTAAGAATGCATACTTCTTTTATGGTAAGGGCGTTGACCAACATAGCACTATGCGTGCTATTGGGAATCAGCGCAGTTGCCCATCCAGGCTCCGGCATTGTGGTCGACAAAGAGGGGCAGGTTTTCTTTACAGACACCGGCCAAGGCGTTTGGAAGATTGATAGGCAAGGCAATCTCACACACTTGCCCGCATCTTTATTTCACTGGATGACTATTGATGAAGCCGGATACTTCGCAGAATCTCAGAAGAGTTTCGGGGAGTGGTTTGAAAGAGTAACGCCGCAAGGTTCCAAACCTGCTCTCATTATGTCTTCCGATTTTCCCCTGACGATTAACCGGGACGGGAATCTTTACTACGCAGATACTCACCCCTGCTCGGCGCGGATTGTTCGTAGAACACCTGACGGAAAGGAATCTGTTCTGGCAGCAGATGAGGCGTTCACAGGCATCGCCGGTATAGCTTCTGGCCCGGACGGTTCGCTCTATATCACAAACGCCATCCGCCCCGGTGCCAATGCTATCCGAAAGATCACTATGGACGGGAAGGTCTCGCAGTTCGCCAGTCCCGAAACCATCAATATAGGCGGAGACCACTCCATCACTCCGCCGACGGAATCAGAGGCGAGCTACTGCCGGGGTTTGGCTGTCGATTCGCAGGGGATCGTGTACGTTGCCGCCACCGGCAGCCGCCGCGTCCTCAAGATCACACCCAGGGGCGAGGTCAGCACCATTCTGCAAGCACCGAGTCCTTGGGCACCGACCGGGGTAACGGTCTTCGGCGGCGAAGTGTACGTGCTGGAGTGGCAAGATGCGCCCCCTTCGCAAGCGGAAGTACGCAGGGCTTGGACACCGCGAGTTCGGAAAGTCGGTCGTGACGGAAAGATTACGACTCTGGCAACGGTCACGAGGGAGACGACCGCATCTGCTTCGCCGCAAGTCAAACAAGAAAACAGTAACGTTCTTTCGACCGGAGTTAAGATTGCCGTTGCAGTTGTGCTGGCGCTGGTGGTGGCTACAATTGTAGGAATAAAACTCGCAAAATAGTTAAAATAAGATTGCGCTGAAACGAAGAGCCGTCTAAAAGGCGCGTGCCTCCGGTCGTAGCCCTCCCGCGTAGACGAAGACACAGAGGTGAGAGATATGTTTGACGAAAAATTACTCGACCGCATGAACTTCGGTGAACTCAACCAAGCGCTGGATTATGTCCTCGAAAGGATGGGGAAGATTGAAGACGGCCTCCCCGAAGGCGAAGATGACCCGCGCCTCGACATGCTTTGCGTCATAGCTAACAAAATCATTATGCAGATGGACTCGATAGTCCGCGAGCATGGCCGTTCCCATCCTGAAGCCCTCGCCCAGTGGGAAAAGGCGATGGAGGGCTACGAAGAACGCTTCGCAAAATACACAGACTTCTTTCTGGAAGAGGACACTCTGTTAGACTTTGAGTGGCCGGAGACCTCATAGAAGGTTACACCCTGCCGCGACATAACTATAAGAAAGGGTGCCAAAGCTGACCATGCCACGGCATAACAACTCATTCAGTTGAAGCGGAATGGACTGGATTTCTATTCTCAAGGATTGAGGGCGACGGCCTGGATGTTGAGTTGGGCGAGGCGGGGCCGCTCCTTTATCGTTTCTAGGTAATTTCAATCGCTACTTAGCAGGAAGAATGCATAAGGTGGGTTATACCTACACGTCGCTGATGGAGTGGCTTGCGAAACATTAATCGAAGAGCGCGATATTCATCCCTTGCATTTGACAAGATTAGGTTGTCACAGTGGGCAAGGCCAACTATAGTGTGTCATAAGCTCTTTCCAGATTCTCACTAAAGGGTTTCTTCATGAAAAAGAGTCTCGCTGCGCTTCTGCTGATTTTCGCATTCACATCAATTGCTTTTTGCCAGATTAACGGTCAGCAGCCCCTTATAACAATTGAATCCCTGCCGGTGCTTGATACTCTACCTAAAGAGACGCCTGCCGCCGCAAAGGGAGCGTCAGCTTCTTTCAAAGAGTCAGACTCCGAGAAGGCGCAAGGCGTAAACCGGCAAGAAGATGAGCCGTCGGGGCGCGTCTGGGTTTCCGCCGAATACTTGTTATGGAGAACGAGGGGAAGCAATCTACCTCCTCTTATTACGGTCACACCGGCAAGCACTGGATTCTCGGCTGTCATAGGTCAGCCTGGGACAGTGATAGCGTTCGGCGGAGAGAGACTGGATCAAGGTAATTTCCCCGGCGGGCGTCTTAGCTTGGGATTCTGGTTGAATAAGGGGAAGACTGTAGGCGCGGAGGTGAGCTACTTCTTTCTGGAAAAGAACACCTTGCGTTTTCAGGTAGCATCAAACGGATCGCCTGACTCACAAACCATCGGCAGACCATTCTTAAGTGTTGGGAACACGGAACAGGCGATTTCAGTTGTCTACCCGATTATAGGCTTCAATAGCAACCCGCCGTTTACTATATCCGGCACCAGCACCGCGACCTTTTTCAACCGGCTGCAAGGGGCCGAGGGCAATCTGCTCTTCAGGCTGAGCGCGATTGATTGCTGCCGCCTAGCTTTGCTCACAGGCTTCCGCTACCTTGATTTGAGGGAAGGGCTGACGATTACAGACATCTCTCAGGATTCACGCGGCACCAGGTACTACACGGACACGGATCAATTCAACACGAATAACAGGTTCTACGGTGGAGAAGCTGGCCTACGCTCAACTTTTAGTAGAGGCCGGTTCGGTTTAGAACTGTCAGGCACGGTGGCGCTCGGCAGTAATAGGCAGAGCGTGGATATTAACGGCGAAACTACTGATACCTTAAATATAGGCAGCAACGGGCCAGGCGGCATACTGGCTCTCGTCACCAACATCGGCAGCTATAGCCGCAGCAAGTTCGCAGTCGTGCCTGAGTTTAAGGCCAAAGTAAGTTACGACATAACGCGCAATTTGAAACCATTCGTCGGCTATGATTTTCTTTACTGGAATCAGACGGTCAGGCCGGGAGAGCAGATTGATAGGGTTGTGAATGTCGCCCTTAGGCCGCCGCCCCTTTCAACCCTTCTGCCTGCGAGACCGGCTTTCACCTTCAATAGCTCAAGGTTTTGGACGCATGGGCTAACGACGGGCGTGACGCTTCAATTCTAAGAGGACGGAAACTGAAAACGGCATCACAGTTGTTCGACGGTAAGAAAAAGGGCTGAAGGTGAACTTACTACACCTTCAGCCCTTTTCTTTGCGGAGCAGAGTCAAGCCTTAGCTTACCCTGTTATGTCGCCCGGCGTGGCCTTCTTGGCTTTCGGCGCGACTGCCTTCTTGGCCGTCGTGGTCTTGCTCTTGGAGGTGGTCGAGGCGCGCTTTGTGCTCTTGGTCGCCTGTGCCTTTGGCTCCGTGACCGCTTCGACTATGCCTGAGACGGCGGAGGCTGCGCCCGCGACAAGCTCGCTGACGCCAGCCGCAATGTCAGCCGGAATCTCTCGCACGGGCTGAGGGATGATGGTTCGCGCGGCCTGCTCGGTCGCGGAGGCCACTGCGGTCGTCAAAGTCCCTTCAGGATTGAGGAACGCGTCCCAGCGATAGCGCGGTCGCTCGTCTGCGGACTGGCCGAGGCGTTTGAAGACAAGGTCTGTGACCTTCTCCGTCACCCAGTTGTGATAGAACTCGCCTACGGAAACAATCTCTGCGTCCGGCGCGGGGTTCATGAAATCAATCGCGTACGGGGTGCCGTCCTTGATGGCGAACTCGACCGTGTTGATGTCGTAGCCGAGCGCGCGGCACAGAGTTCGCACATCATTCGTCACGCGTTCCGACAGTTCGGGCGAGAGATAGTTTGGGTCGTTGATGTACTGCTCGCCGGAAAGGTAAGCCTTGCGCGGGTCGTAGGGCATAATCATCACCTCTTCCTGCCCTATGCAGTAGCAGCGCACGAACTGGTCGAAGTTAATGAACTCCTGCAAGGTCATACAGAGCGTGCCCGTCTGGTCGTACTTGAACCAGAGTTCTTCAAGAGAGTTGACGCGCTCTACGTTCTTCCAGCCGCCGCCGTCGAAAGGCTTCATGATGGCTGGCATGCCTACGTAATCCACTATGCCCTGCCAATCGAGCGGGAACTCCAGGTTACGAAGCGACTCTGTGACGATGCCTTCTATGTAGGAGTGTTGCGGAAGCAGCACGGTTTTCGGGATGGCTACGCCGAGTTTGGTGGCGAGCGCGTAGTTGAAGAACTTGTCGTCCGCAGACCACCAGAAAGGGTTGTTGATAACGTAAGTGCCTTCGAGCGCCGCGCGCTTCATGAAGGCGCGATAGAAGGGAACCTCATGCGAGATGCGGTCGATGATGATGTCGTAACGGCGCGGCTCGTCCAGCCGCACGCCCCCAATCTTAATCATCTCAGCCGTCACCCGGCCCTCCCCTCGCTCGTCGATTGAACGGATGAGTGCTTCTGGAAACGTCTGCTCGCGTCCGACCAGAATGCCTACTCTCTTCATAACTCTTTAGTTGTCCTTTCTTCTTCTTTTCTCAGCGCCCGTAAGCTTTCCGCGAAAAGAGCGCGTCGTATGATTGCTGCCTGCGAGGCGGAATCGTGCCTTAGACTGGGTCGTTTGCTCAGATAGCGACGAAATCCAGGGCATTTAGAAACCTTGAACTCTACCGCCACGGTGCCCGCTTGTCAATGTGGCAGCACTCTTCGGGCATCCCTCGAATCCCACTGGAGCATCAATAATTATCGGCCTTACAAAAAGGGCACAGCGCACGGCGCGCTCCCAACAGGCGCTTTTAATTTCACTGTGTTACAATCAAATGAATCGAATGGCCCGACTGCTCCCGTTTTAGCCGTTCACTCAAACGAGTAATCCCTCTCGAAGGAGAATTTTTCAGACTTGCTGCGACGTTACATATATTTCGCCACCGCCCTGGCGCTGCTTGCCCTCTGCGCGGCGCAATCAAACACGGTTGCGCTCGGCGCTCAAACGAATCCTGCGGCACAGCAGCAGACGGGGAAACAGGAAGACAAGCCCAAGGAGACAGATAAAAAAGCACCTGCCGCCAAACCCGGCGCAGAGGTCACGGCGGAGCAGGTAGCGGAAGCCGTGATTTACGCCTACGGCTCGCGCGGCGCGCTGGAGCAGATAAGGCGCAACGGCATAGAGCGCGGTCGTCTGACCCGCATAGGCGCGGACGGGCGCACCGAAGAGGCTTCGTACGAGCGCCGATTCATACGTGGCGCGAGCGCCGAAAAGGACAAGGTTCGCCTGGATCAGAAGCTTCCGACCATAGAATACTCGCTCCTTTACGGCGAGGGTCGTCTCTGGGGCATCATCAACGGTTCCGCCTTTACGCCGCGCGAAGATGCCACCGTTGAGTTTCAATCGCAACTCTGGCACGGGCTGGACGCTCTCCTGCGCTACAAGGAGAACGGCTCAACTCTCACGCTCGCGGGCAAAGACAAGCAGAACGGCGTAGATTTCTACATAGTAGACGTGACGGATAAAGAGAAGCGACGTACGCGCTTTTACGTCAGCGCCAGAACCCTTCGCGTGATGTGGCTCGAATACGAAGAAGCCTCGCAGCCGGGCGGCACGCCGCTCAAATACATGCGCCGCTTCTACGACTACCGCACGGCGCAGGGGACGCTCGTTCCCTACCGCACGGTCTTTTTCGAGGAAGGCAAGCAGACACAGGAGACGCGCATCATGACCGTCACCTACGGCGTCAAGCTGGAAGACTCGCTCTTCCAGAATCCAGACGCCTCGCAGAGAACTTCCGCCCGTCAGTAGAGAGCTTTAGAGCCATTTTCGCTAGAAAGGCGGCAGGCGCTGGATTCATACAGACCTGCCGCCTTTGATCTTATTTACCGGAAAGTCAAATTATCGCCCATCATTTTCTGGAACTCTCACCCCCGCCGTGCGTGAGAGAGCTTGCGGGCGAATGCCTTCGGAAAAGGTGTATAATGCCCGCGCTGTAGGAGAAGCCAGAGCGCGCCACGAGATTCCGGTTCGCGCAAAACTTTTCCGAGTTCGTACCCTGAAGAGCCTACCCACCCCAATGAGCACGCTGACCTCTATTGACGAGCTGGTGTTCGGAGCCACTATGCCGCAGTCTGTCGGAAAGTGTGAGCCGCCGACCGACCATGCTCTGCTGGAGGCGACGCGGGACGGGGACGAAGCGGCCTTTGCCGAACTGGTCAGGCGTTACAGGGGCCAGATTACCAGCTACATTTATCGCATGACGAACGACTATGACGGGGCGGTTGATCTGGCGCAGGAGACCTTCGTGCGTATCTACAGGGCGCGCGACCGTTACCAGACCAGCTTTGCCTTCTCGACCTACATCTACCGCATTGCGACCAATCTAGCCATCAGCGAGATTCGCAAGCGCAAACGTCGGCGTCTTATCTCCTTGACCGGAAGCATACAGACGCGCGACGGTCGGGAGGAAGCGATTGAGATTAATCCTGTGGACGTGCGCCCGCTTCAGGACGCGGCGCTCGTGGATGCCGAAAGGCGCGCGGCTGTGGCTCGCGCCATCACCACGCTGCCGGAAAAATATCGCGCGCCGCTCGTCCTGCGTGATGTAGAGGGCAAGACCTACGAAGAGATTGCCCGCATACTGGAGACGAGCGAGGGGACTGTCAAATCTCGCATCAGTCGCGGGCGCAACCTGCTGCGCGACAAACTGCGCGCGTACCTGTGAGATTGTTTTGAAGTTGAGTTAAAAACGATGAAGTGTAAAGCAGTAAAGAGAGAGATTGAAGAACTGGAAGCGAGCGTTGGGCCGCCCGTAGAGGTCGAGACTCATCTTCGCTCGTGCGAGGCTTGCCGCGCTTTCTCAACGGAGCGCGCGGCGCTGAAGGCTCTCGTAGGAAGCCTGGATAAAGTCTCTGCGCCGCCTGATTTTGACTGGCGACTGCGTGCGCGTTTGAGCGAGGCGCGAAGCGAAAGCAGGCGCGAGCGGCGCTGGCTGCCCGGCTTTGCCCCCGGCGCACAGGCCATCACGGTCGCGGCCTCCGTCACGCTCATTCTCGTAGCCGTAGTCGTTTATCGTCAGACGCGGCCCGCGCCTTCGTACAAAACGCAATCGGCTGAGTTTGCGGCTACGACCATCAAGGAAGGCGCGAAGAGCGAAGATAAAGCTGCGCCGATAATAAACTCAGCGCCGGTTGCTGCGCCGAACTCCGCAAAGCAAGTCGGGTCTAAGGAAGTGGGGCGCACGCGCGAGGTGAAGGGCGTTAAAGCGAACAATACACGGACAGAGCTTGCAAGAGGGCCTGCTACGCAACAGCAGCGAATCTTTACGAACGACCTTGGCTCGCGCGGCGCAGATGATTTGGCGAGCGCAAAGAATTCATACACGGACGCGGGGCCTGTGATTTCTGTCCGCGTGCCTTCGGCCACGGCTTCGCAGTTGAGGTTCGAAGACGGGCAGGGCACAAGGCGCACGCTTTCTCCCGTCAACTTCGGCGGGCAGGAGTTGTTCGAGCGGCCCGACAAGGCTCGCCTTGTTCCTGCCAGCGAAAAAGGCGTCTGGTAACAGACTTTTGAACCGCTCGGTTCTTTTGAGGTTAAGAAGCTTGTCTCTGAAGTTTTTCATAAAGCGTTCTACTGCGGCTCTCTTGCTCGCTCTGCTCATGTTGAGCGCCTGCACGGTTGCGCTTGGACAGAGCGGGCGCATCCCGTCCGCTTCGTCTGCGCCCACGGCTTCTACGCCGCCGGCTGCGCCCGCCGCTTTGACGCCTGCGCCGCCCGCGCCTGCCGTGGCCGTGACGCAGGCTTCCAATCAAACGCCGCCCGCGCAACCGCAGCAGGTCATCACCATAGTTCACCAGTTGAGCGGCTGGAAGCTCAAGACGTGGCTCGCCTTCACGGACGCCAGGGTCTTGGAGCCTTCGCTCATCAACCAGTTCGTTTACACGAACATCGTCGCCGGTTACGTCCTAAGCGACGGGCGTTCTGTCGTCGCTCGGTTGCCCGAAGCCGACGCGGAGATGTTCAATCTTCCGGCTGACTTCGGCTTCAATACTTCCAAACCGGGCGCAGACGCTTCCGGCCTAACGCTCGTGCGTCGTGACGGCGCTCGGCTTGCCGCAAAGTTCATAGGCGTTGACGGCAGCACTTGGCTCACGCTCATGGAAGCGGACGGCCTCAGGCTTCCGCCTTCGCGCGAAGCTGCGGACAGCAGCCTGAGCGTAGGCCAGCGCGTGCGTCTGTTCGCTCCGTTGCGCGCACAGAAGGCGCAGGCCGCCGCCGCAAACAACGGCTCGGTCTACATGCGCGTCGAAGAGATAAAGGGCACCATCTCGGACATCGCGCGTGCTTCGACCGGCAGCGTGACTCGCCTGACCGTGCGCGCCGAAGGTCTCTCGCCGCAGGTCGTCGGAGGCGTGGTCTTAAACGAAGCGGGCGAAACCGTGGGGCTGGTTGAGACGAGCAAAGCCGGAGAGGCGCGAGTGATGCCCGCCTCAATCGTCAAGCGCGCGGCTGAGCGCGTGCTACAGCGTCGCGCGTCAGTCCCGCGCCCGCTCCTGGGCGTGCGTGGCGAAGCCATAGCCGCGACCACTTTGAAGCAGCTTGAGACGACCGGCTGGAAGCTTGAAGAAGCCTCCAAGCTTTTGAACAATCCGCAGGGCGTGCTGCTGACCAAGATAGCGCCCAACTCGCCCGCAGCGCTCGCAGACCTCAGGGCCGGAGACATAGTCCTGCGCGTGGGCGAAGGCGAGGTTAAGAACAGCGAAGACCTGTCATACCTGCTGAACGAAGCGGGCGGCGGCGCTTCCGTCAAGTTCACAGTTCTGCGCGCTATGGAAGCTGTCCCGCGCGAAATAGACATCAAGCTCAGCGAAGCATTTAACCTGAGCATGGCTACGGGAATGAGCGCCGCAGGCTTTCAGAGCAACGCGAACCTTTACGCACCGACCGTGAGCGCCGCTACCACGAATGTCAAGCGAGAGCTTGAGCGACTGGCGGCAGAGGCCGCGAAGATTAAGAGCGCCGTACCCGTACCGCCCGCAGCCACGCCGCAGCCTCCGTCAATCGTCGCAGACCTGGACTGGCTGGTCGTGCCCTCGGATAAAACCCCACAGCGCGCGGGCGCTCCGAGCGTGCTGCTCGTCAACCTGGTTCGGTCTGGAAGCCCCGCAGCCAAACTGGGCCTGCGCCCCGGCGACGTAGTCGTCAGCGTCAACGGCAAGACCCTCACGGAAAACGAATGGCCCGAAAAATTCCTGCTCCAAAGAGCCGTAGACCTCTCCCTCGTAGTGATGCGCGGCCAAGACCGCATCACACTCATCTACAGCGACAAGTAAAAACAGTTTTCAGTTTTCAGCAGAAAGCCAACTTGCTTTTTCTAAAAACTGAAAACTGATTACTGAAAACTGTTTCCCACTTGTCACTTGTGACTGTAGTTGATACTCTACGATTCACACATAAAAGCTCTGACAAATTAATCGGAAAGCTCTCGAAAAAGCTGATGCTGGAAGAAGCTGTTGCCCGCTATCACGAGTTGCTTGGCGAAAACGATCTGGCGGAATCCTCCAGGCGTATTTTGGACGAGGGGCTGGAGCGCGCCCGTCTCATCTTCGGAGGCCGCCGTCTTTCCCCCTACCTGCGCCCGCATTTCGTTACCGAAGAGGATTTCGCCCGCGTCCGTCGCGTTTGCGAAACGGTTTGGAGCGCTATTCAAAAGGTCAAGGATGCGGCAGTCCAGGACTCCGCGCTTCTGGACGAACTGGGCCTGACCGACATAGAGCGCGAGCTTGTCTCTATTGACCCCGGCTACGCGGAAGTTTCGCCGACCGCCCGCCTCGATTCTTTTCTGACCGACGAGGCTTACAGCTTCGTGGAGTTGAACGGCGAAAGCCCTGCGGGCATTGCATACGCCGACGCAGCCTACGACATCTTCCTTGAGCTTCCGGTGATGAAGCGCTTCGCCGAGAGCTACAACGTGCGCCCGCTTTATGGCCGACGATTGATGCTCGACGTGCTGCTTCGCGCGCACGAAGAATACCTGGGCCGCAAGCCTGAGCGCACGCCGCACATTGCCATCATAGATTTGAAGGGAATGCCCACGCAGAAGGAGTTCGAGCTTTTCAAGGAGTTCTTTGAAGGCGAGGGCTATCCTGCTGTCATTTGTTCGCCGGACGAGCTTGAGTGGACGGGCGAGCGATTGACGACGAACGGCTTCGAGATTGACATAGTC
>JACVRN010000286.1 GCA_014534425.1 Pyrinomonadaceae bacterium
GTAAGTGCATCAGTCAACAGCCCGCGCAGTCAGGGTGCTGTACTCATTGAGCAGACCGTTATCAATTCCTTATAAGTGAATTGAGAAGCTCAATAGTGGGTTCACTTCCCGCTCCAATGTGTACCCATTACTTGAACTAACAGCACATACGATAAGGCTTCACGAAGATAGCGAAGGTTGATCGGACAGTGGAGTACGTATCTTCTGCGTAACCTTCTACTTTAATCTGCTGGAACTTTACCCAGCGAGAGTTTTGTTAGCCGCTCTTAGTATGGGTTGACGTTTAAGCCGCGAGAGCGAATGGCGGCGGTGCGGCTGGGCGGCTGATGTAAAATCCTTGAACGAAATCTACGCCGCGTTGCCTTACCCAACTGAACTCGCCGGCAGACTCTATTCCTTCGGCGATGGTCTTAATGTTTAATTCCTGGGCCGCCTCAATCAGTTTGCCCGCAAGGGTCGCCCTGTGTGCATCCAGGTGGACGGCGCGAATTATGTCCATGTCTATCTTGATGTAGTCGGGGCGTAGCCTGTTGAAAGTTATCATCGAAGAATAGCCCGCGCCGAAATCATCCAGCGCCACTTCAAACCCGCGGTCGCGGTACATGTCCAGAATCCTTCCGAAGTTATACCAGTCGCCGACCTCTTCGCTTTCGACAAGTTCGAGGACTATTTGCCGGGGATTTAATCCTAAGCCGTCGAGAAGGCCGACAACGGTGTCTATGTGATATTCGGAGTTGTAGATGGTAGTTGGCGTCACGTTAATAAAGAGTTTGGTCGGTATCTGATAGCGCGCCGCTTCCAAAACAGCATTGCGGCAGGCCAGCACATCGAGTTGAAAGAGCAGGTCGGCTCCCCTTGCTACATTTAAGAGGTCTAGTGGGTCAATGGTCCTCCCGGCGTCATCGCCACGCATCAGCGCCTCATAGCCGTAGATGCCCGTGCCATCGGTCACGCAACTCACTATGGGTTGAAAGACAGTACGCAGGCGCTTCTCTCGCAATATCTCCGTCAACCAGTGACACTGTACTTTCGCCACGAAACTCTGTAGGGAGCAGGAAGCGAACACGTCGTCCTGGAACTCAGAGCCGTGCTGATGAAAACTGGTCTGCACAGCGCTCTGCTCCACCCACGAGAGCACGCCGGAGAGCCTTGCGATTAAGGATGTCAGCTCGCCTGTCCGAATCTTAATCTTATTGCCGGTTAATTGATGTTCGATATTCAGGTCTCTCAGGCAGGAGGACATTTTAATCTGAGCATGCATGTTGGAGAAACGCATCTGCAATGTGCCTGCGCTGCGCATCCCGAAGGGTAAATCAAAACCGCCATGAAGAGGCGCAAAGTAGTCAAACCAGTCCGTAGTAAAAAGCGACACCTTTATTCACCTGCTCTCTCGAAAACCACTGAACCGGGCTTTGCATCGTTCCGTCCATGTAATGCCCGTAACAGATAGGACGAAAGGGCAGGGGAAAAGTCACCTGTCGAAGTCGAAAGTTTTTTGAAATTAACGTCCTGTGACTTTTAATCACGTGCGCCGTCTTTAGCTCTAGCGATAGGCGGTTGACAACGCCTATTCCTTCTGGTGAGATTAGCCATCCGACACCTTATTGCTTGAGGAGAGTTGATTGGACGCTATCTCACCCGAAGAGCTTGTTCTCTGGTGTCAGAGAACGCTCCCCCACGACACTCGCGCTTTCGAAGCACTCGTCGCCCAATATAAAAGAAGCGTGTTTGCTACGGCTTACCGCCTGATGGCCGACAGGCAGGAGGCGGAAGACCAGGCGCAGGAAGTATTCCTGAAAATCTATCGCGGGATAAAGAGCCTGAAAGAGCCAGTGACGCTCACGGCCTGGATACAGCGCATCACCGTTAATACCTGTCTCGACGCCATGGAGAAGCAGAAGCGCAGGCCCCCTACAATCTCAATCTCGCATGAA
>JACVRN010000298.1 GCA_014534425.1 Pyrinomonadaceae bacterium
GCGGTGATAAGACCGGCTCGAGTCGTCGCACCGACTAAAGTGAATTTCGGCAACTCCAATTTAATAGAGCGAGCGGCTGTTCCCTGTCCTATCATGATGTCCAGGTGATAGTCCTCCATAGCAGGGTACAGCACTTCCTCAATCTGCGGCTTCAGGCGATGAATCTCGTCAATGAAGAGCACGTCGCCTTCTTGCAGGTTAGTGAGGATGGCCGCCAGGTCGCCGCCGCGCTCAATCGAGGGAGCGCCGACGCACTTCAGTTCCGCTTCCATCTCCGCAGCTATGATATTGGCGAGCGTTGTCTTTCCCAGTCCCGGCGGGCCTGAGAAGAGAACGTGATCCAGCGCTTCGCGTCGCCCGCGCGCCGCCTTCAAAAAGATTTTAAGATTATTAGTGACCCTTGCCTGGCCTATGTATTCCGCTAGACGACGAGGCCGCAAACTGGGTTCCGCCTGCGCGTCTTCGGGCGTGGCTTCACCCGCAATCGTGCGCGCCTCTTCATCTTTGATAATTGTTTCCTTTATGCTCTCGGACATTTGAAAAACCCTTCTTGGATACTCTCAATCTGCGCTTAAAGACGAAACGCATTATACCGTGTTCGGGCTACTGTTTCAAGTATGAAACACACTTTGTTTCACGTCTCGGACGGCAAAAAGTTTGACTCCGGTGGGGCGGGGAAAGGATAATCGGGCGCGCTAAATTTTCGTGACCGCTTAGACCCTCGCGTCCGAAGCTTCAGAGTTTTAGAAACCGAAATCCAAGAGGTGAGAAATGCTTAACTTTATGAGAATCCCCCGCCGCTATTTATTGCTGGTCGTAATCGCCGCCGCATTGCTGGTATCTGTCATGGGCCTTGCCGCAGCCACGCGCCGCGCCAGCGCCCTGACGCCCGCAGACTGCGCCGGCGATTGCAAAGACACACGCGACAAGACGCTGGCGAAATGCGACGAGTTGCCGGAAACTGCGCGCGACAAGTGCAAGGAGAGGGCGAACAAACAGTACGAAAAGTGCATGGAGAGGTGCGGCGAATAGAAATGACCTGAGAGCGAAGAGCCACAAAAGGCTTCTTCATTCTCAGGTCAGGACGTGTGCGGCTTTGAAGACGCGCCCCTGACGACGCGACAGTTACCGCGTCAGGTTCTCGCCCGTGGAGAGTTGCAGGCGAACCATAGAGCGTTCCAGTCGAGCGCGCGCCTTCTCGAAATCCTCTTCCGTGCCGCTCCAGGCGCTCAAGGTCTTTTCAGCACGCTCATGTGCCAGGCGCGCACGCGCGGCGTCTATCTCTTCGGGGCGCTCCGCCACTTCGGCCATCACGCTCACGCGGTCTCGATTGACTTCTACGAAGCCACCGGAGACATGTAGCCGATAGGTTCTCTCTCCGACCGTGTAAGAGAGCACGCCCGTCTGTAACTGAGAGATAAGCGGCGTGTGGCCCGGCAATATTCCAAGCTCGCCGCCCACTCCGGGAACGTACACCGCATCCACCGTCCCGGACAACACGCGCCGCTCCGGCGTCACCACTTCCAATTGAATCTGTTCTGCCATAAAAAAGTACTGAGTACTGAGTGCTGAGTACTCAGCACTCATCACTTCTTTTATCCTCCGGCGGCGATTTGTTTGGCCTTCTCCTGGGCCTCTTCTATGGTGCCGACGAGGTAGAAGGCTTGTTCGGGAAGGTCGTCGTGCTTGCCTTCAATGATTTCGCGGAAGCCGCGAATGGTGTCTTCCAGCTTGACGTACTTGCCTTCGAGTCCAGTGAACTGCGCGGCGACGAAGAAGGGCTGCGA
>JACVRN010000229.1 GCA_014534425.1 Pyrinomonadaceae bacterium
CGCGTTCCTGAGGTTCTTTACGTTCTCCGTATTGATCTGATCGAGCCCGCTGTAGCGGGTGCTGGCGTAATTCTTCGCTGGCATTAACCACTGTCCGTCTTCCGTCTCGGCGGAAGCTTGCGCGCCCGTTGGTAACGTGCTTGTTTGCTGCGACGGGGCATTTTGTGCCGCCTGTTCGGAAGGCCTACGCGAGCAGGATAGAGATAACAGAAGGAAGCTTGTGATCAAGATCGGGAGGAGTATACGGTTATGAGACGAGAACCCTGACAGCCTGAGTCGATTCATCACACCTCCCAATAGCCCTGGGCATTTGATATCTGCTTCTTGTGGTTAAAGCATATAACAAACTACCCACAAGGATAAGATATTAGGATAAAGAGATTAAGCAGTATGAATTGTCATCTTACTTCATCAGAATTGTCTGTACTGTAGGGTACGAATGAGCCGTGAATCCTATGTAGAGTAATGGTTTACGTGACTCGAAATATAATGCTTGTTTAGCTCCTTTTTTGTCGTAGTCTTAAAGTTCGTACTTGAGCGTACAGACCATCATTCTTACCCTTCATATACTTGGCGTTTGAATTTCAAGCAAGTCATTTTATACACCGGGTTTATAAGAGCGCCTAGGTTTAATTCCAGTGGTGCCGGTTGTTTCTTCCAGACAAAGCCCGGCCGGAAGACTTGCGATGCCTTTAGCTAAAGTCCCACAGATCAAAAACCAACTTCTCGCTGCACTACCGGCGGAAGAGTACGAGCGCCTCTCTCCTTATTTGAATCCGGTCTCACTGGATTTCGGCCAGACGCTTTACGAGGCCGACCTCCCAATAGAACAGGCGTATTTCCCCAGTAATTGTATCGTCTCTTTACTCTGCACTTCTGAAACCCGTGCGACCGTTGAAGTAGGGACGGTGGGTAACGAAGGAATGGTCGGGCTGCCCGTCGTCCTCGGTGTCAACACAACATTCAACCGGGCGGTCGTGCAGTCCCCAGGCGAAGCCTTGAGTATTAAGGCTGTAGTGCTTAAAGAGGAGTTTGACCGCGGCGAAGTGTTACAAACCTTATTGCATCGTTACACCTATGCGCTGCTCACGATGTTTTCGCTATCAGCTTCCTGCAATCGCTTCCACAAGGTAGAACAGCGATTCGCTCGCTGGCTGCTGGTTTACCACGACCGCACCCACGCAGATCAGTTCCAGCTTACCCACGAAATTATCGCCCGGCTGCTTGGGGTGCGCCGCGCGAGCGTCTCGGAAGTCGCCGGTGGTTTCCAGAACGCAGGGCTGATTCGCTACCACCGTGGCAGAATCACCATCCTCAGGCGGAAGAAATTAGAAGCGATAACCTGCAGGTGCTACCGAATAGCTAAAGAGGAGTATGATCGCTCTTTGCACTGAGCCGTACATCCCCCATCTGCATCTTACTGACAAACAGGTTAAGGCTCCGTCGATTCCTCCAGTTCGCTAAAGCCCGGAACCATTGTTTTATCAGGCTCTCCTGCCGCAAGGGCCGCGCGAGCTTGTGCGCTGACGATGTCGCTCATCGTCAAAAGACCTATCATGCCTCTCCCTTCACCACGCTCAACGACTGCCAGTTGGCGCACCTTGGAGCGATTCATGTGAACGACCGCGCGCACTAATGGTTGATCGGGGAAAACGTAATCTCCTTTGTCGGCGATTTGCCGCACCAACCGCTTGCCCTTGCCTTCGGCAACGCTTCGCCTCAAGCGCGCTTCACTTATCATGCCTTTGAATTGTCCGTCATCTTCTACGACAGGATAAGTAGAGAATCCGTAATCGCCTATGCGTTTGATGGCCTCGGCTATGGTCAAGTGTGCTGCCAAAGTGATGGGCTTTGTGGTCATGGCTTCCGACACACGTAACTGCTCAAGGGCGTGTGCGACTGTACTACCGCGTCGATGCGGCAGGTGAACGCCGTCCTGTTCCAGCAGTGCCTCGTAGATAGGCGTGGGCCGGAGGTGGCGTGCGATGGCGTAGGCCGTCATGTTGGCGATCATCAGCGGAAGGATCAGGCCGTAGCTTCCCGTCATCTCGAAGATTATGAGAACCGAAGTAATAGGCGCGCGTATGCTTCCGGCAAATACAGCGCCCATGCCAACGAGCGCGAACGCTCCGACCTCATTGCCCGTGTGATGCAGCAACGCCTGGTCAAGAAAGCCTACTGCTCCGCCCAGCATTCCGCCTATGAAGAGCGAAGGGGCGAAGAGTCCGCCCGCGCCGCCGGAGCTGTAAGAGAAGACGGTCGCCGCTATCTTCATGGCGCAGAGAACCAACAGCACTTTGACCGCGAGGTTGCCGGATAGAGCGCGTGCGAGAGTATCGTAGCCCCCGCCAGTGACGCCTCCCGTCTTCAACCACCATAAGGCGATTACTGCGAGGATGCCCGTCCATGTGCTTCCGATGGCGGGCCGCGCCCACGGTGGAATACTCTTGAGGCGTTGAAACCAGCCGCGCAGTTTCAGCAGCGATTCTGTAAATACTAGAGAGACGACTGCTCCGGCAACACCGAGCGCGGCGTAAAAAATTAGAGACGAGAGATGCTGCAATCCGTAGCCAGGCGGCACGTCGAAGACCGGGTGCTCACCTAGAACACCGCGCTCAATAGCTGCGGCAAGGGCTGCCGCGATGATGACGCCCGAGAGAACGGTTTGATCCAGGTCGCCAACGACTTCCTCTACCGTGAAGGTGACGGCGGCGATGGGTGCGTTAAAGGCCGCGGCAATGCCCGCGGCAGCGCCGACGGGAAGCAGTCGTCTCAGGTTGTCTTTGGAGAGCGCTGCGGCACGTCCTAGAAGGCTCGCAATGCCAGCGCAGATTTGCACCGTCGGGCCTTCGCGGCCCAACGATGCGCCGGAACCGATTTGCAAAGTACCTACCAGAAATTTACCGACCGACGCATGAAGGAAAGAGAGCTTGCCGCCTCTCACCGCGTAAGCAACTTTCACCTGCGGGATGCCGCTACCGCGCGCTTCGGGGACGACATATTGCAGTAGCACGCCGCTCAACAAGCCTCCTAACAGAGGCGTCAGAATAGTCCACCATATCCAGGAATGGCCGCTCGCCGTCATGGCCCGGTCAATCAAACGGCCTTCGGCGAATCTGATTGAGAGGTGGAATGCGACCGCCGCGAGACCGCAGAGCACTCCGGTCAAAATAGTCAGTGCAAAGACGCGTTGTCTCTCCGAAGGCAGCACGCGCAGAAAGAGACGTAGCGCGGCCATGTTGGCACGCTTGAAG
>JACVRN010000280.1 GCA_014534425.1 Pyrinomonadaceae bacterium
GCTCCTGACCCGCGGCAGAGTTAGCTGCGCTGGCGGCGACAACTTTAATCGCAGCCCCCGATGGCAGTGCGTTAACTGAGGTCGCGTCCAGATGCGGGCCTTTGGCCTCAACAGGCGTCGCGCCGGAGGCCCCGTCGGGCGAAAGCATCAGCACCAGATTGTTGCCGGCCAGCTGTGAGCGGTCTTGTACCGGCGCGCGCAAAGAGACATGAAAGCGCGTCATGGGCTTGGCATTCGTGCGTTGCCAGCGCTCGACCGTCAATCTCTCGACAAGCGGTGTGGCGACGGTGTAGGCCTGCGCCAGATTCGTCGCGTCAACGCCAGGGAGGTCAATCAGGATCGTGCGGGCGTTAGGTCGCGAGACGGAATAGGCCATCGGCGCCGTGCCGGAGATGGTAATAAATGTGGACGCGCCGGAAGTCGTCGTGCTGACGCTGGTCGCGACAGGTACGTCTGACGGACTCGACAAGGCGACCACACTAAGCGAGCACATGAGCAAGAGGACGAGCCCTCCTCTTTTGATGGTCGCAAGCAGTTGATGCTGAACAGGCATGTTTCCCTCCTTAAGGGAATCGTCGGTCGCGCCCGCCACGCGCTGCGCTCGTTCGGTCTCGACCTACTTCATAAAAGCGCGCGCCGCACAAACGCGGAAGCGCCCGGTGAATTATCAATTCATACGCGCGTCTGCTGTTTCCTTAAGCTCTTGCTTGATTGCTACAGAAACGCGCGCACAGTGCAGGGGGGTCTCGCTCTCCTTAGGCTCAGTCTTCCCTCAGGGCGAGACCAAAGACAGGTCATTGTTTTTCCGGCACGGATGTTTTCTCCTCTTCCTTCTTCGGAGAATCGACTGCCGGAACGTTGGTAGTGGTCCCTCTCGTTGACGTCAGGGAATCTGCGACGGCGTTGGACTGTCGCAAGGGCTTGGTCTCAACGGCGCGCTCGCGACGCCCATCTGTCCAGCGGGTTTCGTGGCGGAAGACCAGGCGGTCTTCTTCGATCGCAACTAGCTGCCCATCGTAAAAAGTTTCGCCCGGATAGATCACATAGGAAAGTTTGATCGGAGTCGCTTCGATCATCGCCGCATAGCCGCGCGGCGTGCGGAAAATACCGACGACTTGCATTTCGTTGAGCAGCAAGGCGGTGGTTGGCTTCGGCGCGGGGAGCTGCGCCGTCATGGCGGCCATCTTCTGCGCTTTGTAGCGTTCGATACGCTCTTGAATCGTCGGTGGTGTAAGAGGCACGGCGACGTTCTTTTTCGGCTTTGACAGCGGCCTGTATCTAGCAAACGGGTCACGCTCGCCACTCCTGGATTTGTCGCTCGCTTCTTTCTTTTGAGCGGCCTCTTGATCTTGAGCCGAAGCGCCTGCTGGTGCGCCGTTTATTATGAGCCCAACGCCAAGCAAGAGGCTGAAGATTGTGTAACGAATGATCTTTGTGTAGTGGTTCATCATCTGTTCCCCGTCGATACCGCAATGATTGCGGCTGGCTTGGGTCTTTATTGTTTGGCGGGCGCCGGTGCTGTGGGTGCAGAGGGCGCCGGCGCGCCGGGGGCCGGTGAGGTCGCAGACTGTTGGAGTTTTTCCGCCGAAACGTAATAAGCCGTCATGAGAAACTGCGCATCAATGGTCTTACCCTGGTTCTGTTCCTCTTCTTTGATCTGATCGAGCTTGAAATCCGTGATCGAGACGATGCGTTGATATCTGGCCATCTGCTCGAAGAACTCGCGCAGATTGGCAAACGAGCTGGTGACCTGAACCTCTATCGGCTTACCGCTATAGAAGTCCTGCTGGATATCCTCCTTGGGCGAGAAGCGGCGCAGCGAGAGTTTGCTATTGCGCGCGCGATCCTGCACGCTTTGCAGGACGCTGGTCAGCTCACGCTGCTCGGGCAAGAGCGCTTTTAATTCGTCAAGCTCTTCCTGCCTATTTTTGTAAGCGACACGAAACTCGTTGAGGCGCTGGGAAGCGATCTGCGCCTGAGTGTTTTTCTGTAGATAGCTGGCCACTTCTTCGTTGAGAGCTTTAGTCTCGGCGCGCGTCCCGCTGGTGACGAAATACCAGAAGCCTCC
>JACVRN010000143.1 GCA_014534425.1 Pyrinomonadaceae bacterium
ACAGTAATGAGTTTTCTGTTGTCCCCGCAAGGTCTGTGTCTAAGGTGCCGAGCGCGTTAAACCCCACAGGTTGACCGCGCGCGTCGTGCCACCTTCAAGCGCAGGCTTTTTTGTTTGTGTGTTTGTGGAGCGCTCCCATTTTCTTGAAGCGCATCCGGCTCACAAGTGTTAACCTCGTCGGAAGCTGAAAGAGTCTCGCCACAAGCGGAGCTTTCATCCTCCGGTTTTACCGAATCATTAGGAGGATTCGTCTGCTATGTCTAGAATTACCGGTAAGGTCAAGTGGTTTAACAACTCGAAGGGTTACGGCTTCATAGAGCAGCCCGGCTCTTCGGACATCTTCGTTCACTACAGCGCCATTCAGGGCGACGGCTTCAAGACTCTCGAAGAGGGTCAGACGGTCGAGTTTGAAGTGACTCAAGGCCCCAAAGGACCGCAGGCCGAAAAAGTGATCAAGATGTAAGTCAGGCTTTTTGAAAGCCACTCGGCTTCCGGTCTTGAGTCCGGAAAGCGCAAAGCTAAGAAGGGCGACTTCCCGCAAAGGAGTCGCCCTTCTTATCTACCTTTAAGCTTTCATCAATCTTCCGTGTCGGCCTTGGCTTTGAAGTTGACGCGCCCGCCCTCCACGTCCACGGAAAAGCGCACGCGGTCGCAGTTCAATCGCTCTTTCAAAGAATCGGTCTTGGACGCAATCAGATGATGAAAGCGCGGGAAGGAGAGGTCGTCCACAGGCTCGTTGCACCTGCGCTTGGCTTCGACCAGCGCATCGTAAAGCTCTCGCACGCTCTGCACGTCCGAGTGCGCGTCGCCGCACACCACGGTCGAGCGAAAATCATCCTGCTCCGTTTCATGTTGATGAGCGCGGGCCTGCGATGCGGGATCGCGCCCCTCTTCGCGTCCCTGCATGGTTCGCCGCCACAACTCGCGGAAAGCCGTGTAGCGCGCCGTCAGGGTGTTGAGGCGAAACCGTTGCGCGTAGGTGAGCGTGCGGTCATCGCCCAGGCGCTTGAAGATAGTTTCGACGCGGTTCTTGGTATCGTAGGGAGGGCGCTTTGATGCGCCGTTGAAGTAGATGTCGAACTCTATCTTGAGCTTTCGTATGTCTTCTTCCAGGCGTGTCAACTGCTCTTCTACGGTCGGCTGGTCATCGTAGACGAATCCCTGCTTGGCTCTCTGCTTTCGCTGCTCTTTGGCGCGCGTCCACCTGTTTTCGCGGATTGGCACTGTGGGTATGTCTCCTATTCTTGAAGGGCGCGACGGGCGGGGCTGAGTGACGCGGCTTGCCCTCTATAATCGAATCTAGCCGTTTTGAATCCGCCGTGTCAACCACTAAAGTAAAAAGGCAAAAGTGAAGCCGGATGTGCTACTTTTAGATAATGGCGAATAGGCCCGTAAACAAGAATCTTCTGCGAGCGCTGCCTTCGGTCGATGCGCTCCTTCGCAGGCCCGAAGCCGTGCGTCTGCGCGAGAAGGTTGGCGCGGAGCGCCTTGCTAATCTGGCCCGGGAGGTCACGGAAGCGCTGCGCGCAAAGCTTCAGGCCGAGGCCGAAGAGTCAGAATCGACCAACGGCGACCACACGCGCGAGGCTTTGATAACAGAGGCCGTCAGAAGCCTTGAGCGCGCCTGCGAGCGGGATGCTGCCGCCGCGCTCCGGCGTGTGATTAACGCCACGGGCGTCATCCTACACACGAACCTGGGGCGTGCGCCTCTGGCCCGTGCGGCGCGTCGTGCGATTGCAGATGAGGCCGCTCGTTACTGCACGCTTGAATATGACCTTGAGGCCGGAGCGCGCGGGCGGCGCGGCGCGCGTGTCGAGCAACTTCTGGCGGAATTGACTGGGGCCGAAAGCGCGCTCGTGGTCAACAACTGCGCCGCAGCCGCGCTGCTTGTCCTGACGGTTCTCTCAAGCGGCGGCTTTGCAATCGTCTCGCGCGGCGAACTCGTAGAGATAGGCGGCGACTTTCGCGTGCCCGACGTGATGGCTCAATCCGGCACGCGCCTCTCGGAAGTCGGCACGACCAACCGCACGCGGCTCTCCGATTATGAAAGCGCCATTGATGAAGACACGCGCCTCATTATGCGCGTGCATACTTCGAACTATCGCATAGTAGGCTTTACCGCCGCGCCGTCTTTAAGCGAACTGGCGCGGCTGGCGCACGATGCGGGTCTTCCGCTTTATGAGGACGCAGGCTCGGGCGCGCTCGTTGACCTCAGCCGGTACGGGCTGGGGGATGAGCCTGTGATAAGCGAGTCCATACATAGCGGCGCTGATGTAGTCACCTTTAGCGGCGATAAGCTGTTGGGCAGCGCCCAGGCCGGAATCATAGTGGGCCGTGGCGAAATAATAGAGCGCCTCCGTCGGCACCCGCTTTATCGCGCCCTGCGTGCTGACAAACTGGCGCTTGGTGCTTTGCAGGCGACGCTCGAAATCTATCGTCGCGGCGCGCATCTGGAAGAGATTCCCGTCCTGCAACGCCTGTCAATCACGCGCGAAGAATTAAAGCCGCGCTTGCGTCGCTTCCTCTCTGCGCTGCGTAGAAAGCTTGAGCACGAATCCCTGAGCTTTGAGATTGTCGAAGGAGAATCGGCCATAGGGGGCGGCGCTGCGCCCATTACGCGCCTTGAAACGCTTCTCATAGCCCTCAAACACTCGTCCCTTTCGCCCGACGCGCTAGACCGTGCGCTGCGTAGAAGCACGCCGCCCGTCGTCGCACGAATAGCCGAAGACAATGTCCTCTTAGACCTACGCACCGTCGCTGAAGACGAAGAAGCGGAGTTGCTGGACGCCCTGATAGCCCTCCCCGCCTGAAATTCCTGGGGAGCAGAATTCGAACAGGATGGACAGGATAAAGAAATAGAAATAGTTCTGCTTTTATCCTCTCCATCCTGTCCATCCCTGTTAATTTCCTTCTTAGCCTGCCTTTCAGAAGTTTCTGCTTGCATACTGCACCGTCTCTCAGTGTATAATCCTTTCAGCTTGTTGGGCCTGAGCGCTTAACGGGTCATACCTTTCGGCGAGAGACCTTCCGCCAGATTCTTCAAAACCCGCATTGAATCTTTAACCTGCCTTGAAAAACAGAACTCTTTTAATGAAATCGCTTTTGGTTACGTCTCTGCTGTCGCTCGCGGCGGCCCTTGTGGTCTGGGCCTTGTGGGCTTCGGGCGTGCTCGCTTCGGCGCAGGCCGTCTTTATCCTTCCGCGTGCGGGCACTAGCGCAGTGGCTGCGCCGCAAACTTCCGTGGCGACGCTTTTGATTCTGGCTGCGGGCCTCATCACCGGATTGACAGTCGAGCGCGCGGGCGCTCGTCGTGCCCTCATCTACATTGGCATAGCGCTTCTGCTTCTTTGCCTTTCAAGCTTCCTGGCCTCAGCTTTTTTCAAGGTTGACGTAGTGTTTGTGCCTGTGGCGATGGCCGCCTGTGCCGCAGGGCTTGCGGTGCAGGTCAAGCGGCTCAGGCAGACCGATATGGAGTTGACGCGCAACATCATGTGCGCTGCCTCCGAAGTCAATCAGTTGGAGGGAGCAGAGGCGGGCGCGCGATTGATTAGCGGTCTCAAGCTTCTGGAAGCCGTGCTGCCACTGGACGAAGCGATTATCTTTCACCCGGATGCGAACGGACAGCTTGTGCCGGTTGCGCGCACGCGCGGGAAATCATCGAACGGTAAAATCGAGGCGGATCGCAACTCTACCTGGCGCGCAGGGCTTCAATTATGCGAGCGCGCGGCAGAGTCGGGCCAGATTGTGACGGCTACGAAAGACGCGGAAAGCGCCAACCGCCAAAGCTCCGTGGCGAGCGTCGCAGTTCCCCTCTGTCATGAAGGACGCGCGCTCGGCGCTCTGCTTTTAAGGTTGCGCGAAGCGTTTGACGAAAGCGACCGTCCGCTTCTGAGCGCGGTCGGCGCACAGCTTGCGCGCAGTTTCCAGCGCGACGAAGCGCGCAAGGAGATGCACGGTAAAGCCATCGCAACCTTTCTCTCTCGTCGCGGCTCGGCTCGCCGCCTCGAAGCCTTTCGCGTGGTGAGCGGTCTTTTGACCGAACAGCGTTTCGGCGCGGAAGTTCTCTCCGAGACTTCCGACGGACAGGCCGTTGCTTATCTGGACGGAACAATCGCTTACCTGAACCCGCACATGCTTGAGGCCGCGCGCATAGAGGCGGATGAAGCCGCCCATGTTGACCTCTTCACGCTTCTGGATCGTTTTCGCGCGGGCGTCTTTGATGAGCCGACCATAGCCGTGCGCCGCGTGCTGCAAACCGGCAACGCTTATGAGCGAGAACTTTATTACCCGGACAGAAATCAAACGCTGCTCCTTCGCATAGCGCTCTGCTTCACGCGGCGCGCGTCGGACGACGCCGAGGCTCAGCCCATCTGCCTTGCCATCACCGTGCGCGATGTCACGCGCATGAAGGAGCTTGATAAGCTCAAGAGCGACATGATTTCTCTGATGTCGCACGAACTCAGAACGCCCATCACTTCCATCAACGGCTTCGCGGAACTTCTGGCTATGGACGACGGCGTTCCGGCTGAGTCGCGCGAGTTCCTGAACATCATCGTCAGCGAATCGCAACGCCTCTCTCGCATGATTGATACTTTCCTTTCCGTGACGAAGCTTGAGGCTGCGGACAAGCAGGAGGTCATGAAGATTCCGCTCAAGCTGGATGATGTCGTGGGCGACATGGTAGTGAACCTTCAGCCGCTCGCAAAGAAGAAGCGCATACGGTTGGTGCAGCAGCCCAACGGAAGGCTTCCGCCCGTGGCCGCAGACAAGAGTTTGATTACGCAGTGCGTCGCCAACCTGATTGACAACGCCATCAAGTACAGCCCTGAGAAGACGACCGTTTCTGTCTCTACGGAGTTGGAGGCGGACGCCGTTCGCGTGCTGGTCGAAGACAGAGGCTATGGCATCCCGCCCGAATCAATTGATAGAGTCTGGGAGAAGTTCTACCGCGTGGCGCGCGACGGGCAGGAGAAGGACGCTGAGACGACCGGCCTCGGACTATCCTTTGTGCGCGAAGTCATAGAACAACACGGCGGCTCCGTCGCCCTCGAATCCGAAGTCGGTCGCGGCTCAAAATTCAGCTTCACATTGCCAAGGCTTTAAAGAGCAATTGTAGGGGCAGGGCTTGTCCCTGCCCCTACAAACTGACCTTCTCTTCTAACGCTTCCAAAGTTTTTGTGAAGACACCCTCATGGCGCGGTTGAATTTGCTGGAGGAGTTTTCCCAGGCGATTGTTGCGGTTAGCTCAACCAGTGCATCTTCATCATAAATCTCGCTGAGGCGCGCGAAAAGCTCGTCCGATACGTCGCGGCCCGTGATTGTCATAGCGTCCGCGTACTCAAGCGCGAGGCGCTCTTCTTCGCTATAAAGCGGGCTGGTCGCGTAATCGGCCAGGGCGTCTATCTTCTCATCCGTTATCCCAAGGTAGCTGCCCACGGCAGCGTTGATGTCCTGTCAAAACTCGCAGCCGTTCAGGGACGCCACGCGGCGATTGACGAGCGCCACGAGCTTCGGGTCAATCAAGCCCGATGCGTCAAGTCCCGTCCACATGGCCCGCACGCCGCGAAAAATTGTGGGCCGCCGCGCGTAAATGAGATGATTTAGAAGCGGCGCGCCCCAGCGCTCACTTTGCGCCTCTAAAACTTTGCGTATAGAGCTTTCCACTTCATCTGTGTTAACGCCCTTCACTCTAGCCATGCGCGCTTTTCTCCCTTCAAACTTTATTAATCGTTCCGCGACAGTTGGCCGCGCCGCAGTAACATCGCTTCGTGTCCGAGTGCAGCGTGTACTCGTAATCAATCGTAATCTCTTCGCCGGGCTTGATGTCTCTGAGGGCGTAAAACTGTATGTGGCCGTAGAGGATTTTCATGAAGCTGTTGGGCTGGCAGGAATGGTTTATGTAATGCGTGCCGTTGCCGCCACGGCTTCCGTCCAGACTCCAGCGTGAATTGATGGCGCAGATTCTAAGCACGCGCCTATGACTGGCGCGCCTTGTGGCTTCGGCATCGGTAATCTTCTCGCCAGTGTATTCGGCAATCATCTTCCCTTTGCGAAAGCGCACGGTGGCAAAGCATCCTTTGCCGTTGATGCTGGATTTTTTGATTGCCAGTCCGGGCGCGAGCTTCAGTTTCATGAAAGTCGTCGTCGCATCCTTAAAAATTTTTCAGGCCGCCCGTATCTTAATCTAAAGAAGCGGGCGGCCCGAAGGGTTTTAATAGCTTGAGCAGAGAAGCTATTTGAGACGGAAGCTGCGCGCGATGAGGTCTGTCTGATTGCGTATGCGTATCAGCTTGTCTCGAAGGCCAGTAAAGCGCAGCACGTAAATCGTGCGATTGTCGGCTTGCAGGTAGTAGATGCGTCCGGCCATAGGCTTCCCTGCGCTGCTGTACTCGTAATTAAATGCCACGCCCGGCATGCGTCCCGCGAACTGCTCCTCTTTGCCTTCGACAAAGCCCGGCAGGAAGCGAAGCTTTTGCTCGCTCTCGCGCTGCGACAGGTCGTGGGGCGCGACGCCAGCGTCTACGACCTCTTTGCGAATCTGAAGATAGCCGTCCATGCGGTCGCCGTAGACAAAGCCCGCAAGCGCACGGTCTGCGTCGGGCCGCTCGCTGACGCGCCACATCTGCGACGGCAACTCAAGCGTGTAATCAACATTGGCATCCGTGAAGGTCTCTGTCTGCGCCCGCGCGGCGCTGAAGGAAGAGAGCACGAGCAAGAGAAGAGCGCAGCCACTAAGCGCGATGCTCAATTTTCGCATAAACTTTTTAATTGCTCCTTAAATAATAACTGTTAGTGAGTCGGCCCTGAAAGCTCTACTGTCAGCACTTATAAGATGCCTCTATTCTTCCACGGCGTTGTCCCGCACGGGATAGAGGCCAAGGGTCAGTTAGTTCTCTTTCGTCTACGTTGCAGCTTTCTCAATCGCTGCGCGCTGTGCTTGTAGGAGTCGTTCTATGCCGCGCGAGGCCAAGACGAGTAGATTATCCATCTCGTCGCGCGTGAAGGGCGAGCCTTCGGCTGTTCCCTGAACCTCTATGAAGCGCCCGTCGCCTGTGCAGACGACATTCATGTCTACTTCGGCGCGCGAGTCTTCGTCGTACTTCAAATCCAGGAGCGCAGAGCCTTCGACAATCCCCACGCTGACGGCTGCAAGCTCGCCCGTGATGGGACTCTTCTCAATCTTCCTCTGGCGCAAGAGACGGCGCACGGCGAGGGCAAAGGCTACATAAGCGCCCGTGATTGCGGCTGTGCGCGTGCCACCGTCGGCCTGTAGCACGTCGCAGTCAAGCATGATGCTGCGCTCGCCCAGTACAGTTAAATCTGCCACGGCACGAAGGCTTCGGCCAATAAGTCTTTGAATCTCGTGCGTGCGCCCCGAAGGGCCGCCGCGTCCCGTCTCTCGCGGCGTTCTGGAGAGCGTGGCGCGCGGCAGCATGGCGTATTCCGCAGTCACCCAACCCTGCCCCTTGTTACGCAGGAAGGGCGGAAGGCGCTCTTCGATGCTCGCTGTGCAGATGACGCGCGTCTGCCCCATCTCTATCAGGGCAGAGCCTTCTGCGAAGGGCATGAAATCGGGCGTGATGCTGACTGGCCGCAGTTCGTCCAGTGCGCGCCCGTCAGTGCGTGCGAAGCTCATCGTGTCCCCAAACCTCCACGGCTTCAAGGCGAGAAGGCGCGCTTCCCAAAAATCTCTCGGCCACGCGGCTGAAGCGCGCCGCAGCGTCCGTCACGTAAAAGTGATCCAGGTCGTCGCACAGTTGTCGCTCGCGCTGAGGCTCTACCCTCTCAACTCTGCGAAGGCCGCTCTCTTCCAGAAGCCCCTCTACATTCAGCGCCGCAGCCTCGCCCGAATCGATGAGCGAAACCTCTCGGCCCACCGTCTCCTGAATCACGCTCTTCAAGATAGGATAGTGCGTGCAGCCAAGCACCAGCGTATCCACGCCGTACTCCTTAATCTCTTTTAAGTAATCTGCGGCGACCATCTGCGCGACTTCCGTTCCGGCCCAGCCCTCTTCGGCCAGTGGGACAAAGAGCGGGCAGGCGTTGGCAATGACGGAAGCGTCCGGGTCAAGCCGCGCTATGGCCGAAGCGTAAGCTCCGCTCTGCACGGTCGCTTCCGTAGCGATGACGCCGATTCTTCTCTTCACAGCAGGCCCGCCGGAAGCGTCCACGGCTGCGCGAGCGCCAGGCTCTATCACGCCTACTACGGGCACGCGCACGGCTTCGCGTATGGCGGGCAGCGCCAGCGCCGACGCAGTATTGCAGGCCACGACCAGAAGCTTTATGCCGTGCGCCTCAAGAAAGCGCGCGTTCTCAATCGCGTAGCGCTCCACGGTCGCAAGCGAGCGAGTCCCGTAAGGCACGCGCGCAGTGTCGCCCAGGTAAACGAAACGCTCGTCCGGCAGTCGCTCGTGCAGAGCGCGATAGACGGTCAGGCCGCCTACGCCGCTATCAAAGATTCCGATGGGAAGGTCTTGCTTCAATAGAATTTCAGGCCCAGAATCGCTGGATGAAAAGGCAAGGGAAAGTATCTCAGGAAATCGCCGGAGTGTCACGCCGGGCCTATTGCTTCAACGCAACTGTTTCAATAGCGGCTTGAGTTCTGGAAAGCTCAGCCCGTATGGTCGCTCAGGGTATTGGCGCAGTCCGTCAATCGCTGTCCACGTCGAATGATAATAAGCGTAAATGTCATCTTCCGGTTCGGCATCGCCCCAACTGCCGTCCGCGTTTTGACTGGAGAGCAGGTAATCAATGCCTCTGCGTATCAGAGGGTGCGTCTCCTTCAGCCCGAATGCTTGAAGTGAATCCGTGATTTCGCCGAGCATCTCAGGGTCTTCCAGCGCTATGGCATCCTCGACGCTCGCTTTGAGAAACTCAAACTCCTGCGGCAGCCATGATGGCTTAAGCCTGTAGACGCTATAGTCATTCAGCGTGTAGACGATGTGCGTGACCGCATAGACGGAATCATAAAAGTCATCGTTCTCGCCGCCCGCGCGCCCGCGATAAGGGTGCAGGGTCGGGAGCCATTTCAGCACGTCCGCGTAGCTCACTCCCAAAGAGATGCCCAGATGCGCGGCTGTGTAAGTCATCATCAGCCCCTCGTACCAGACGCGATAACGGCTCGCCATCAGGAGACGCTTCCTGCACTGGACACACATCTTTCGACCGCGCTCGTTCCAGTAACCGCACTCGCACACGTCCGGCACATCCAAGGGCGGCGGCTCCGCTGTCGGGTCGAAGGCCAAAAAGTCGTACGCGTCGAAGCCACCGGCGGCGCGTCGTATCTCTTCTTTAAGAGGCTCGTCCGCGAAGCCCAAACCTTCGGCTGACAATGTGCCGTGCATGAAGAACAGTATGGTCGAAACATCAGCGTCCTTCGGCACAGAGCTAAAGTCAGAGCGCCAACGCCGTGCGCGCTCCTCGCCCATACGGCGAGCCATGCGACACAACTCAGGGTCTTTCGAGGTCGCGTAGGTGAAGTAGAAGCAGGAGAGCAGGTCGCTTCCGTACTCCTCGAATATCTCCGCATCGCAGGCCAGCCTGTAGATTAAGCGCAGGCCGCGCTCTATGGCGCGCCTTCGCTCTTCGATTCTTATGCTCATTGACGCAGCCTTATCAAGTTGCCCGAAACAGGGTGCAAGGTGAAAGCACCTCTTTTCAGGACTGGCCTTCTTTCTTTTCAAGATTCTCCGGGGCACCGCCGGCAGGGGCTTCGACGGGGACAACTTCCGCAGGCGGTTGCTCGACGACAGTGCTGGTGGCAGTCGCAGGCGGCTGCTCAGTGCCAGCCACCTCTTTCTCTGTGTCAGCGCCAACGTCTGTCACCGATTTATCTTTATCTTCTTCGGCCTTATCGGAGAGATGCGTGCCAATCTCCGGCTTCGGTGGTGCTGCCTCCTTTGGTTTCCTCTTGAATCGGAATTCGAATCCCTGCCCCGGTAAGACAATATGGTTTTTAAGCTCCCAGGGGGTTCCTTTCACTAGCGGGGTACTGTCTGTGTGCGGCCAAATCTCGACTTCGGCAGTCATATCCTCCGGCAGTTGGAGCAATTCTATAGTAGCCTCTTTGGTCAACTCGCTCATAACAAGATAGTAGGAGCCTGGGGCGTAGGCTAATTCCCTTCGTTCGGTAACGATTTTGATGGGCCTCTCGCTATTTCTGGGCTGAAGCTGTGGAATCACATCCGTAAAAGTCCCGTCCGCGCACTTTTCTTTGACGGCATCCGCAGTGTCATAGCGCTTGTCCCCCACATGAATCTTCTCAAATCTAGGAAGGTCTTTCGCCACATCCATGCTGTGTTTATCCAGGAAGTGTTGAAGCTTCACATTTTCCTGCGGCGCAGACCTCAACCCGTATAGCGAGTAAGAGAGCTTCATGTACAGGACATGCTGGCCTGCGGGCAGCCCTTCAAGCTCCTCCAGACTTAGCTCCACTTTCACGTCCTCGCGTATTAAGCTCTTAGCGATAATCTGATCTTTGATTTCATCCCATATATCGGGATGAAAAACCTCTCCTACGAAGGTGCTTAGAAGCTGTTCAAAATTCTCGCGGTCATAGTGGCTCCTGGAATAGGTCTCGTAGATGTAGGTCACAAGGATAGCGACGACGAATGCTATCCCCAAGTCTCGAAAAAGCTCAGGCAGCAATTCTCTGGCGGTTTCGGTCGGGATAACGTGCGAATCTTTTAACACTCTGGAGAGGACTAGAAAAACAAGCGCGCCTAGAGAGGTGAAAATGTAAAGCCACTTGTGAGATTGAGCATGAGCTTTTTTACCAGCCGTGGCTTCGTGCGCTTGAGCCGGGCGGCGGCTGAGGCCGATTAGCGTAGAAAGGAAGCCAGCCGCTATAAAAAGAGTCCTGAGCCAACTCCAAAGCACCCATCTTTCAACCGCCCTGCCGACCTCTTCCACTTCTGCCGCAGCCGCGCCCTCCGAAAGATTAAACGTCTGGGCGACGGGTGCGAAAGCGAGCGTCACCAATGCCGCCAGCGCACAGAAGGCCGCCGCCTTCAGTTCCCATGTACGGCTGTACGACGCTTCTGTGCGGCGCATAAGCCAAGCAAGGGTCGTAAAGGCCAGCGCTCCGGCTATCAAAAAATTTATGAGGTTGGGGATGTAGTATTGATTAAGAGAATTGTTCCAAGCGACGGCCTCGGCTAGGTGAGCGCCTTCCCAGCCAAGCCCTATGACCAGGGCGTCGAACAGCAGCGCCCCCAGACAGAGGCCGTAAAGGAGCGCGGCAATAGTTAATATTACGGTGGTAAAACTATCTCGGGTTGTAGCAGCCATCAGACCCAGAACCCCCATCCTTTTATCACGGAGCTTAATAGCAAAATCGGCTTTGAGACTATGCTTAAGGAGCGAAGCGGCGCTGATTGCAAGGTAAAGCGTGTGTCATGGTAATGAGGCTAAAAGATGAAGTCAATAGAAACAGCAGAGCGCCCCGAAAGGTTCAAGCAATCTTCTGTCAGAATCCGTTACTACAGAAGTATAAAAAGCGAAAAAGGCAGAACCTCTGTGGAGAAGTTCTGCCTTTATCTTTAAAGTGGAGGCGCAGGGAATTGAACCCTGATCCAAAAGCCGACCACGCCGGAATCTACATGCTTAGACGCTTCTCTTTTTTTAGCTTCGCTTCCTACGGAGTAAGTGAAGCGACGAAGACCTCCGTGGGAAGCTAGTCCGGCTTGGTTCTCGCCCGCCCCCGCGAACAGTCGGGGCGGGCCAGCTCATCTAAGTGACATCTCGCTCCGCGCGCATGAGCAACTTGCGGCGAGACGCTCGGTGCCTAATTAAGCAGCGAGAGCCAATTCGTTTGAGTTGGCAGTTTTGGTTCTCCACACTTTTTAAAGAGCTGCACGGAGAAAGCCCTGCATGCATCCGAAGCGAGATTCATGAC
>JACVRN010000155.1 GCA_014534425.1 Pyrinomonadaceae bacterium
CTGGTCTTCGCGCGCAACACGGACAAGGTGGAAGCCACCAGCACGAACGGCGACCTCTTCATAGTCCCAGTCACGGGCGGAGAGCCGCAGCGCATCACAGGCAAGAATCTTGGAGCAGACCTTTCGCCCGTCTATACGCCGGACGGTCGTTTCATAGCCTATCGCTCGCAGTCGCGCGCAGGCTTTGAAAGCGACCGTTGGCAGTTGATGCTCTTCGACCGCAAGAACGGGCAGGCCCGCTCTCTGACGGACAAGCTGGACACGAGCGTCGAGAGCATCACGTTCACGCCCGACGGCCAGAGGATTTATTTCACGGGCGCAGAGCGCGGGCGACAGCTTGTCTACACTGTGCCGACCGCAGGCGGCGCAATCACAAAAGTCATCACGGACGGCTTCAACGACGACTTGAAAGTGAGCAACGATGGCAAGACGCTTATCTTTTCTCGCTCGACCTCAGCGATGCCCACGGAAATCTTTCGCGCGAACGCGGACGGAAGCGCTGTGGTGCAGTTGACGAAGACAAACGAAAGCTTCTTAGCGCCCTTTGCCTTGAAGCCCGGAGAAGAAGTCACATGGGAAGGCGCGGGCGGCGCGAAGGTTTCGGGCTACATCTTCAAGCCCGCGAATTTTTCTCCGTCAAAGAAGTATCCGATGATTGTTCTGATTCACGGCGGGCCGCAGGGCGCATGGAATGACAACTGGGGCTATCGCTGGAACCCGCAGGTCTTCGCCTCCGCAGGCTACGTGGTCTTTACGCCGAACCCGCGCGGCTCCACAGGCTACGGCCAGCAGTTCGTAGACGACGTTTCCGGCGACTGGGGCGGCAAGCCCTTCACGGACATCATGAATGGTGTCGCGCATGTGCTGAGCCTGGGCTACGTTGATAAAGAGCGCTTGGGCGCTGCGGGCGGCTCCTACGGCGGCTACATGGTGAACTGGATAGAGGGGCACAACGACGACCCGCGCTTTCAGTTCAAAGCACTGGTCTCGCACGCGGGCGTCTACAACCTCGTGAGCATGTACGGCGCGACCGAAGAGTTGTGGTTTACGGACTGGGAGTTCAAGGGCACGCCCTGGGACAACCCTGAAATGTACGCGCGCTGGTCGCCGAGCATGTTCGTGAAGAATTTCAAGACGCCTATGCTGGTCGTACACGGCGAGCTTGATTACCGCGTGCCTGTCGGAGAAGGCTTGCAACTCTTCACGGCCCTGCAACGACGCGGCGTTGACTCAAAGCTGCTGTACTTCCCGGACGAAGGCCACTGGATACTGAAGCCGCAGAACTCCGTGCTCTGGTACAACACAGTGCTTGATTGGTTCGGCAAATATCTAAAGCCGAACGCGTAAAAGAGCAGAGATTAGAGAAGTAAGCTTCAGGTAAGAAAGCGCTACCTTCCACGCTCCGTAGGAGCGGCATGTTAATTCATACGGAACATGCCGCTCCTACGGAGCTTGATTCTTTATTGCTTCTGTAAGCTATAAACATCAGGCTCCTACGGAGCCTTTTATTTTATTCCACGCGTTCGGGCGGAGGCATAACGGCGGAGAATTCTTCCACGAAGCGGCGCGCGTATTCGTCCAGCAGTTCCGTGACGCGCTCAAGTTTCGTGGAGCGCACGATGAGTCCTACGTGATGGCGCTTTCTGACGCGGTAAACGATTTCGGGGTCTGTGAAATTGGAAGTGTCGGGCTGTTCCTGCCTGGAGAGCGAAAGCGCTATGCCCGCATACTCCTTACGCGTGGGCTTTATCTCTACAGCCTCACGGCCTCCGTTCAGTTCAATGCGCGCCCACTCCTGCCAGATGTTGACGCCGCTTGCGGCTTCGAGCACCTCTGCTATGAAGGCACCGCCGACGCGCGCAGCGATTTCAAGAAAGTAGAACTCGCCCGTCTCCGCGCTCTTGATAAACTCCGCGTGCGTTGCGCCGCGCAGAAGGCGCAGGCTAGATACCAGCTTTCGATTCAGTTGGAGCAGCTTCTTCTGGTCGGTAGAGTTGTGCTTGACCGTCTGCGAGATGAAGACGCCGCCTTCGTGGGCTACGTTCATGGGCGGGCGACCGTAGCGATTCACTCCGGCGAACAAAACACGGCCTCCTTCAACGAGCGAGTCTACGTGGTAAACGTCGCCCGGAACAAAGCGCTCCAGCAGAAAGTATGAAGACTGCTCCGTAGAATTCTCTCGCCTGTCCAGAGCTTCCATAGCGCGCCACACCTGCTCGGAATCATAGAGCTTGCTGATGCCAATTGCCGAAACATCCGAGCGCGGCTTCATCACCCACGGCGCGGGCACACGCTCCATGTACTCGCCCACCTCCTGATAATTAAGCAGGTGCACAAAGTCTGGAACAGGGATTCCCGCATCGCGCGCAGCAACCCGCATCGCCAGCTTGTCTCGAAAGAGCCGCGCAGTGGTTGCGCCCATGCCGCCGAGCCTCAAGTGCTCGCGTATGAGCGCCGCCGTCAGAATGTCGAACTCTTCGAGCGCAACCAGTCGGTCAATCTTCTTCTGACGAGCAAGCTGCGTGACGGTGTGTATGAAATGGTCGGGCGCGGCGTTGTCCGGCAGACTGATGATTTCATCCAGGCTCTCGCGCGGCCATTCTTCGCTGAGCAGCTTCTCTTTGGTCACTAGAATGACTTCGCAGCCCTGCCGCTTGCACTCGCGCAGGAATTCTACGCCCTTGAAATAACTGGCGAGACACACAATCCTCAGGGGACGGGGAGATGATTCAGCCATGCCGCTATATTTTCATGAAACAGCGCCGCGAGGGAAGCCTGGGGAGCGTTACCCTGGAGAAACTCATCATTTGTATTGTGTGGTTGCTTTGATGTATCAATAAGTGTCTGTCGGTAAGGAAAACTGAAAAGTTGATGGTTGAGAAAAAAGCAGAGCGAAGCCCTATGACGGTTGCGGAAGTTGCGCGAGCGGTCGCAGGCGACTTGACGGGCGACGAGCGCGCAGAGGTGCTGGACGTAACGCGTGATTCAAGGCAGGCGCGAGCGGGCATTCTCTTTGCCGCAGTGCGCGGCGCGAACCTGGACGGGCACAGCTTTATAGAGCAGGTGATGAAGCAGGGCGCTGTTGGCGTCATCTCGGAGTTGGAGCGGCCCGAAGGTTTCAAGGGCGCGTGGATAAAGGTCGAAGAGATACGACGTGCTATGGCGCTCGCGGCTGCCGCAGTGCATCATCATCCTTCGCGCGAGTTGCAGCTTGTGGGAATCACTGGCACGAACGGCAAGACAACTTGCGCTTATCTTATAGCTTCAATCCCGGAAGCTGCGGGCGAGCCTGTAGCCATGACCGGCACGGTCGAATACAGAATCGGGCCTCAGCGATTCAAGGCCGAGCGCACAACGCCGGAAGCCACCGACATGCAACGCCTGCTGCGCCGAGCGGTCGAAGCTGGTTGCCGCGTGGCCGTCATGGAATCATCATCGCAGGCCATAGACTTTCATCGCTGCGACGCGCTCTACACCAGCGTAGCCGTCTTCACCAACCTGACGCGAGACCACCTGGACTACCACAAGACAATGGAGCATTACTGGTCTTGCAAGCGCCGCCTCTTCGACGGAAGCCTCGGAGAGCATCCGCGCTCGTCCGTCATCAACGTAGACGACGAGCGCGGAAAAGAACTGGCATGTGAGCTTGAAGCTCAGGGCCAGCGAGTCGTGCGCTACGCGCTGAACTCCGAAGCGGACGTTACGGCGCTGGGCGTTGAGCACGCGCTCGAAGGAATGAGCTTTGAGCTTGTGACGCCTGCGGGCGCGCTCCGTCTTCGCTCGCCGCTCGTTGGCCGCCCGCACATCTACAACATACTGGCTTCGGTCTCCGCAGGGCTTGAGCTTGGCTACAATCTGGAAACAATCGCTCGCGCCATAGAATCCTGCACGGGCGCACCCGGTCGCTTCGAGCGCGTAGAGCACGCGGGCGACTTCTCGGTCGTGGTGGATTACGCGCACTCGGACGACGCGCTCCTGAACGTGCTTCGCACCGCGCGCGAGGTGGTAAAGCGCGGGCGCATCATCACTGTCTTCGGCTGCGGCGGAGACCGCGACAGGTCAAAGCGTGCGCCTATGGGCGAAGCCGCAGGAAGCCTCTCCGACGTGGTCATCCTCACGTCCGACAACCCGCGCTCGGAAGACCCCGAAAAAATTCTCTCGGATGTAGAAGAAGGCTTGCGCTCGACCGCCAAGCCCTACGAGAAAATCGCAGACCGCCGCGCGGCAATCCACCGCGCTATTCTTCAAGCACGCACGGGCGACCTTGTTTTGATAGCAGGCAAAGGCCACGAAGATTATCAAATCATAGGGCGCGAAACTTTCCACTTCGACGACAAGGAAGTCGCACGCGAAGCTCTGAACATGCGAACGTAAAAGTAAGAAACTCTGACAGAGACGCTTTTATTCTTCTTCGGTACTCTCTTCTGGCTTTTCAAATGCGACGCGGTTGACGCGCGACCAGTACCAGTAGACCGGAAGGCCGAGCGCTATGAGTACGAGACCTATGACGGCCTGCGTCGGGGTGGTTCTCAGAGTGTTGTAGAGCAGCCATGCCGTGACGAACAGGAAAAGAACCGGCACGACCGGATAACCCCACGCGCGATAGGGCCGCTCGGCGTTCGGCATACGGCGACGGAAGATGAAAACGGACGCGGTCGTCAGCCCGTAGAAAATCCAGGAGCCGAAGATGACGTAATCGGTCAGCGTATCGAAAGAGCCTGAGAGAGTAAGTATGCCTGCCCAGATGCCCTGAAGGATGAGCGCGCCTATGGGGACGTGCGTGCGCGGGCTGAGCCTGGATAGGTTCTGGAAGAAGAGACGGTCGCGCGACATGGCATACGGCACACGCGCTCCCGTCAGAATCGAAGTGTGAAGCGTGCCGACCGAAGATGAAAGCAGCGCTGCCGCAATCAGGCTCACCGCGACGGGGCCAAGGAAAGTGCGCGCGACTTCCGCCGCGACCGAAGATGACTTCGGCACGCTCGCTATCTGCGTCGGCGTCATAGCGTAAAAGTACGCGATGTTGACGAAGACGTAGAGCGTGATTATCAGCAGCATTCCCCCAATCAGGGCAAGCGGAATGTTACGTTGCGGGTTCTTGACTTCGCCCGCCACGAGCGTCAGGTTGTTCCAGCCGTCATAGCCCCACAAGGCTCCCAGCATCGCCGCACCGAAGCCTGCGCCAAAAGTCGCCGTCCCGTAACGCGCAGACTCCGCAACGCCCTCGCACAGCCCGCCCGCGTTCAAGAGCGAAAAGTGCGACCAGCTTCCATCACGCGAAAGTAGAAAAGCGCCAAAGCCTACGCCCAGGACGAGCGCAACCTTGATGACCGTCAGAAACGCTGCGACGTGGCCGCTCACTATCACGGTCGCGCAGTTAATCAAGGTCACAATCGCAATTGCCGCGAGCGCCACTACCTGAAGATGGCCGAACGGTAGGTCATAGCCGACAAGATGCAGAGTAAAGTAGTTCGCGCTCAGCGCTCCGCCCGTCAGGTCGTTGAGAAAGATTGCCAGCGCCACGGCGACGGAAGCCTGCGAGCCTGTCTTGGCTATAAAAATTTGCATCCAGCCGTAGAGGAATCCTGTGCCCGCGCCGTAAGCCTCGCGCACGAAGACATACTCGCCGCCCGCGCGCGGCATCATCGCCGCCAGTTCCGCATAGGTCAAAGCTCCCGCAAGGCTCAAGATTCCAGCAGCAATCCAGACGGTGATGACCATGCCCGGCGTGCCCACGTTGCAGGTCATGACGCGTGTCTTCAAAAAGACGCCCGTGCCGATGACGTTGCCTACGACGATTGAGATGGCCGCGATAAGGCCCAGGCCACGTATGAGCGTGATGTTACTTGGCGCTAGTTTTGGCATGAATGTTTTTGGCGATTAAGAGTTCGGCGTTGAGAACGGCGGCACCGGCTGCGCCGCGAATAGTATTGTGGCTGAGCGCTACGAAGCGAAAGTCCATCACGCTGTCGGGACGAATGCGCCCGACGGTGACGCTCATGCCGCGCCCCGCGTCTCTGTCAAGACGAGGCTGCGGCCTATCCTTCTCCTGACGTACTATGATGGGCTGCGACGGCGCTGAATGCAGCCTTAGCTCCTGCGGAAGCGAGCGCCACGACGAGAGCGCATCGCTCAAGTCTTCCACTTGCGCCGGGCGCGAGAGCTTAACGCGCACTGCCGCCATGTGGCCGTCAGTGACGTTTACGCGGTGACACTGCGCGGAGACTTGCATGCCTGCTCCTTCAACGCGTGAGTCGCTCATGCGGCCCAGAATCTTCAACGTCTCTGCCTCCATCTTCTCCTCTTCGCTTTCTATGAAGGGCACAACGTTGTCTGCTATGTCTAGCGATGCGACGCCCGGATAGCCCGCGCCTGAGAGCGCCTGCATGGTCGTGGCTATCACCTGTTCGACCCCGAAGCGCGCGTGGATGGGCGCAAGCGCCATAGCCAGCATGACGGTGGAGCAGTTGGGGTTCGTCACAATAAAGCCGCCGTCAAAGTTTCTGGTCTTGCGTTGTGTTTCAAGGAGCGCCAGATGCTCGTGATTGACTTCGGGTATCAGGAGCGGCACGTCCTCGTCCATGCGAAAGGCGGAAGAGTTGCTGATGACCGCGTAGCCCGCGCGTGCGAAAGCCTCTTCGGCTTCGCGCGCTACGCCGGACGGCAGACTGGAAAAGACCAACTCGCAATCGAGCGGCGGCTGTGGCGCATTGACAGGAAGCGAGCGCACGCTTTCCGGCATCTCGCCCGGAAGACGCCAGGCGCAGGCCGCGTGATAGGGTTTGCCCTGCGAGCGGTCTGAAGCCGCAAGCGCCGTCACCTCGAACTGCGGGTGGTCTTCGAGTAACTGTATAAATCGCTGCCCGACCGTTCCGGTCGCGCCCAAGATTCCGACACGCATCTTCTTATTCATACAACTTCCTCCAACATAATCACACTGGCACTTAAACTTTACCCACCGAACTCACCTTCAATGCTTCGCCTATGCGGCGCACGCCTTCCGTCAAAGCGGGCAGGTCAGCGCAGAAGGAGACGCGAAGTGTGCCTTCGCTCTCCTGCCCGAAGGCTCCGCCCGGCACCGTGATGACGCCGTGCTCAAGCAGGCTTTCGGCAACCTCCATAGATGAGCCGTGAGTGCTGACCTCCATCATCGTGTAGAAAGCACCTTCGGGCGTGACGGCGCGCAAAGACAGTTCGTTTGAGATGAGCGAGAGCAGGTGGTCTCGTCTCTTTAGAAAGATGGCCCGCGCCTTCGCGCGATCCGCTTCGGCCTCTTCAGTCCACGCCGCGAGCGCAGCCTTCTGCGAGACTGTAGATGCACAGGTCGTCACGTAACCATGAAGCACCAGCGCCGCCTTCAACACCCTTGCGTCGCCGCAGAGCCAGCCCAATCGCCAGCCGGTCATGCTCATGGATTTTGAAAGCCCGCCTATGACAATCGTGCGCTCGTAGTATTCCGAAAGCGACCCTGGCCGCTCTTTCGTAAAATAGAGGTCACGGTAAATCTCGTCACTGATGGCGAAGACACTCGTTCCGCGCAGCGCCTCCGACATCATCTGTAAATCTTCTGCGGATAACACTCGCCCCGTGGGATTGGAAGGACTGATGGCGACGACCGCTTTTGTGCGCGGACTCAAGCGCCGCCTGAAATCTTCCGCGTCGAAGCCGAAATCCTTCTCCTTCGGCAAACGGTAAAAGACGGGCACGCCTCCGGCCATACGCACAATCGTAGGGTAAGCCACAAAGCCTGGGTCGGGCAGAAGAACTTCGTCGCCGTGGTCAACTATTGTCATCAGCGCCAGGTAAAGCGCTTCCTGCGAGCCTGCCGTGATGATGACCTGTTCGGGCGCAAGATTCATGCCCGTATAATCACTCGCCACGCGCTCGCGCAAAGCGGGAAGCCCCGCGTGCGTGGTGTAGCCGTTCTGCTCTTCGCTTATAATTCGTACGGCCTCGCGCCGAATCACGTCGGGCGTGGGCAGGTCAGGCTCGCCCAATCCGATGTTGATGCTGCCCGGACGCGCGCGGTCAAAAAGCTGCCGTATGGCGCTCTTCTGTATGCCGCGCAGTCTCATCGCAGGCGCGAATTCCATTAACGCAGAAAGTCCTCCAGTTGCGCCGAAGCGTCCGTCTTCTCGTCCCTGTACTTAACAATCACTGGCGCGTAAAGCGACAGGCCCCACTCTTTGCCCTGCTCGCTTGTGACGGCGCGCGAGCCTGGGACGACTACCGCTCCGGCAGGAATCTCAAGCACGGAATCAGCAGTCCTTCGATAAACTTCGCCCCGCACTAAATCGAAGACGGGAGTTGAGCCTGTGAGGATTGTTCCGGCTGCCAGCACCGCTCGCTCGCGCACAATCGTTCCCTCATAAATACCGCAGCCTCCGCCGACCAGCACGTCGTCTTCTATGATGACTGGAACCGCGCCCACGGGTTCCAGCACTCCGCCGACCTGCGCCGCCGCAGAGAGATGCACGCGCTTGCCTATCTGCGCGCATGAGCCTACGAGCGCGTGGCTGTCAATCATGGTGCCTTCGTCAACGTACGCGCCCGCGTTGACGTACATGGGCGGCATGCAGACTACGCCGGGCGCAACGTAAGCGCCGTCGCGTATGCTTGAGCCGCCCGGCACGAGGCGAACGTTGTTGGCTACGGTCATGGGCCGCACCGGATAAGTGCTCTTGTCGAAGAAGTGAAGGGCCTGTCCGACGGACATGTCTACGAGCGTCCCCATGCGAAAGCCTAGTAGTATGCCGCGCTTGACCCATTGATTGACTCGCCACGCGCCTGAGTCGTCGCGCTCGGCTGCGCGCACGCGACCGCTATTGAGCGCCGCTTTGAAGTCCGCGAAGAGCGCAAAGTCCTGATTAGTAAAACCCTTCTTCTCCGAAGCGAAGAGCGCTTCTATCTCGTCACGAAGCCGCATGCGAAGTCTCCTTCAAGAGTCCTACATCCGAGAGCACGCGGCGCATGGTCTCTCTGGTCTTCTCCTCGACGGGCACGAGCGGCAATCGCAGGTTCTCTTCCAGCAGACCCATCAGAGCCATAGCCGCTTTGACCGGCCCAGGACTTGATTCGATGAAGTTCGCTTCCATCAAAGGCAGCAACCGGTAGTGCGCCGCGCGAGCCTCTTCCCACTTTCCGGCGAGCGCGAGGTTGACAATCTCGCTCATCAAACGGGGCGCTTCGTTCGAGACGACGGAGATGACGCCGTCAGCGCCGAGCGCCATCAGTGGAAGCGTCACAGCATCGTCGCCCGACAGCACGCGAAAGCCTTCGGGTCGCCCGCGCAGGATTTCCATAATCTGCGACAAGTTGCCGGAAGCCTCTTTGACGGCGGCGATGTTCTCTACCTCTCGCGCGAGTTTCAGGACGGTCTGCGCCGAGA
>JACVRN010000098.1 GCA_014534425.1 Pyrinomonadaceae bacterium
AGCACAGCAGACGCAGTACGAAGGCGCACCGCCCGAAGGTGCAGAAAAGAGTGACGAGAATCAGTTGGGCGGGGCAGGAGCGCTCGACATGGAGCAGTTGGGCGACGTGCAGGCTTACAGCCACATCTGCATTTGCTGGATCAGGATTGGCCGTCGCTGGTACTATCGCTACCAGTATTGCTGGCAAAGCTGCCCGTAATAACGCGGGTGCCGTATTACGGCTTAAGCTTAAGTCGTGGCAGGTGGAAAGAGGCTCGGGGCTTCTTTCCACCTGTTGCATTAAGGGGCGCTCGCTTTAATGTGAGCAGCCGTCAATAACAACCTTCTGTCACGCTTCGGGCCGCGCGGGCTTGAAATTTTCATCCCTCTCTGACAGCATTCATCCTTAACTGAATCACCTGGATTATCTAATCTCTCTTTAAAATTTTCCCGGAAGGAAGCCCCAGATTATGCCTGATAATTCGAACCAGATGCCTCCGCCGCCTTCAGGCCCCCCTTCGGGCGGGCCGCCCTTTGGCCCACCGCCTGGCGGCATGCCGCCAGGCGACTGGCCGCCGGGGCCGCCTACAGACGGGCCGCCCGCAGAGATGTTCGCGGAAGGCCCGGAAGATTTCGGCTCGGCTGAAGAGTTGCCGCCCGGCTTCGTGGCGGCAGGCGGGATGCCCGGAGACGACGGCCCGCCGCAGGCAGCCATGCCTCCAAAGATGAGCGCCCTGCCTTACCTTGGGCGCGCTCTGCAACTTCTGAAGAAGTACAAGCTTCAGCTTGCGCTGTCGCTCACGCTGATGCTGGTCGTCTCGCTCGCGCCGTTTCTGGTGAGCGCGTCTTTCGGCCCTTTGATACAAATCCTGGGCGAAGCTGCGGCGCAGAATAACTGGAACGCCGTGTGGAGCATGCCCGGCTCGCTCTACAACAAGCCGGAAGCTTTGCGCGAATATGTTTTCGAGGATTACCTGGCGACGCCGCTCTCGTTTACGACCATCTTCATCATCTGGGCGCTGGCCTCAATCTTCGCTGTCCTCTTGCAGCTTGTGCAGCAGTGGCGCATGACGTTGCTTGAACAGTCTCTGGACGTGGAGGTGCAGCAACAGGTCTACGACCACCTGCAAACTCTCAGCTTGGATTTCTTCACGGGCGCGCAGACGGGAGGACTCATGCCGCGCGTGCTGATTGAAACCCAGAGCGTGCAGAAGCTTCTGACTCAGGTTCTGCTTTCTCCGCTCGTTGATGTCGTCTCGCTCATCATAGCGCTCGCTTACCTGATTGGCTTGAGTTGGCAGATGACAATCGTGGCGCTCATACTGGGGCCGTTCGCCTTCTTCCTCTTCCGCTTCACTATGAAGAAGCTGGAGGCTAGCGCCAATCAGATGATGATGAACAACCGCGACCTCAACGCGGAGTTGGAAGAATCAATAAGCGGCATGGCCGACATACAGGTCTTCAACGCGCAACAGAAGCGAAGCAGCCGCTTTAACCAGGCGGCGCGGGCCGTGGCGAATTCCACCGCTCGCATGCTCATATGGATGCACATCAGCAACACAAGCTCGCAGGTTTACGTGGCGGTCTCGACGGCTATGGTGCTGCTCATAGGCATTCTCTTCGGCGCAAGGTTCGGGCTGACGCTCGCCAGCCTGATTGTCTTCATAGGCTTTGTGCCTGCGATGTTCGCGCCCGTGCAGCGTGTGATTATGTCCTACACAACTTATCAATCGCTCGTGCCGGGCATAGTCGGAACCTATCAATTGCTGGACACGCGACCGACCGTTTCAGAGAAGCCGGGCGCGACGGAGCTTCCGCAGGTGCATGGCAACGTGCGCTTTGAGAACGTGGTCTTCGGCTACACGCCGCAGCAGAAGATTCTGGACGGCATCTCTTTCGAGATTCGTGAGGGCGAGACTATCGCCTTCGTGGGGCCAATCGGGTGCGGCAAGTCAACGATTATGAATCTGCTGCTGCGCTTTCTTGAGCCTGAAGCGGGGCGCATCACGATTGACGGCCACGACATCTCGGACGTGACGCTTCAATCTTTGCGCTCGCAGGTCTCAAAGCTCTCGCAGTTTCCCTTTTTCCTCAAGGACACGATTCGAGAGAACGTGAGACTCGGCAAAATGGACGCGACGGACGCAGAGATTACCTGGGCCTGTCGCACCGCTCACATACACGATGTCATCACTACGAAATTGAAGCAGGGCTACAACACGATTGTTGACGTGCAGGTTCCGTCGGGTGGGCAGAAGAGATTGATTGCTCTGGCGCGTTGTCTTCTTCGCAATCCTGAAGTTCTACTTCTGGACGAGCCTACGGAGAACCTGGATGCGGAGCAGCGCAATCGCCTGACACAGGTCATACGCGAGTACGCTCAGAACTCTCAAAATCGCCGCACCTGCGTCGTCATCAGCCACGACCTAAATTTCGTAGCAGCCGTCGCAGACCGCATCATAGTCCTCAAGGACGGCAAGGTCGCGGACGAAGGCACGCACGACGAGCTTGTCAATCGAGAAGGGCTTTACAAGACCTTGTACGGACTGAAGAACATTGACCCCGCCCTGCTTCGCAAGCGCGAAGACCCTGCGAGCGAAGGGGCCGCGAGCGGCATGGCTATGGGAATGCCCGGCGGCATGGGAATGGGGATGTAAAGAAGAGGCAAGTTATAGTTTGGCTCCTACGGAGCTAAAAACGCTTTATCTCTTATTGCGGAGGCGGGCGCTTTTTCATCCTATTCCTTTGGGGCCGCCTCATTTTGCATGCGGTTGCGGCTGGCTATGGTGTAGAGGATGGTCTTGATTTGAAAGGGCGTCAGGCTGGGGTACGTCTCCATGATGAGGGCTATGATGCCTGTGATGTAGGGGCAGGCGAAACTGTTTCCGGTCACCTGGCGATAACCTCCGCCGGGCCATGTGGTGCGAACCTGCACGCCGGGCGCGACCAGTTCTATCACCTCGCCGTAACGATAGCCGAAGTTGAAGGGGTCGCCGCCGTCGCGTTTGACCACGGAGACTATCGAGGATGAGAAGATGGATGGATAGCTCGGCTGCGGCAGGTTGTTGGCGGCAGCTACCAGAATGCAGCCAGCGTGATAGGCTCTGTCCAGCAAGTCATGCAAGGGGCCGAAGTACTGCGGCTTGGTCGTTCCAAGCGAGAGATTGACGACCTGCATCTTGTTTCGTATGGCGTAATCGAGACCGGCCAGAAACATGTCGCCTGACCCCGATGCGTTCGGCCCCAGAACTTTAATGCTGTAAAGCTCAACTTCGGGCGCGATCTCTGTGATGATGCCAGCGCAGGCCGTGCCGTGTCCTGCCTGGTCTCCCGAAGTCGAAGGCTGAAAGACGACCTTGCCGTTTTCGACCACGGCTTCGACAGACTCTTTGACTTTGTCCTTGAGCGCAGGATGGCGCACGTCTACTCCGCTATCTACGACCGCCACGCGCACGCCACGGCCCGTGCGTCCCTGCCAGGTGGAATCCGCAGTTATTCCTCCCCACAACTGTTCGAGCGCATTGGCAGCTTCCATCGCCGGATCAGACTGCGCCATCTCTTCTAGTTCTCCTCGGTTGATTCCCCAGCCAGATTAAAAGCCCGTATAGGTTGTGCTGAGCGCGCCGCGTTCCGTGTAGCGTGCCAGAGATTCCAGCACCTCTCTGCAAAGCTGACGCTCTGCGTCGCCCCGGCTTGCGATTTCGCGCAAAGAGATGGCGAGCGACATCAAGTCTTTATGCTCCGGCGCGGTTCTGACCTCCGCCAGCCACTTGCGAACAGCGTCGCCAATCTCACCGCCGCTCGTAGCGCTCTTGATTGAAAGCTCGAACAAGGTCTCCACCAGCCCTGCGGTCTCGTGCGCGTCGACGAGCGCTGCGATGGCGTCCGCGTAGTAAGCAGCCTTCTCCATCTCTTCGGGCGTGAAGGCTTCTGCGGGCGTGCCCGCAGCCAGATATTGCCAGCCGGGGCGATTGACGAACTGTAAGACGCCCACGGCTTCTGCGCCCACGCGCAAAGGCGTAGCCAGCGTAATCAACGTGCGGTAGCCCGTGGCCGTGTCAACTTCCGGGTAAAAGTTCGGGTCTTGCGACACGTCAACGGCCATGGGCTGGCCCGACTGGAAGACGAAGCCAACAACGCCGCGACCTGGCGGAATCTTAATCATCATCAGCTTGTCCGCGACGGGGCCTATGGCGACCAGGAACTTTAAGCCTCCTTCGTCGCCGTCGCGCACCAGGACAGAGGCCGCGTCCGCATTCAGGGATTGCGCGGCTAGCTGTAGCAGGTTTTCGATTGAATGCGTCAACGGGATGGTCAAAAGGTCTGCGACCTCTACTGCGCGCACGGCGCTTCGAAGGTGGTCTTCGAGGGAACTTGTCTCCGCGCCCTTAGCCTTCTGCTTTCCGCCCGCCTTCGACTTCTTAGATTTGTTGCTCTTCTTAGTAGCCATAAGCTCTCAATTCTCTTTACCACAAGGGGAATAGGGCCAGAGCTTCCACGAGCACGCCGGTCACTCTGCCGCCTGATAGCAATACAAAGTGCGCCATTGTAAAGGAAAAAGAGAGAGATTAGAAGTCAGAGGTCAGAGGTCTGTAAGAATCTTTCTTTGACTAGCCTCTGCCCTTTAACCTCTGCTTTTCCGACAACCTTGCTTGGGCCGCCTGCATCCGTGTACTATGCATTATTAGGGAGGCACACGGGAGAGTTTCAGGTGCTTCCCCTTTGCATCTTGAGCGGCGGCCCCCGTCAGCCAGGTTTAATTCTACTCAGTTTTCAAGAGGTTTTTATCGTAGTGAAACAGAGATTGTCTTCGGCGCTCGTGGCGCTTCTCGTCTTTACACTTCTTTCTCCAACTTTAATCCTAGCGCAGCAGACCCAGGGCCGCACCACCGGCTCCGAGCGCTCGTCTGCGCCCGTCACGCCTCTTGGACGCACCAGAGGCTTGCGCTCGCGCACCCTCAGCACGGAGGCGGCTGCTGTCGAGAGCAGCTTTAATGAAGCCCTGAGCATTATCCGAGAGAACTACGTGGACGGAAACAAGCTGGACTACAACTCCGTCTTCAAGTCCTCGATTATAGGAATGCTCAGAACGCTTGACCCGCACTCGAACTACTATGACCGCAAAGAGTATGAAGAGTTGAGGACTGACCAGCGCTCCGAGTACTACGGCATAGGCGCGAGCATAGGCAACCAGCGCATGGGCGAGCAGAACGACACCTACATCCTCTCCACCTTCGAGGATTCGCCCGCCGCTCGCGCGGGGCTGCGCTTCGGCGACCGCATAGTGGCCGTCGACGGCATCAACATGCGCGGCAAGACTTCGCTCGAAGTGCGCGACAAGATTCGTGGCCCTCGCGGCTCGCAGGTCAACATCACTCTGGAGCGCGCAGCAAATGGTCGCACAGAGACCGTTGAGATTACGCGCGACGCCGTGGCGCAGCCCTCCATCCCGGACGCTTATCTTTTGAAACCGGGCGTCGGCTACATAGACATGACGCACGGCTTCAACTACACAACGACAGACGAGCTACAGGCCGCGCTGGACTTCCTGCACACAAAGGGGATGCAATACTTGGTTCTTGACCTGCGAAATAATCCGGGCGGGTTTCTGGATCAGGCGATTCACGTCGCCGAAAAATTCTTGCAGAGCGGCCAGTTGATTCTCTCGCAGAAAGGGCGCGACCGCCGCCTTGACCGCGCCTACGAATCCGACAACGACCAGCCGGACATGACGCCCCTTGTGATACTCGTTAACGGCAACACCGCTTCGGCTTCGGAAATCGTAGCGGGCGCGATGCAGGATCACGACCGCGCTCTCATCGTTGGCGAGACGAGCTTCGGCAAAGGTCTTGTGCAGGGCATCTTTCCCCTGGAGTCAGGCGCAGGGTTGACCCTGACGACCGCTAAGTACTACACGCCTTCGGGCCGACTGATTCAGCGCGACTACTCGAACGGCGGCTTTTACGATTACATCACGCGCGGTGGTTCCATAGGTCAGGACAATGAAGAAGAGCAGCAGAAGCAGACCAGGCCTGCGAGCCGCACGGACACGGGCCGCACTGTGTACGGCGGCGGCGGCATCACGCCCGACGTTGAGGTCAAGCCTGCGACCGTAAGCTCCAGCCAGGCGCGACTGATTAACCCGCTCTTCTTCTTCACGCGCGAGCTTGTCAACGGGCGCGTACAGGGCTTCGATGCTTACAGGGTGCAACGCGCCATAGAGTTCAATCACAAGTTGCAGCCTACGGATTATCCTGTGACGGACGCTCTCTTCAAGGCGTTTAAGGAATACGTTGCGAAGGATGAAACGTGGAAGATGACGCCGCAATACCTTGAGCGCAACCGCGAGTTCATCAACCAACAGCTACGCTACAACATCATCACTGCCGCTTACGGCAAGGTGACGGCGGACGAAGTGCTGGTCATAGAAGATCCGCAGGTCGCAAAGGCCATGGAGTCTCTGCCGCGCGCACGCGAACTTGCCCAATCCGCCGCCGCACGCGCACGCGCTCAAAGATAAAAATTAACAGGGATAGACAGGATAAGCAGGATAAAGAAAAGACAATTCTTCTTCTTTTATCCTCTCTATCCTGTCTATCCCTGTTTGAATCTTCTCAATCTCTTTTGGCGAACTGCGCCACTTGCGGCTCCGGCTTGCTCTGGTCTTTGCCTTCTTCTGTAGCCTTTCGCTTCAACGCTTCCAAGTCCAGTTCGGTTGAGGGAGTCGTGTCGGCCTTTAGCACCCGCGCCATCAATTCCAGGGCGTGCTCGTTGCGCTCCTTTGTGCTTGAGGCCACGCAGTCCGAGGGAATGATTAGATTGAAATCGCGCATGTAGGCGTCGTTGGCTGTAAAGAGCACGCAGATGTCGCCCGTCAGCCCCGTCAGTATCAGCGTCTTCGCCTGTAAATATTCGAGCAGCGTGTCGAGCGTGGTGGAGAAGAAGCCCGAATGCTTCGGCTTTAAAACAAAGTAGTCGTCCTCTTCAGGTTTGAGAATCTCCGCGAGCGGCTTTCCGCAGACATCATCTTCGAGGCAATGCGACAGCAGCTTGTTGAAGTCCGATTGCCACCTGCCGAAATTATCGTTGACGTAGATGGTGGCTATCCCCGCTTCCCTGGCGCGCCGTTTTAAATCCGCAAGGCGTCGCGCCATAGGCAGAGCGTGCTTGAGAAGCTCCTCGCCCGTATCAAACTCCATGTCGTTGATGACATCAATCAACAGCAGCGCGACCTGAGATATGTCCGGCACATTCCCATGCAAATCCTCGTTCTTCGCAGGCATAGATTTCTAATATCCCCCGGTGATTCGTTGTGCCCAGAGTTTATCATGCGGAGACTGTAAAGGTCGCGTGCCTACTCGAAGAAAACAATTAACAGGATGGACAGAATAAAAGAAGCAAGCACTCTTTCTTTATCCTGTCCATCCCGTTTGAATCTAACTTGAACTAAATATCACTCTATGACAGCCGCTTCACCGAATTTCGCCGCGAGGTCTTTTTGAAATCTCTCCATGAAGTAGGTGTGGCCTATCAGGAAGCGCGAGACGAAGCGGAAGAGAGGATTGGGAACTTCGCCGCGCTCTGTGATGGTGAGACGGCTGCCACTTGCGCCGTCGGGTTTGATGTCATATTCCCAGCGACCACTGAAAGGGCCGCCCTCGTCGGCTATGATGCGTACAAGACGGCGTGGCGCTGCCGATTCTGCCGTCTCTAAAGTAATCGGAGAACCCTTCTCGTAAACCTCTCTCCAAACTTCACGGCCATCTTTATCGGGCAATCGCTCTACGCGCTTCACGTCCTTTCGCCAAGCGGGCTGGCCCTCATAATCAGTTATCGCGCGCCACACCGCTTCCGGCGACTGATTGGTCTTTAGCGTGCGCGACGCCACATGCTGGCGCGGAATGGAGAGGCCGACCGCCACTATGATAAAGAGCATGCTGGTCAAGACGGCCACGGGCACCAGTATCCAGATCACAAGCCTTCTCCTTTTCATATACTCTCCTTAAGAGCAGTGACAAGTGACGAGTGACAAGCAGAAGCAAACAGCCATCAGCAGTCAGCAAGAAGAAGAGCTTGCTTTGCTGACTGCTGATAGCTGACGGCTTTTCTTGGTCGTCACTTGTCACGCATCACTGCTTTATTTGTTGGCCGGGTTCATGGTTTCGTGGGCGTGTACGACGCGCCAGGTGTTGCCCTGCTTGACGTAGACGCTTGTGACCTTCGCCGTGTAGTTGATGGGCTGGCCGCCGAAGCTGACGGAGACGCTGCTGTTGTAAGTCAGTATCGCCGTGTCGCCGTAGACCTGCACGCGCGGGTTGTACATCTGAAAGTCGTTAAACTTGAACATCTCAGCGTACTTCTCGAACTTTGGCAGGAAGTTTATTTTCGGGTCTGTCTCAAGGTAAGGGTTCTCTATGGAAAAGTAGGTGGAATCTTCTGACAGGAAATCTTCGAAGAATGCTTTGTCCTTGCGTTGCCACGCGTCGACCGAAGCCTTCTCGCGGGCTATTATCAGCGCGGCGATTGATTGCGGCTCGGCGGACGCGCTGCTTCCGCCCGCAAAGAATGAGCACGCGCAAATGGCCGCGATTAAGAGAATCGTTATCAGGGAGAGTTTGCTCTTCATCATCTTTCCTCCTTCAATAAGAGTTTTCGTTGACCGGGCGCTCCTTACCTATTCGCTTCTCGCGCCCGATAGCTTGACGAGCGAGATGGTCGCGCCCGTGGGGTCTGTGATAACGCAGAAGCGCCCCACGTTAGGGATGTCGGTCGGAGGAACGCAAACCTTTCCTCCAAGCTCGAACGCCTGCCTGGCTTTAGCGTCCACGTCGTCCACGGCCACGTAAGCCATCCAGTGTGAAGGCGCGTCCCCCTGCTCCGCCGTCATGTTGTACATGCCGCCTATGTGCTCGCCGTCCACTACTATCTCGTTGTAAGCCATCCCGGCTGCCGTTGATTCCTGAAGCTGCCATCCCAAAAGCTCCGCGTAAAACTTCTTGGCCGCTCCCAAATCTCTGGTCGCCAACTCGTTCCAACAGAAAGTTCCGCTCTTTGGCATCTCATGCATTTCGTTTTGTCTCCTTCAAGTTTGAAATAAGGAAAAGTTTTTCCGATTAAGAAAGCGTGCGCGCCCTGGCTGCGTTCAATAATCAGCCGAATAACTTTGCGAGGGGTTTTCTGAAAATGGTAGAGCTTCAGGGAACGCGGCAAAAATAAAAGGTGAGTTTCATCAACTTGAAACTCACCTTATCAAACCCGTCCCTGGTTCGTTCTCTTCAGATCTTCTTAGCGAGGGTTTAAAGCTTTATGTGTTCCTTCTTAAAACTTGCGCGGCTCTTAGTGTGTAGCGAGCCATTCACTGAAAATCTTCGACTCTTCTGCTTTTCCGCTCCAGCGTGCGCGGTTCTTGCCCGTCAGAGCTAGAACCATAGCCTGGTGCTGGCCTGCGCGGTCGCCGAGTCGCTCGAAATAGTTGTAAAGCCTGTCAATCTTCTGAACCGATTCACGCGCCGCCTCGACCGTCTTGAACGAAAGCACGTTGCGGAAGAACCTCGAATAGATGTTCTGCTCGCGCGCCGTTGTCGTGTACAGGTCAAAGTAACCTTTCAAAATTCCTGCGTTCTGAAGCACCTGCGCCACGTAAGAAGGTCGTGCGCCGACCTTGCGTGTAATCTGCGCTATGTCCGTCACACCGTTCTCATAGAGAGCTATGATCTGATCCTTCTTCGAACGCGTTGCTGTCTCAGTTGTCTCGCCTTCGCGCTTTTCAACCGCCGCGTCGTCCGCGTACTCAAGCTCAAGCGAAAGCGGCCTCATCTCTTCCTGCAAAAGTTCCTGTGTCATCATTTCCTACTACCTCCTTGCATTAAAGCGGGGGAGGGTCGGTGACCAAAGAAGCGGCGAATCCCGTTTTCTCTCTGACCGCCGCTCCTCGTACGCTTATACGCTACGGCTTAGCTTGCGCGGCGAATCGCACCGGCTTCCTGCTGTAGACCCTTCAGGTGGTCTATGAAGGAGCTTGCGGCTCTCTTCGACAGCTCGTCCGTCTTGCAGCGAAGAACCGACTGGCACTCCTCTTCGGGGTCAACGCCAGCCTCGCGCGCCAGTGCGCGAATCATTCCGAGCTGCTTCGGCGTCACCAGGTCTGCCATAGACTTGGCGAGCGGGTCGCGCGGCATCTGGCCCGGCTGAGAAGCCGAACCCTGTCGCTCTATGACTTCGCTCTCGCGCTGGTAAAGCTCGCGTGCGATGCCGAACTTAACAGCCGCGCGCTTCAGAGCATCGTGCTCGGCCTTCTTAATTCCCATCTCGCTCTCGGCTGTGCCCGTGCCCACGCCTTCGCGCGTCACGCCGTCAATCGTGATGGCGGCTGTGACGACGGCTATGTCGCCAAGCTGAACGACGTTTCTGACCGCGTGCTGCCAGGTCGGCGCGATGCGGTCAAGAATGTCGGCGACCGTGTGCCACTCTACGTACTCGACCATGTGCGTGTTGCCCTGGCGGTCAGTCCAGCCTTCACGCGTCTTGATAAAGTTAGGGTCAACCTGCTGTTTCAAGGCGCGCAGGGTGTTGGTGAAGGGAACGACGGAAGCCGTGGCTTCGTGTCCGTTCTGCTCAATTTCGATTTCCTGCACTTCGCGTGCAATCTCTTTCTTTCTGTTCATTTCTTGCTCCTCTATCTCGTTGTGTTCAGCGAGAGAACGAACGTTGGAGATTCTCTTCTGCTCTGTGGCGGCAGTGAGAGTGGCCTCCACTGCTTCGTTCTGCTCCCGTTCGGAGCGCTCGACTTGCGAAGCTTTCTGCGCTTTCGGTCTCTCCTGCTCCTCGGATGCGTTCGCGTTTGTGTTGGGCTTGGCAGCCGCCGTAGCTTTAGGCTCTTCGGCCTTCTGCGCCGCAGGCTGCTTTGTTACCGCTTCCGTGTTTCGTGCCAGAAGCGAATGCTTGACTGCGAGGATGTGCTCGCAGCGAAAAGAGGGGTCACTTGCGACCTGCTCTTCAAATTCAAGGCAAGAGCAACGCACCTTACCGGTTTCGTCGCGCCAAACTTCGTAGCTCTGCTTGCGCCCGCGCAAAGTCGGCGTCAGCACGCGAAAACGATCATTTTCGCGCGTCACCAGTCCCATGGCGGCAATGCCTTGCGCGCGTTTGTCCCGCATGACGGCTTTTCTGTCTGTTGCTACGGCGTTCGATGACATGGCTCTCACACTCCTCTATAAAAACTCTTCGGTTTCAGGCTGCGCGCTCCACGGGCATCTCGCTCAGGGCTGGGGGCTGCTCTTTGCGTGTTTCATCAAGGCGGCGCTCAAGCTCTGCGACGCGCGCTTCCAACTCTTCCACGCGGCGCGTTTGCCGATGCACGGTCTTGAACAACCCGTCGAATGTTTCCCAGATATATTCGTTAGCGCTCATCTTTTTCGGCCTTCTGCTACTGTATGAAATATCCTTTGTTTCATACGTGAAACAGTGTACCACGGTTCCCTCTTTGTTGCAAGTATAAAACAAAGTCTTGCATCTAAAATTTTCCTGTGATATGTTCTGGAGGTGTAATAGGCCGGACGGGTGTCTGTGGGGCGCTCGAAATGGCCGAAAGGAGGCCAAAAATGGCGGAAAAGAGCTTGGTAAACACGGTCGAGTTGGGGCGTGCCATACGCCGCAAGCGAGAGGAGCAGGGCCTGAGCCTGCGGGATGTCGCAGATGAAACAGGCGTTTCAGCTTCCACGCTTTCGCGCATAGAAAACGGCACGGGCAAGCCCGACGCGGACAACATAGCGCGGCTTACTACGTGGCTCAACGTGCCTATGGAGCGCATCATGGGCGGGCGGGAGGGCGGAGCGGACGAGGCCAAAGCGGTCGTCTACTTCCCGCAGGAGAGCATGCCGGAGATTGTGGAGGCGCACCTGAGAGCCGACCGTAATCTGACGCCCGAAACGGCACACGCGCTCGCGGAACTGTTCCGCGTAGCCTACGCACAGTTCAGCCGTCCCGGCGAAGACCCGCGCAGCAAGCGCCGGAAGTAAGACGGACAAAGTTTAAAGCTTATCAGGCGTTCGGCCCCACAGGGTTCGGACGCCTTTTGCTGTTAGCCAGCGCTTTGTAAGTGAAACGCCGCGCGCCAGAGGTTATAATCGTGTACGTGGACGACAAGGTATTGCCTCCGACACAGAAAGGGCGCTTTTACGAGTTGCGCGCTCAGGGCTTGCGCGACTTCGCGGGGCTTTCCAGTGATGACGAGCCGCTTGACCCGTTCGCGCTGGCGAATTATGCAAAGCTGATGGTCGTAGATTTCAATATGATCATGGGTCTGTCCGAAGAGGCGCGGGCGCATCTTCTGGGCCAAGGCTCGAACGCTTGGTCGGGTGGGACGGCGTCGCGTCCACTGCCGAACGGCTGGCGGCTGGTCATCTTGAACCCCACGCACGGGGCGCAGCGCAACAACGCTACCTTGATGGAAGAGGTCTGCCACGTCTTTCTAGGACACAAGGCCAACCGGCTGGCAATCGTCGCGCAGGACAAGCATGGCAAGATGGCTTCGCGCGATTACAATGACGATGATGAAGAGGCGGCTTATGCCGTCGGCGCGGCGTCCTTGGTTCCTTTCACAGCGCTGCGTCGTTTCGTCTTCCAGGGAAAGACATCGAAAGAGATAGCGCAGCACTTCAACGTGAGCCGTGACCTTGTGGAATACCGCATGAAGGTCTCGCGCCTCTGGCAAGACTACAAGGCGCAGCACCCTGAAGAGATTCAGAGGCGCTACGCTCAGCAGAACGGCTACAGGGGAAATGCAGAAGGCAGAAGAAATTGATTCATTGCTTCATCGGTTCATTGATTCAATGAATCAATCCTCTTTAATTCATCAATCTTCATTCTGGCTTCCGACTTGCTTTTCGCATGGAGCGAAATGAGAGAGATGTAGGGCGTTTGCGCCGTTTGAGCGAGCAGATAAAGGCGTGTATTGATTATCGCTCGTTCTACACTCGCTACTGTCAGACGCACGCGCGCATCTCCTCGAATCGTCTTCAATCGCTCTGCCCAATCCCTCATCACGCGCATAGCGGCAGGGGAAACCCAAGCCTTTCGGTTGACCTTGAGCGAGGTCTCTTTCATTGCTTCTCGCGGGATGAAGGCGGCGACTGCATTCGCTTTTATGAGTTGATGCATTCGGTGGGCTTCGTCCAGGCCGTCAATGAGATTGCGAGCGAGTTGGGGCTGACACAGAAGCAGACGGAATCATCTCTCATCAGGAGCACAGCGCCGGATGCGGAGGAGGCTGCGGACAATCAGTACGAGCCGCTCGCCGCAGACAGGCTCTCCGCCATCTGCGAGGCTTTTTTAGGGGCCTGCCGCAGAGAGGATCAATCCGAGGGGAGAAATTATCTGGCGCGGCGTGGGATTGATGAAAGAAGCACGCGCCGGGTGGGCGTCACTTATTTTCCGCGCCGCGCTTATCGCCGCGTGATGCGCCGTATGATGGAAGAGTTTCCACTGGATGAGCTACAGCGAAGCGGACTCTTTAACCGGCAGGCGCACCTGACCTTTTATCGCCACCGTCTTCTTTTCCCGTTCTATGTAGAGGGTCGCGCCGTTTATCTTCAGGCACGCACGACAGCATCCGGCGTGGAGCCTCGCTGGCACAACATGCGTGGGAGCGTGCCGTCGCTTTACAACGTGGACTTGCTGGAGGACTTGAACAGCAGCGAGGTGGTTTATCTGGTCGAAGGCTTCACGGATACGCTGACGCTTCTGACGCACGGCTTCGCGGCTGTCGGCCTTGTGGGCGCGGGCGGGATGAAAGAGGAATGGCTTGCGCCCTTGGGACGTTTTAAGGTGGTGGCAGCGCTTGACCCGGACGCCGCAGGCGAACGCGCGGCAGCACGCTATCAGGAGATGTTCAGTGCGCGCGGAATGCGGCTCTTCCAACTTGAGCTTCCGAGCGATGTCAACGAGTTCTTTCAACATCATCCTGCGGCGGCGCTCGAATTCAAGCTCCTGACCGAAGCGGCGCTGGAAGAGCAGGGCTTTTAAGAGATCAGCTTCCAAGAACGCCCGCAATCGCGCCAATCGGAGGCGAGAAGAAATAGCCTCCGCCCGTGGGTATCACCCATTCCGTCTTGATAGTAACGCGCACGCTCTTTCCTCCGGCGGGGAAATCAATAAAGCGCTCGCGGCTGCCCTGGCTGCCCTCCTGGCCTATGATGGGGTCGTGACCTCCTACGTTCGGCTGCGCCACGGAGTTCGACCAGCGCCGCGTGATGAATTCGAATTGATCCTCGATTGAGCTTTGATAGCTGACGAACATCAGCCCTCGCTCCTTCTTCCAGAGGCTCGCAGAAGGATCCTTCACGCCCGCAACGGCAGGCCCGAAAGGAATGCCGCGCCTGAGTATCATACGTATAAGGCTGTCTGCCACCTTCCCCAAATCCGTCGTGCTGTCTCGCGGGTTGACCTTGCGTACGTGCGCGAAGTGCGGGCAGACAAGGCCGAGCATGTCGGCACGCGCCTGGCTGTAGGTGTCGCCCGGATAGCCTGAGATGGGAATTAAGTTTGAAGGGCGCGTGTCGTCGTCGAAGAGGAAATGGTTGCTGGCAAGGTCGTCTGCGCCGAGCGCGGGAACATCTGCGTTTGGAGTTCTTGCAACAGGCGCGCCGCTAGGCCAGCGCCCCACAAGCATGGAGGCAAACTTCTGTGCGGGGACTCCCAGGCTTGTGGCCGTAGCCACCACGAATTCCCAGAAGGCTTTAACGTCCTGTTGCAAGCGCCTGCAAACCAGGAACGAGCCGCTCGCGGCCCACTTAGGAAAATTCGATGCGGCGGCGGCAGGCGTGAAAAGATTTTCAGGGTTCTGTCGCTGCATGCCTAAAAGGAACTGCCCGGGCCATACTAGCAACTGGCCTGGCTTGGCGAAGAGGCGCGAGCGCGGGTCTGTGGGCTGTATGTATCTGGGCGTGATGTAATCGTCCGCGATTGCGGAGACGCGACCGCGCACGCCCGGCTGCGAGATTCCATCTTTGAAGCCGAAATGCTCGTGCCCCCTCAGAGGAGCCGGTAAAGTCTCGCCCGCCTGCTCGAACAGAAGCCTCAACCTGTGCTCCTCAGCCTTTTCCTTAATCACATTCAGGGCGTCGCGCAAAAGTTTCGCGTCGTCGCTCGCAACGATGACCAGAATGTCGGCCTCGTTCTTAGGCCCGCCTATGACCCAGTTACGCTTATTGCCTGCGGCCCTTCTATCCGTAGGGTCGCCCAGATACTCGGAACGCGCGGCGAGTCCCTGCCGGAAACTCTCATCACCGAAAGCCAGGCAGTCCTTCTTTGAAGTCAGAGCCGCTATGGCTTCGCAGGAGAAGGCTATGTTGACCCAGGTGGCCTTGATGGGAACATCCTTTGAGCCTAGACGGAAGCGCAAAGACCTGTACATGCGATTGAACGCCAGCACCTCGTCCATGGAAGAGATGAGAGGCGCAATCCATTGAAGCCACTTTTTCGTGAACTTCACGGTGCCAATGCGGTAGAAAAGGAAATGCTGGTAGTCTTTATTGAAGCCCGGAATGATATTGCCCTGCACGTCCTTTCTTACGGCTTCTTCAAAAACAGGCTCGCCGTCTGCCGCGACTTCTCCCTCTTCTGCGCGCACGGCCATGTCCTTCGGCGCGACTCCCTTCGCCGCGAACTGCGGGCCGAAATTCGCTCCCGTCGCAGAGAATCGTTCCTGTCGCGCTACGTCGCCTTCAGCCTTCCACAGATTTTCTAGCGCCTTTGCGACTTTCTGCTTCAAGTCCTTACCGTCTTTGCGTCTTGATGGCATGGCAATATCCTTTCCAGACTACTTTTGCGGGCTTCGTCAGAAACGGAAGCGGCTCAGGCGGCGCGTGTGCCTGCGATTCCTCCGAGCATGACGGTGACGTGTTCGGCCAGGTGGCCTCCGTGCGTGATGGGCCTGCCTCCTATGCGTATGTCGCTGACGAAGAAACCTTCGCTCGCGGGCACTTCGTACTCAAGGCGGAGCGCGGCCCCGGGCCTGCCCCTGGGAATTCGCCAGTAGTTCCCGACCGGAGACCCGTCCGGCTTAGTCCACCCGGTATCGTCCCAGGCGACCATGTAAAGACCGATTGGCTCTCGCCCCGTGACCGACAGTCCTTTCCGCGCGAGCATGTTTACGTCCGTCTGCACCCTAGGGTCTGCGGACGTTTGCGCGCCCGGCGACAACTCATAGTTATCCTGAGCGTGCGTTGCTCTTCCGAGCGTGACGCTGTCTTTGGCAAGTCCGATTGCAGCGCTGAGCGTGTTCGCGGGGCTTACTACTATGTAGTGAACGATTCCCTTTGTGGTGTTCCAAGCGTTCAGGGGATTATATGAGCCGCCCGCGTCTGTTATGTCCGCCATGGTGATTGACGGATTGACAAGCTCGCGGTAGAGGCTCAGTACGCGGTTACGGTCAAAGGTGAACATCGTCTGCCAGTACTCCGGCGTCTCCGTGACGAACGTCACCTTCTTAATCTTGCCGCCCTCTTTCGTCATCTGCCATTCCAGGTACTCGACCTGCGTATTCCTCTCCGTAGCGCTGCGTTTATCACCAAGCTCGAACGCTTGCTGGCGATTATCCCGGTTCGCAAGCAGCAGCCCGCGCGGGAAACCCATCCAGACCAAGAGCCTCTCGCCTACCACGTTCACGTTCGTGACGTGCGGGTTATACAATTCACCTACGCCACCGGAGCCTGGCGTCGGCGTAGCGCCCAACATGCCGTTAATGACATCGTGCCACCTTCCGTAAAAGGCCGAGCCTGCCGGAAAATCTCTCAGGCTGCCGGGCGTATCGAACTGTGTTAAGAGTGGCATTGCTCACCTCCCAAGCCTATCTTTGCCCTCTGGGCCGGATAGTAAAATCCAGTAATGACGAGAAGCCTGTTGCCGGAATAAAACTTCGGAAACAATACAGAGCAGGTTAGAAAGTTGAAGTGAGGTTAACGATAACAAGAGCCATCGCTAACTATTAAGATTACGCGCGCAAGCTAAAGACGAAAACTGCGCGAAGGATATACCCGAAACCGAAGACGCGTCAATAAAAAACCGGCCCGGCTGAAATAGATGGATTGCGGATTCAGTTCGCATCCTTCATAATCCTCATTTTGAGTCGAGCGACCACGATGAGCGAACAGTTAAAAGAAGCGAGCGCACTTCACAGGCAACTGTCTGTGACGGATAAGCTGCGCCTGCTTCTGGACATCACCAAGAAAATCAGTCGCTCGCTAGACCTACAGGAAGTCATCAACCTTGTGATGGAGACGCTGGGCACGCTCCTGCCTTACGATGCGGCGGGCATCTACATCATACAGGGCCACAAGGAATCAACCGAAGGCGAGTCTGTTTCGACTCAAGGGGCCGTTTACCGCGCCGAAGCAGTCAGAGGCTACGACATAGAAGACCTGGTGGAGCTTCGTCTGAAGATGGGCGAAGGCATCATAGGCTTCGTAGCAACTACGGGCGAGCCTGTGATTTCGCCGGACGTGAAGAACGACCCGCGATACGTTAACGCGCGTGAAGAAACACGCTCGGAGATGGTCGCGCCCATCATCTCCAACGACGAGGTGATTGGCGTCTTCGACCTTGAGAGCGATCATGTAAACGCTTACACGCCCGACGACCTGCAAGTCCTGATGCTACTGGCATCGCAGGTTGCCATCATCATAGAGAAGGTGATGCTGCACGAGCAGCTTGTAGAGAAGAAGCGGCTCGAAGGCCAGCTTGAGGTCGCGCGACAGGTTCAACTGGAACTGCTGCCGCCCGCCGACCCGAATATTGAAGGCTTCGACATTTCGGCTTACAACTTTCCGACCGAAGAAGTTTCGGGCGATTACTATGACTGGGTTCGCATCTACGACGACCAGATAGGCATGGTCATTGCCGACGTTTCGGGCAAGGGAGTCCCTGCGGCTCTGCTGATGGCTTTCCTGCGCGCCAGCCTTCGCGCGGCGATTCACATAGGCTACGCGCCGCACATCTCCATGGCAAAGGTGAACTACCTGCTGTGGGAATCAATCGAGCGCAACCAGTTTGTGACGGCCTTCTACGGCGTGCTGGATGCTTCGAATAAGACGCTCGCCTACACGAATGCGGGGCATAATCCTCCGCTCGTCCTGGACAAGGACGGCAGCACTCGCTTTATAGAGCGCGGCGGGCTGCCCCTTGGCATGTTCAGGGACACGCGCTATTACGAGTATTACGTCGCTATTGAGCCGGGGCAGGTGATTGTGCTCTACACGGACGGCGTGACGGAGGCCGCCAACTCGGATGGAGAAGAGTACGGGCGAGACCGCCTTGCGCGTGCCGCGCTCGAAGCGCAGGGCCTGAGCGCCAGAGAGATGATTTCGCATCTTCACAGGGACGTGATTGATTGGACAGGAGGCCGTGGCGCTGACGACGACATCACTTTCTTCATCATCAAGGCGCTTTGAGTTGAGGCAGAAGCAGAAAAGGCAAAAGTCAAAAGTTAGAGGAAAAATCGTCTCTTAACTTTTGACTTTTGCCTTTTTACTTTTTACCTTACTTAGTGCGCCGTCACTGAATTGTGGGCATGACTGCCACCCGGCGCGAGTGGCGCGCGATAGTTTCCGAAATGAAACTCGCTCTCGACTTCCTCGAACGCAAAAACGTCGAAGCCGTAAGCATCAAGGCACGCCGCCAAATCATCGGGCGTAAGCAGATAGACAGCAGGAGAGAAACCTGCTTCGGCACGAATCTCCAGCAGGCGCTCGATGACTTCCAACGGAGCGAACACGCGTACAGGGTCTCTGTAGGTTGCCAT
>JACVRN010000019.1 GCA_014534425.1 Pyrinomonadaceae bacterium
CCGCAGAGGCGCAGAGAGAGAGACGCGCACGGGTGCTGAGAGAGTTAAGCTCTTTTCTCCGCGACTGTGGCACTGAATCTCAACTCATCCGATTTTCGACTTAGATTTGTCCTAGCATGGCAATCTTGACATCGTGTGCCTATGAAGATAAAGTTTCAGCCGTTAGCCCGGTAAGCGCTTCATCCTTTCACATTCTACCTGTCGGCGCATTGCTGACGCCCGATTTGAATTTATACACCTGATCACCGCTATAAAATCCATTTCTTGAAGTTGTAAATGGAAGCGCTTTAACTCTCGTTGCTGTTTTATTCTTAGGTCTTGCAAGCCCGCAATCTCTGTGTGAGTCGGTACGTGGCTTAAAGCTTTAAGCATCATATCCTCATCCATTGGAGGTTAATTCATGATTGACATACTTAAAACTTTACTGGAAAAGCTTGGATCTCTAATCGGATCATCACTGACTAAGGGCCAGACGATTACCGTGCTCGTGCTGCTTATTATCGCTGGCGGTCTCTTTCTTATTCCGCACAATAAGATTCCCACCGTACAATTAATCTGGCCGGGCCTCTTCGTTTTATTAGCCATTGGATTCATCCTCATTAGCATAATACCCAGGTGGTGGATAGTCACCATTGTGATCGCGCTCTTCGTCGGCTGGTCGTCCTGGTGCTACTTTACTTATACAAAGGTTCCGCGACAAATCCGGCAGTTGATGACAACTGCCGCGTTGATAAAAAAGGATAACAATTACAATGGTAGCTTTGCGAAATACCAGGAAGCATACAATTTAGCCAAAGAGAACGACCTACTCGTAGAGCAACTGGCGTGTTTGCGAGAAATGAGTGAGCTTAAGTATTTAACGAGTGAATATACCGAGGCCCGCAACTTCCTCAACGAAGGCCTCGGAGTTGCCGAAAGACTTAAGGATCAAAGTGCGCTGGGGCATGTTCGCTCAAGATTGGGTGACGTGGAGCGATTCTCCGGCAATATCCCACTAGCATCAGAGCATTTCAAAGCGGCGTTGGCAATTTATGAGAAACTGGGAAATAAGCGCGGGCAGGCGCAGGCCTATAGAGGGCTGGCAGACCTAGAATTGAAGCGAGATGGCGTTAAGGCACGCGAAAACTACAATAAAGCTCTCAAGCTGGCTCAGGAGGTAAAGAATCAACTGGGAGGGGCAGACATAGATGAACTGATAGAAAATGAACTGGGAGAAGCTGACACGCTCGCGGGCCTGGGCGATTTAGAAGGCAGGGTCGGGAACACGACGCAGGCACTCGATTATTACAATCGCGCACTGGCAATCTACAAACGGCGTGGAAGCACTGAAGGGCAGGGCGATGTCTACAGGGGGCTCGGAGATTTGGAACGCTACCTGAACAAGCTGGACGAAGCAGATACCGATTATCAACAGGCGTTAGGCCTGTACCAGTTCATCGGAGATTTGGGCGGGCAGGCTGACGCTTATCGCGGGTTGGGAGAATTGGGGAGCGTGCAGGTCAAGGAAGATAAGATTAATGAAGGGATAGCCAAACAATACTTTAAACAGGCGCTGGAGCTTTATGAGAAGATAAAGGAACAAAACGGTCAAGCGGAAATTTACAACCTGCTCGGGGAGTTGGACAGCGCACTGAGCGCGGAGGCTGCCCAAAAGAACTATGAGACTGCTTTAAATATTTACAAGAGCATACAAAACCTGGACGGACAGGCGGACACGTTAAAGGACATTGGAGACCTAGACGTTAAAGCAGGCAAACATGATAGCGCGAGAGGCCGCTACGAGACCGCGCTCGGTTTTTATAAAAAAGTCGGGAATCAAATAGGTCAGGCTGAGGTACATAAGAGCCTGGGGGATCTATCACGCACGACAGAAGACTTCGAGGCGGCATCTCAGCATTACAACGATGCGCTACTGATATATCAAAATATGAACAACCAGAACGGAGTCGCCCAAATAAATATCGTTCTAGGAGACTTGGCAAGCCTCGCCAGCGCCAAAGAACCGCCGCAGAACAAGAAGACGAAGATTGACGAGGCGCGCAACTCCTATACAAGGGCGCTGGAGGCCTATAATAAATCGGACAACAAACTAGGGCAGACCGTCGCGCTTCAAGGCATCTCGAATGTTGATGCCAAACAAAAAAATCTGGCGGAATCCAAGCAAAATCTGAGCGAGGCCGAAAAGATATACCTGACCATGTATGGAGACCAGTCCAAAAACGTGGCTGTACGGAACACGGTTGATCCAAATAATCCCGTACGCCAGGAACGTATCCAACGGCTTGTGGCCTTTTAAAGTCAGGCCCGACAATTTTCAAGCACATCACAGATAGAAGTAGGATATCTCGACAGCCTCATTGCACAAGTCCTCAGACTCATTAAGGCGCGTCTTCGAGTAAGCACAGCCTATAGCCAAACAGCTTATTAAAGCAGAAGCTTCTCAGGTGGACTTCCGAGCGTCCGGTTGAATATAGTGTCGTAAAGCGGAGAGGGAGAGGGTTTTCTGTGACTGACGAGCTTCTGAAATGGCGCGAGCGATTTCCAATTCTGGACAAGACCGTTTATTTAATCTCGCATAGCTTGGGCGCAATGCCCAGGGAAGTCTACGACTCCATGCACGATTACGCCGAGACGTGGGCTACGCGCGGAGTGCGCGCCTGGGCCGAGGGCTGGTGGGACATGCCCGTCTCAATCGGTGACGAAGTCGCGCGCATCATAGGCGCAGACCCGGGCCAGGTGGTCATGCACCAGAACGTCTCCATCTGCCAGTCGCTCATACTCTCCTGCTTTGACCCACAGCCGCCACGAAACAAGATAGTCTACTCGGAACTGAACTTCCCTTCCGTCATGTACGTCTACGAAGCGCACGCGCGCGAGGGCCGCCTTCGCATAGAGACGGTCAAGTCCGACGACGGCATCACGGTGCCGCTTGAGCGATACATGGAGGCCATAGACGAAGAGACGCTTCTGGTTCCCATCTCGCACGTGCTTTTCAAGAGCGCGTACTTGCAGGACGTTCGCGCAATCATCGAGCGCGCGCACGAGGTCGGCGCGATGGTCGTGCTGGACGCGTATCAGAGCGCGGGCACGGTTCCCTTCAGCGTCAGGGAATTGAACGTGGACTTCGCCGTCGGAGGCTCCGTCAAGTGGCTCTGCGGCGGCCCTGGCGCGGGCTATCTTTATGTTCGCCCTGACCTGCAAAGGAAACTTGAGCCGAGGACTACTGGCTGGATGGCGCACGAAGCGCCGTTCGCTTTCGAGGGCGGAGCGATTCGCTATGCTCCGAACATCACACGCTTTCTTCACGGCTCGCCGTCTATCCCCGCGCTCTATGCTGCCAGGAGCGGCTACCGCATCATCAACGAAATCGGCGTCGAGCGGATTCGCGCCAAGAGCATCCGACAAACCACGCGGCTCATAGAGATGGCCGAGGACGCGGGCTTTCGCGTCATCAGCCCCAGGAACCCGAACGAGCGCGGCGGCACAATCACAGTCGCAGTAGACCACGCGGCATCCGTCACCAAAGAATTAATACGCCGCGAGTTCATAGTAGATTACCGCCCCGGCGCAGGCGTCCGCATCTCGCCGCACTTTTATACAAAGGACGAAGAGCTTGACCTCGTCATACGAGAGATGCGCTCAATCGTGGACACACGCGCCTACGCTGAACACGAAACGGCAGGCGCGGCATTTTGAAAATATGAATAAATACGGCGACAACGCCCCGCTTTCTTATAACAAGTACCTGCGGGTGTCGGATTTGATAGGGCTTCAGGATTGTTTGTCCGAGCCTGTGCATCATGACGAGCTACTGTTCATCACGATTCACCAGACCTATGAGCTTTGGTTCAAGCAGATTCTTCACGAGATTGACGCAGCCATCAATCAGATGAATGAAGACAGAGGCGTTGCTGCGGCGCGCTCGCTCCGTCGAGTGGCGGAAATCGAGAAGGTGCTGGTCAATCAGATTCACATTCTGGAGACCATGACGCCGATTAACTTCCTGGGCTTCCGCGACCAGTTGAACCCAGCGAGCGGTTTTCAGTCCATGCAGTTCCGCGAGATAGAGTTCTCTTCGGGCTTGAAGGATAAAGGCATCCTGCAAAATTTCCGCGACGACGAGTTCGCTTTCTGCCGACTTGAGAAGCGTCTAGGCTCTCCGTCATTAAGCGATGCCTTCTTCGCTTATCTTCGCCGTCGCGGGCTTGATGCTCCGGCGGATGACGAGGCGCTCATGGAAGCAGAGCGCCGCCGCCTTTACGGGAAACGCACGCAGGCCGTGCTGGAAATCATCACGCATTTCGAGACGCGCTACGAAGAGTTTCAACTGGCGGAAAGCCTGATTGAGCACGACGAGCTTTTCGCGCTCTGGCGCTCGCATCACGTCAAGATGGTAGAGCGAATGGTCGGCACCAAGAAAGGCACGGGCGGCTCCGAAGGCGTGGGCTATCTCCGCACCACTCTAGACAGCAAATTTTTCCCTGAGCTATGGGAAGCCCGCACCTACCTTGACACAAAGCACGGCGAGGGCGGCTGTCCCTTCGCGGGCAAATCATAGATGACGGCTTGGGCTTATCACTCCTCGAACGATGAAGATAGAGTTTCCTGAAAAGTTCAACATGTCGGATTACTTCCTCTATCACAATCTGGAGGAGGGGCGAGAGAATAAGGTCTGTCTTTATTATCGTGAAGAGACGCAGACCTACGGCGAGGTGGCGCGCATGTCGAACGGCGCGGGGCACGCGCTGAGGGAGTTCGGAGCAAACGTGGAAGACCGCGTGTTGATTGCGCTGCCCGATTGTCCTGAGTTCGTGTGGACTTGGTTCGGGGCAAACCGTGTGGGCGCGGTCATCACTATGGTCAACCCGCTCCTGCCTGCGGACGATTACAGGTACTATCTGGATTACACGCGCGCTCGCGTGGCCGTCATAGACGAATCGCTCCTTGAGACGTTTGAAGAGGCGAGTCGTGGAGCAAAATATCTACGCAATGTTTTAGTGGTCGGGGACGAGTATGGCCGCTTTGTTCCTTTCAAGCAGGCGGTGCTGGCGCAGCCGGACGAATTGACTCCGGCAGACACGCACCGCGACGACATAGCCATCTGGCTCTTCACCTCCGGCTCAACGGGGCACCCGAAGGGCGCTGTGCATCTTCAGCACGACCTTCCCTTCAACACCGAAGTCTTCGCCAAGCGCACCATGCGGGTCGGCGAAAACGATTTGACGGTTTCGGTGCCGAAGCTCTTCTTCGGTTACGCTACGGGCACGAACCTGCTCTTCCCCTTCGCCGTGGGCGGCGCGACCGCTCTCTTCTCCGAACGCTCCACGCCCGAGAAGATGTTCGAAGTTATAGAACGTTATCGCCCCACGATTCTGACGACGGTTCCGACCATGATAAACGGCATGCTGAATATGGAAGGCGCGAGCCGTAGGGATTTGTCGTCTCTGCGCTTCTGCTATTCGGCGGGCGAAGCGCTGCCCGTAGAGCTTTACACGCGCTGGATGGAGCGCTTCCATGTTGAAATCTGCGACGGCATAGGCTCCGCAGAGATGTTTCATATATACATCACCAACCGTCCGGGCGACGTTAAGCCCGGAAGTTTGGGGCGGGTCGTTGAAGGGTACGAGGCGCGCATCGTTGACGCTGAAGGGCGCGAAGTTCCAACGGGCGAGATGGGAACGCTCCGCATCAAAGGAGACTCTGCGGCGCTCTGTTACTGGAACGCGCACGAGAAATCGAAAGAGACTTTCGCCGGCGACTGGTGCACTACGGGCGACCAGTTCCATGTTGACGAAGAGGGTTACTACTGGTATCACGGGCGCACGGACGACATGCTCAAGGTCTCAGGCGTCTTCGTAGCGCCCGCAGAGATTGAAAACTGTTTGCTGCAACACGAAGCCGTGCAGGAATGCGCCGTCATAGGACACGACGCGGGCGACCGCCTTGTGAAGCCGAAAGCCTTCATAGTGCTTCGCGCAGGATTCACAGGGGGCGAAGAGATGGCGCAGGGAATAAAAGAGTTCGCCAAATCACGCATGGCGCTCTACAAGTACCCGCGCTGGATTGAGTTCGTTCCCGCGCTGCCGAAGAATGATCGCGGCAAGATTGACCGAAAACAATTAAAACAGTCATGAGTAATGAGTGAAAAGCTTCTTACTCATCATTCAGCACTCATGCCTTTTTCTACACGCCTTAAGGTGCGCTTTGGCGACGCAGACCCTGCGGGGCTGGTCTATTACCCAGTCATCTTTCATTACTTTCACATCGCGCTGGAAGAGTTCTTCGCTGAGTGCTGCGGAATAAGCTACGACAGGTTGATAGCCGACGAGCGGCTTGGGTTTCCGACCGTCAAGTCCGAAGCCGAGTTCTTCGTGCCCCTGGTTTACGGCGACGAAGTTGAGATTACCGTTTCCGTCTCAAAGATTGGCACAAGCTCTGCGGTCTTTGAATACAGAGCCTCACGCGTCTCCGACCACGCGCTCTGCGCCCGCGCCACCAACATTCATGTCGCCATGAACATGGACACACGCCGCGCCACTCCCACCCCGGACAAATACAGAGAAGCATTCGAAAGGCAAAGCGGCGAGTAAATAGTGAATAGATAAAAACCTCTTTCTTCTATCCGCTATCTACTCTTTCTTCTGTCTTAATCTTTGCGCGAGGGTGCGTATGACGCTTGATGCTATGGTTGGGTCTATGTTGAGCGCTGTGCGGAAGGCGTTGCCGTCAAGGCGCAGGACGCGCACGGCGGTTGCTCCGGCCCGGAGCGTGGCTGAGCGCGGCGCTGGGTCAAGCACCGCCATCTCGCCTATGAAGGTGACGGCTCTCTCAATAGCAACCATTCGCTCGCCCTCCTTAAGTTGTTTCCAGACCTCCACGTCGCCCGCCAGCAGTATGAAGACCTCGTTGCCCGGCTCGCCTTCCAGGCAGAGCGCCTCGCCCGGCGCGTACTCGTCTTCGCGGCAGGCACGCGCAAGCTCCGCCAGTCCTTCCGGCGCGATGGTAGAGAAGATTGGAGCAGACCTGAGCGCTATCATCTTCTCAATCGTAATCAACCCTGCGTGAGCAGGGCTTTCCTTTTCTGCGCTTCCGGCGCGAGTGGTCAAGTGCTGCGCCGTCTCGCGCACGACCTCGTGCTCGTCGCGGCTCATACGCTCAAGCAGTTCAGCATTGGCTGCGCCGCGATCGCCCAGAGCGTAGAGGGCCACGGCGCGCACGTACGGGTCAAGGCTGGCCGTGCGCGCAATCAGCATCTCCGTCAGCGTGGGCAGCGATGCTTCCTGCGCGGAAGTCTCTCTGTAGGCAGTGGCGAGGCGTTCGGCTATCACGGGCACGACCGTCGAGCGCAGAGATTCTATGACGCCCTGTCGCGCAAGATCGTCCGAGCTTAAAAGCGCCTGTCGCACCGTCTGTTCCTCTTCCTCCTTGAGCGTAAAGCTCAGGCCGCGCATCAATCGGTCAGTGGCGCGCGTGCGACGGCGGCGCAGAAGCTCTGCCAGAAAATCGTGCGTGGGCGAAGGCTGAAGCTCAAGCACCTGTATGGTCTTGGCCGCGCGCTCGATTGAGCTAATCTCTTCGGCAAGCCGCGCGGCTATGCCTTGCGCGCCGCCAAGTATGTCGTCAAGCACCGCCGCGTGCTCGTCTCTGGTGACGCGATACTCCGAGCGAAGCTGTGTAATCAGCCGGTCGTCGGGCGCGCTCTCGGACGCGAACACGCCTTCGAGATAGTTTCTGAGCGCGTGCTCGTAGGTTTCAAGCTGCAAGCGCTTCTCTGCTGAAATCTGCTTCGAGGGGTCTGAAAGCAGTGCTCGCTCTTCTTCGGCCAGAGCCTCCATCACCTTGTCGTGATCCGACTTCTTTATCTGCAACTGGTTTCGTAGTGACTCCAGCAGTTGAACCTCTTCGCGCGTCACAAAACCGTTGGCGAGAGTCTCGCGCACGGCGTCCTTGTATATCTCCAACACCTGCGCGCTGCCCTTGGCCGTCTCGCGCGTGCGTATGGTGTGAATGAGAAAGGCTTCGTGCAAATCCCTCGGCGGAGTGATGTCCGTCCACTCCCAACGCTTGATGATGTTCTTGGCGAGCGTCTCTTCGGCAAAGGTCTTCTGCGTGCGGCGCAGTCGACGGGCCAGGAAGAGCGTCGCCGTCAGAACCACTGTGATGATGAAAAGCTGCGGCACTACCCAGGGCGCTTTCCAGAGCGTGGGCGCTCCGGCGAAAGTGTAGAAGGTGACGAAGGCCAGAAAGGCCGCAATCGAAAACATAACGTGACGCACGCGCGCGTCATCCGTCTCGACATCACGGCGCTTGAGCCACGGGCCTATGAATCTTTCCGCCAGCCTGAGCAGAAAGTAGCTGGCAAGCGCGCAGGCGGCCAGAGTCAGAATCGAGGCTGCGGCGCGTGGGACAACTGGCAGAAAGAAAAAGCCAGCCGTCTCTGCATCGTACCCGGGCATGAACGCCCAGTGAATCACCTTCGGCTGGTTCACCCAACGGACGCCTTGAGGCGTGCCGAAGTAGTAACTCCAGGTGCCGGATTGCAGGAAGTAATAGAAGTAGAAGCCGAAGACCACGCCAGGAAAAGCGAAGTAGACGAACCTCTTAGGATTGGACTGAATCTCTTTCCAGTAGCCGTTCTCTTCGTTGATGTCCGGGCAAAGCTTTTTACAGGCCGTGCACTTGGCGCACTGAGAGTTGGGCGTTTCCCTTAGCCCGTGCGGCTCCGTGTAAATCTTTTCGATGAAGGAGAGCGGGCAGATGTAGTTGCACCAGGTCTTGCCGGTGTAGAACGCGCCGAAGATGAGCGCCGCCAGAGCAATCAGCACGAAGAAGGCAGCTATGGCGTGGCCGTCGCCGTTCGTCGCAATCAACCTCAGCCAGAGCGAGACGAAGAAGATTGTGAACGCCACGTAATAGTAGTTGGCCTCAAGCCAAGCGGAAGCCTTCTTCACACCGGGCCGACGAAGGCGCACCGGAATCTGCGCGAAGAAAGCCAAAGGGCAAAGCCTGCGCCAGCGATGATAGCCGATTAAAACTATAAAGAGCGGCAGCGACGCCACCACCACAGTCCAGACGACGCGCCCCGCAAAGGGCTGCATCACAGGAAGGTGCGCGAACATGGGCACGGACAAAAAGACCACCAGCGCGACCCACTTGATAGGCTCAACCCACCATTCCACATTCGATTCCTCCCGCCGCTTCGCAGCCACAGGCAGGCTCTTCGTAGTAGGTGTCGCAGGTGATCTTGGTGCCGCTACAGCCATAAATAAAAGCGGTCAGCTTTCAGCAATCAGCAGTCAGCGTTTAGCTCTAAGAATCCTCAGGTCAGGAGGACGCAAAGCTGAATGCTGTTTGCTCTTCAATTAACTCCGACCGACGCGCGTATTGTGCGGCCAGTTTTGTGAGAGGGGCGAATCAAGGTTCACGTTGACCTTCAGGTAATCGCGCATTACTCCCTTGAGATTTCCGACCTGCTCCTCTTCGTTACGGCGAAAGAATTCGCTGCGCTCTTCGTCGGGCGTCAGGACGAAGAAGAGGCGCGGGATGATGTTCGTCGTTCCAAAGTTCGGCCCCGCCTTAGGGTCGCGCACGGCGGAGTTCAGGTAATCTCCCTCGTCAAAGTTACGTACGTGACATTGAATACAGGTCATGCCGCGCTCTTCGAAGATTCGGCGGCGCGGGTCACGTAAAGAAGTCTCCTGCACCATGAAGCGCTCCTTGAAGGGGCGAGAGAAAGAGGATGCGTCTATGATGGCAGCAGTCGGCGGCGAGGTCTGCTCGTCGGGGATAGCAACGTTGCCGTGGTCGTCGGCGTCAATCAGCTTGTCCCAACCCGCTACGAATTCCGCGCTCTTGGGATTAAAGCGCGGCGCGGGCACAGGCACGTATGCAGTCCCCTGCGGGTTAGGTTTGACGCTTGTGGTGAAGCCGTCAATCGGAAGATTGGCGAAGGCAAGCACACGCTTTCCGTTGCGCTCGACGGGCACGACCTTCATCACGCCGAGCGCCCAGCCGTTGCCGCGCAGGTAGTTGCCCTTGGAATCCAGCAGGTCGTCGCCGCCGAGCCGCGCGTTGTGCGGAAGCGCAGCGAAGTTCGCCTGCATCTTGGGGTCTGTAGGGTCGATGTAGGTGACTATCTTCGTGATGAACTGCGCGAGCGCTTCGCCGTAAACCTGCTTGTCACGAATCATGCCCGGCTTCAGGTCTGCGCCGTCGAAGAAGGTCTCGTAGAAGAGGCGCGCAAACGTCTCGTTGTTCTTCTGGCGGTCTTCATCTGGACGGCCAGCGTCTTTGCCGCGAATGATACGCATGCGCGGCATAAGGTAAACAGGCTCGGCGGCGGCCTCGTTGCGATAGACAAGCCGAAGCTCGAACACCTTCTTGTTCATGCGCGGGCGAACCATTATGAGCCGCCAGTTCTCCGCATTGAACTGCTTATTAAAGCGCGGAGAGTCCGGGTCAATCTCTTCGTTGCGATGAAGCAGCGCCAGATTTTTCAGAGCGTCGCGGAAAAGTTGCGCGCCGTTTGTGGGAGCAATGCCGTTGTCGGGCTTAATCTGCTTTGAAGCTTCTATGGCGGCTATGCGGTCGAACATGGCGGTGATGGGCCACTGCGCGTTCGCCGCCATTAACCTGTCGGGGTCTGTGATGGAGATAAGCGTCTCGACCGCGAGCGGCGCGGGCGGCACAGTGGGAAGCTGTACGGGCTGCGGCTCGATAGCGATGGAGAAATTTTTCATGAGCGTGCGGCGCGGAATATTGGTGGCACGGTCAAACTCCATGATTCGCACTGTGAACATGCCTGAGCGGCCATCCGTTTTCTGCGGCGTCCAGTCAACCGTCAGAGTCTTCTCGTTGTACTTGGCGGACGCAGGCTTTTGAATCAACTCCACGCGCACGTCGTCAGATTCTTCGTCTATGACCGAGAGGCCGAAAGTTATGCGTTGTCCAACGCCCACGCGCTTGAAGCGCACGGGGTTGAACTCCGGCTCGTGATTCTCAACCGCAGCCGTCTCGGTCGCGCCCGTGCTGGAAAAGCGCGGGACAATCAGCGCGCTCGCCAGAGAGCAGAAGACGAGAAGGGCCGCGAGTTTCAAAAGGCGTGCAGTTCGTGAGCGAGCACGTTGGGGGCTGTGACCTTTTCTCATAAGCGTTAACTAACTTTTTTGTGTCTGCTTCTTCAGTTTCGCCTGTCCAGATTGTAGTCGCGCAAGCGTCTGTAGAGCGTGGAGGGAGAGATGCCAAGGATTTCGGCGGTCTTGCCTCTGTGCCAGCCCGTTTGTTCCAGGGCGGCCAGGATTTGCTGGCGCTCTACTTCGCGCAGCGAAGCAGGCGTCTGCGCTACGTCCGCCACGCTGCCAGCGCCTTCGCCCGCAGGAGGTTGAGCGGTAGATGTGACCATCACGGGAACAGGGCGCGACGAGCGGCGCAGGACTTCCGGCGGCAACTCGTTCAAGGTGATGCGCTCGTCGTTCGCCAGAAGCAGTGCGCGCTCAAGACAGTTTCGCAACTGTCGCACGTTGCCGGGCCAGTCGTAATTGCGTAGAGCGTCGAGCGCTTCTTCCGTCAACTGCGGCGCATGCGCTCCGCCCAGTTGCTTGAGGATGTGCGTCGCCAGAGGCTCTATGTCTTCGGGCCGCTCTCTTAAAGGCGTGAGCGAAATCTGGAATCCGTTGACGCGATAAAGAAGGTCTGCGCGGAAGGTGCCGTCGTTGACGACCTGTTCCAGGTTGCGGTTCGTGGCGGCGACAATGCGAACGTTGACCTCTACTTTACGCACGCCGCCCACGCGATAAAAGGTGCGCGTTTCAATGGCGCGCAGCAGCTTCGACTGAAGCTGAACGGGAAGCTCCGTGATTTCGTCAAGAAAGAGAGTGCCGCTATCGGCCAGTTCTATGAGACCTAACTTTCTGGCCTTCGCACCTGAGAACGCGCCCGCCTCGTAGCCGAAAAGCTCCGACTCCAGAAGCGATTCCTGAAAGGCAGCGCAGTTGAGGTCGACGAAAGAGCCGCCCGCTCGCGCAGAGAGACGATGAATCGCCTGCGCGATTAACTCTTTTCCGGTGCCGCTCTCGCCTGTGATGAGCACGGAGGCGTCCGAAGGCGCGACGCGCTCCACGAGCCGCATGACTTCACGCATCTGCTCCGAGACGGAAACAATCTCAGGCATGGCGGATTGTCGCGCAAGCTGCTGGCGGAGTCGTTGATTGTCAACACGAAGGCGGCGCTTCTCGGCTGCCTGCTTCACCAGCGCGTCGAGTTCCGTGATGCGATAAGGCTTGGTCAGATAGTCATAAGCGCCCAGCTTCATGGCCTCAATCGCCGTCTCTACCGTGGCGTGGCCTGTGAGCATTATGACTTCGGGCGGGTTGGGCCGCTCGTGTATGCGGCGCAGGAGTTCCATGCCGTCCATGCGCGGCATGTTGATGTCGCACAAAAGCACGTCAACGTTGCCTTCTTCAAGACGCCTGAGCGCGGCTTCGCCGTCGGGCGCGACCTGCACGCGATGACCCATGCGTTGAAGCTCTTTTTGAATGACAAGGCGAAGATTAGCCTCGTCTTCTGCGACAAGGATTCGAGTAGGTTGAGCTTCGCTCAAGTTCTCTGTTCTCCGTCATGAACTTTAGCGGCGGGGAGCGAAATCAGAAAAGTAGTGCCGACCCCTACCGTGGATTGGACATCAAGCCGTCCACTGTGCTCCGTTACAATACCATAACAGACGGCCAATCCAAGCCCCGTGCCGCGCCCTACCTCCTTGGTCGTAAAGAAGGGGTCGAAGATTTTCGTCAGATTTTCGCTCTTGATGCCTACGCCCGTGTCCGAGACTTCTATCACGACCTTGCCTTCCTCGTTGCGCGCGGCCAAAGTCAATCGCCCTCCGTCCGGCATGGCGTCAATCGCATTCGTGGCGAGCGCAATCACCGCCTGCTGCAACTGTCCCTCGTCGCCAAGCACGGGAAAGACATCGTCAGCCGCTTCTATGTTTATCTCAATCCCCTCGCCCCGCTTTTGATGAGCCACAAGACGGCCCGCGCTGGTGATAACGTCAGGGATGTTGACGGGCATGTGCTCGCCCGCGCGTGCGCGGCTGAAATCCAGCAGGCCGTTGGTGATTGTCTTGCAGCGAAAGGCTTCGCTGCGAATCAATCCCAAGTATTCGCGCAGGTCTTCGACCTCCGTAGAAGCATCGAACGCGCCTTCGCGTACGCGCGACTCAAGAGCCTCGGCGCAGGCCGAGATGGTAGCCAAGGGATTATTAATCTCATGCACGACGCCTGCGGCAAGGCGACCGACAGCCGCCAGCTTTTCGGCGCGGGCGATGGCTCGGTTGGCTTCAACGCGCGCCGTCACGTCTTCGCCCACCGTGATGACGTGCGTGATTTCATCGCTCTGCCCGCGCATGGGAATCTTGCTTACGAGCCAGTGATGCGTTTCGCCTTCGGCGGTCTGCGTCTCCTGCTCTATGCGCTCAATCTTTCCGGTCTTGAACGCCTGCTTGAACTCTCGCTCAAGGACTTCGCGGCGCTGGCGCGTGAGGACATCGAAGATGTTGCGGCCAATGACCTGATGCTTGGGAATTCCCTGCCCGCCCAACTCGCGGTTACGATTCCAGGCGACGATGCGATAGTCCCTGTCAATCGCGTAGAGCGAAACAGGCAGGCTGTCTATAATCATCTCCGTAAAGCGTCGCTGCGCTTCCGCCTCTGCCGTTCGTCGCTCGACTTCGCGCGCAAGGTTGGTGGAAGAATCGCGCGCGGCCTTGTAAAGCAGTGAGACGTGCGCGGCCAGCGCGGCCTGCTGCGCGGCAGCATCAACCAGCCTCTTTTCAGTCTCGCCGCAATCCTCACGACTGTCGAAGCAGACAATCAGCGCGCCCTGTGATGCGCCGTCAAAGCGAAGCGGCGCAGCGTACTCGATTACATGCTCGTCGTCGCGCACGAAAAAGCTGTCACGCTCTTCAATCAAAGAAGAGCGAGATGAGCCGGAAGATTCAAGCCAGCCTTGCAGCCTCTCCGTGTAAATCAGTGATGCGCCTTCAGCGCTGCCTTCACGGTCAAAGACGCAGACCGCCGTGCCGCGCTCGCCGATTTTGAGCACGCAGGCGCAGAGCGTAGCGTTCGCGCCCTCGTAAGCTGCGCCCGCCGCACGACGCACAACCTGATCCGGCTCGTGCGCGGAGAGAAGCCCGCGCCCCAAATCCGCCAGAAAGCGTAGCTCACGATTGCTGCCTAGAAGGTCACGCTCGCGCTGCGCGGTCTCAAGGTGAGCGCTGACGCGCGTCAAAAGCTCAAGCGGAGTCGAAGGCTTGATGATGTAATCGTCCGCGCCCGCAGCGAAAGCCTCTACCCTGCGGTTTTCATCATCCGAGGCCGAGAGCATCACGACCGGCAACTGTTTCGTCTTGGCCTGCGCGCGAAGCAGACGGCACAGAGCGAGGCCATTGACGCCAGGCATCTCCACGTCAAGCAGCACAAGGTCGCACGCCTCCTTGTGCAGCACGCGAAGCGCCGAAGGAGCGTCCGATGCTGTCAGGGCGCGGTGCCCTGCGGACTCGAAGATGTGACTCAGACTCTTGCGAACGCTTCCGTCGTCATCGACTATCAGAACGGTCGCGCCCGTCTCTTTCGTTGCGCTTTGAACAGCCATGCTTACAATCCCGAAAGACGAATTACCCCGGACAGCCCGTCTGGAGGCTCTATCCTAACACTTAAAGAGGTCATTGCGGCGCACCGCAACTCTCATTAGGGGATTGAAAGCGAAGCGGAAAACTTTGTCAAGACAAGTGAAAAGCGAGTGATACCCGTCCCCCGCTTTTTCAGTTTATAGCCGTGGAGGCAAGCTTGTCGGTCGGGATTTCAGACGGCTCTTCTACGATTTCCAGTTTCAGGGGATGGCGCTGCTGCTCTTTGTGCGTGGACTTAACGCTGTACATGGCTTCGTCGGCAGCGATTAAGAGTTGGTCAAGGGTTTCGCCGTTCGTGCCAAAGGTGGCTGCGCCGACGGAGATGCCCACGCGCGCGTAGTGGCCCGCGCGCACATGAAGCGCGAAGTGTGTGACGGTATGCTCTATGCGCCCGCGCAGTTCCTCCACCTGTTCCTGATTAATCTCCTGCACGATGGCTACGAACTCGTCGCCCGCGTAGCGCGCAAGGAAATCGTATTCGCGCAGTTGCCCTTGAAGGAGCCTTGCGACTTCGCGCAACATCTGGTCGCCGGTCTTGTGACCGTAGGTGTCGTTGACCTGCTTGAAGTCGTCCAGGTCAAGCATGATGACCTGGAAGGGCTTGCCAGTACGACGAGCGCGTGACACTTCCTGCTCGAAGCGTATATACATGGAGCGCGCGTTCGGGAGTTCCGTCAGTGGGTCTGTCAGCGCGTGCGATTCCGCCTCGGCGTGCTGCACGGCGTTTGCCAGAGCGTCCGAAGCAAGGCGCGTCACGGTATCAAGCAGCCGCATGTGGTCGTCCGTGTAATCCTGCAAGTCAATAGAGTAGACGGAAAGCGCGCCGAGCAATCGCCCGTCTTTGACGAGCGGGAACGACGCCATAGAGCGGTAGCGGTTAGCGGGCGGGACATCCACGCCTATGAAATCGAGCGACGGGTCTATGTGATTAATAGGCCGAAGATTCGCCAGCGAGAATCCCGTCACGCCCTCGCCCGGAGCAATGCAGCGCTCGCGCAGGCTGTCCGCGTTCTTTCCAGCGACGTGCGCGGCCACAGCATAGCCTTTAAGCTCGTCATACAAGTAGACGGCGCAGGTGTCGAAGGGAACAACGTGCCCGACCTTGTTGACGAGGATTGAGAGCGTGTCTTCTATGTCCAGGGACGAACCGAAGGTGCGCGCAATCTCATAGAGCGAGTAAACCTCTCTGTGCGCGTTCTTAATCTGGTCGTAAGCGAGTATGACTTCGTGCTCTTTGTCGCGGAAGTCCGACGCGGCCAAAGCTCTTGGCTCGCACTCTTCGTCCGTGAGTCCGTGCGAATCTAAACCTTGCGTCTTAATCTCCTCGTCGAACCTCGTAAGGTTCTTGAGAAAGAGGTCAACGACCTTCGGGTCAAAGTGGTTTCCTGCGCCGCGCAGTAGAAGCGCGCTTGCCTCCTCCTTGGTCATGCCGCGACGATAGGGCCGGTCTTCGCGCACGGAGTCGAAGCAATCCACGACCGCAAGGATGCGCGCCGTGATGGGAATCTGTTCGCCGCGCAAGCCGTCCGGGTAGCCCTTGCCGTCCCATTGCTCGTGGTGATGTCGCACGATGGGGACGACCGGATAGGGAAAATCTACGCGCTTGAGAATCTCTGCGCCGACGGTCGTGTGAATCTTCATCTTCTCGAACTCGGCTGCGGAGAGGCGTCCGGGCTTGTTCAAGATGTGGTCGGGCACGGCCAGCTTGCCTATGTCGTGCAGGAGCGCTCCGGCCTTCAGAGCCTCTATCTCTTTGTCCGAGAGGTTGAAGAGCTTGCCCATTCCTGCGGCGTAGATTTGTACGCGGCGCACGTGGCAGTGCGTCGTCTGGTCTTTGGCGTCTATGGCGGTCGCCAGCGCCTCGACCGTAGCCAGATGCAGGCGGCTCATCTCTGTAGCTTCGCGCGTCTTCTCATTGACGCGCTCGAAGTAGACCTTGTAGGTCGCGTAGCTAGCGGCCAGGACGGGCGCGCTTAAAATCACGTAGAGGAAACCGAAGCGTGTGAGCGCGCCGAAGATGAGCGCGGCTGCGAGGCCCGAAGCAAAGAACGTCCAGCTAGTCCACAGGTAGCCGTCGTGCCAGAACTTCCAGATAGAGCGGCGGCTCTTTAAGGCCAGCATGGTTGCCACCGACAGACCGTTCAGGAAGTATTGCAGGAGCGTCATCACCAGAAGCGGCACGATTAGATAATCGAGGCGCGCGGGGCTTGTGCGAAGCGGGGCCGTCGTGATGTGCGCGTAAAATTGCAGAACGTAGTAGAAGGCTGAGCCTGCTATGAAGACCGTCAGGGCCATCATGGCGGGCGAGCCTAGCCAGCTAGTGACGCGCTTTGTAGTGCGATGAGAACTGACGAAAGAATCCACTACGCCGAGGACAATCCCTGCCGGGACGCCCAGGAAAAGTACGCTCAAGAAGATGAAGGTGTCGCCCGCGCTGACGCTGGCGGCTGTCGAGGGGATGCGTATGGGATAGGAACTGGTGATGATGACCAGGCTCAGGAGCGCCAGGAACTCCGTCCACTCAAGGGGCGTGAAGGAGAGGCATTGGTACAGTCCCCAGGCTGCGGTCATAGCGCCGCCTGCGACCATCACCGACCAATAGATTTTGGCCGCGCGATTATAATCACTCATCTCTATGAGTTTCACTCTTCTCTCTCCAAGGCTCTCTACGGAATTCTTGCCTGCTTCTGAAAGTTTTCCCGCCTGTTCTTCAGTGGATATTTGTTGTGCCTGCCGCCGCAAGTCCTGACCGGGAGCAAATCGTTCAGGACTTACGGCAGGATTTAGGGCAAGGGGAGCACGTCCGCTATCAGGCACTCACTTCTCGCGGCGCACCCTTCAGGGGTGAGAGCTTGTCGAGAGAAAGCATTCGCACGCTTCTATCTATCGGGCTTTCTCTGTCAATCGAACTGGTGCGGCATCGGCCCCCGTGCGGTGGGGCCTGAGAGCCGCGCCCGCTTGAGCGCACTCCCTGTGCCGCGCCCTGCTTAATTAACAAGACGCGTGCCGCGCGAACGAGATGAAAGAGGTCTTTCAGATAAACTCTTCTCTGTCGTGCTTTTATCTGAAAGACCAGGCGAAACGCGCCGTTGTGCGGCCCGAAGCGGCGGTCTAACTGACGCGTCAAATTGATAAATCGGTCAAACTTTGAGTTATTTCAAAAGAGAATCACCGCAGAGACGCAGAGAGACCAAACAATATTCGATTCTTCTTCTAGCTCCGTAGGAGCGAGAATGTTTATAGCCATTAGTTCAGAAGTAGAATCAAGCCCCGTAGGGGCTGCATGTTCTAACGTTAATTACATGTCACCCTGACGGGGCTTAACTCTTGTTCTCAATCCTGAAACTATAAACATTCTCGCTCCTACGGAGCTTTATGTCGCAATTCGATTTCTCTCTGCGCTTTCCTCCGCGTCTCTGCGGTGAATCTTCTCTAATCTTTCAGCTTTGGAAGTTGACAGGGATGCTCTGGACAGTGCAACCTCCAGGCTTTAACTCTTTAGTCGGGCGGTTAAGTGTTTGAGCGAAACTGAGGACGCAGGAGGTGTGCCGGTCAAAGAGGCTTCCACGGGCTACATTGATTTGCTCAGGCGCAACCGCGACTTCCGGAACATCTGGCTGGGGCAGGTCGTCAGCCAGATGGGCGACTGGTTCGACACCATAGCCCTTTACACCATCGTCCTGAACCTCACAGGCTCAGGCCGCGCAGTGGGCCTTGTGCTCGTCGCGCGTTTTCTTCCGAGCGTCGTCATGGGGCCTGTGAGCGGTGTGGTAGCCGACCGCTTCAGCCGCCGCTCCATCATGATTATGTCGGACATTGTGCGCGCCGCAGTGGTGCTCGGCTTTCTGCTTGTCAGAAGCGCAGACCAACTCTGGCTAGTCTACGTTCTCACGGTCATACAACTCATCTTCTCTACCTTCTTTGAGCCTGCGCGCACGGCTGCCATTCCCTCAATCGTCTCACCGCGCGACCTCGTTGCAGCCAACGCCATCTCTTCCGTCACATGGTCGTCCATGCTCACGCTCGGCGCGGCCATAGGCGGGCTGATTACCGGATGGGTAGGAACCGACGCCGCTTTCATCATGGACTCGCTGACCTATCTTCTGTCTGCGGCGCTCATCATGCGGGTCAGGTTCCCGCGCCGCGAGCCGCAGGAGAAGAAGAGGCTCACGCTGATGAGCGCAACGGGGTTGACGCAAACCATCGAAGGCATGAGCTATGTTAAGAAGCGCCCGCGCGTCTTCGCTTATCTAATGGTCAAGCCCGCGTGGGGATTGGGCGGAGGCATACTAGCGCTTCTGGCCGTCTTTGGCGAAAAGGTCTTTCCCGTCGGACGAAGCGCCGCCACGGGCATAGGCGTGCTCTACGCTGCGCGCGGCATAGGCACCGCGATAGGCCCTTTCGTCGCCCGTAGAATTAGCGGCGAGACTAGAACGCGCATGCAGGCCGCCATAGGAATCTCTTTCATCATAAGCGGCATCTTCTACATCACGTTTGCGGGCGCGACCAACTTCATCTTCGCCATCATAATGCTCGCCATAGCTCATACGGGCGGCAGCATCCTGTGGGTCTACTCCACTGTGCTCTTGCAGCAATCCGTGGAGGATAACTTTCGCGGGCGAGTCTTCGCAGCCGAGCTTGCGCTCCTGACGCTGACGATGGCAGCATCCAATTATCTGACGGGCGAATTGCTCGACCGCTATCATCTTTCACCCCGCGCCGTAGCCTTTGGCATAGGCGTCTTCTTTCTCTTACCCGGCCTGGCCTGGTTCATCACCATGCGCTGGTGGAAAGGGAGAAATAAAGAAGTCATCAGTCATGAGTAATATGAAGATAAAAATCGGTGTCATGGGTTCGGCTGGAGATACCCTGCCGGAGGCTGCGGCAGAAGGCTTGCGCGAGAAGGCAGAGGCTCTCGGACGTGCCATAGCCGCGCGCGACGTGGTGTTGCTGACGGGCGCGACCACGGGCGCTACCTACATGGTGGGTCGTGCGGCGCGCGAGGCCGGGGCCTTTCATATAGGAGTGTCGCCCGCAGAAAATGTGCGCGAGCACGTAGAAGGCTTCCGCCTTCCCACGGATGCCTGCGATGCGATTATCTACACGGGCTTCGGCCTCAAGGGCCGCAACGTGGTGCTGGTTCGCTCCTGCGACATAGTGCTTTTCATAAGCGGCTCTATGGGCACGCTCAACGAGTTCACCATCGCGCACGACGAGGGGCGCGTCATAGGCTGTTTGACGAAGACCGGCGGCGTGGCCGATGAAGCCGAGCGGCTCATGGAAATCTTCTCCAAGCACACGCGCTCGGTAGTCCTGCACGGCGACGATCCCATCCGTTTAGTCAATGCCTGCATAGAGGCGCTTCATCAGATGGAAGAAGAGTAAACGATGAGCGCATACGCGACAGATAGCATCATCAGCGCGCATCGCGTGAAGGAGGAGATTTCGGCTTCAGACTTTTTTCATGCAGAGTGGGAGCGTGCGCGTGCAGTCAGTCTTGTGCGCTACTGGTCTGGAGAAGATGCGCCGCCTGAGCGGCACACGGAGGCGCGTCTAATCTGGTCGGACAAATCTCTCTGCGTGCGCTTCGTCTGTCGCCAGCAAGAGCCGCTTGTCATCAGCGACGAGCCGCAGACCGAAGAGAAGAGGCTCGCGCTCTGGGAGCGTGACGTGTGCGAAATCTTCATCGCGCCGGACGCCGATGTGCCTGAGCGCTATTTCGAGTTCGAGGCCGCGCCCACGGGCGAATGGATTGATCTTGCGATTGGATGGAAGCGGGACGGGCGCGAAACCGACTGGCATTACCACTCAGGCATGAAGGCCGCCGGAAGGATTGAAGAGGCGCGCGTCATAATCGCTATGAGCGTGCCTTGGGAGGCTTTCGGACGCCAGCCCCAGGCTGAAGAGATGTGGCGCGCGAACCTCTTTCGCTGCGTAGGAAGCGGCGCAAACAGAGGCTACCTCGCATGGCAGCCCACGCACACCCCACAGCCCAACTTCCACGTCCCCCAAGCCTTCGGCCAGCTTCGCTTTGATAAGTAGATTCAAACAGGATAGACAGGATAAAAAGAGAAGAGTTTCTTCTTCTTTATCCTGTCCATCCTGTTAATTTCTTCCCGCTTATTTTAGCAGGGCGTTGAAGCGCTTGCGGTCTTCGGCGCTCACCTCTGTAATCTTGACGCCTACCAGGTAGCCTTTGTCGGCTGCGTCTTCTTCCAGCTTCTCGTAGCGCGCGGAGATGCCGTAAATCACAATCGGCTCGCTTTCATGCTCTATCAGAATCTCAAGCGTGCGGTCTTCACCCGTCAGGTAGATGTTATTGATGCGTATGGCGGGCAGTATGAGCGCCAGCCCGGAAGCGCTGATGTCGCGCGTGTAGCCGTAGAGCGCGTCGCCGTCCGTTGTCGAAACGCGCGCGGGCATTGCGGCCTTGACGGGCGAAACCCTGACGCTCAGGCGAATCCTGTAACGCGGCGCGCGGCGGCGATTGCCTAGATACTCTCTGACGCGACCGGCTATGGAACGTATCAACTCCGGCATCTATCGTGTCCCCGTCCGTGCGAAGTTATAGAACTCTTGGTCACACACGCGGCGCGACCGAGCCAGGTAATAACGTCAGGCGGGGCAAGTAAAGATAACCGGGGGAAGCCTGAAGAAGGTGCCGCGCGCACGCCCTTTCGCTTCCCTCGCTGCGGTGTGGGAGAGAAAAACAGAAGCCAAGGCGTCGGGAAGCCTTTCTGGGTTTATTGTAAGCGGCGGCGGCGAGCTAAAGCAATAGAGATATTCCTAAAGCAATATATTTCCTGCTGGCCGCGCTCAAGGCCCGCTTGCGGGCGCAACCAACTCTGCGGTCTCGCGTGCGTTGGGCGCTAAAGTGACGGCCTTTGCGCTTGCGGAGCGCGACCGGATGAAAGCTTCGTTGATGGCGCGCAGGTTGTCGCCCTCTCCCACGAGCATCAGCAGGTAAGAGCCGGGCGCGGCTGTGAATTTGAAAGTGCCATCCGCATCCGTGACTCCGGGCAGAAGCGAGTTTATGGAGCGCCAGCGCGCGGGGTCTGCCGGAACCAGAAGCAGTATAGCTCCCCGAACGGGCTTTGCGTCGCTGGCAGAGACGACGCGCACCTGAAGCGTCGCCACGTCGGAGGCAATCGTGACGTGGACATTTTCGATGCTCGTTCCCTGTCCGATTCTGACAGGCTCGCGCAGCAGGTCAGAGCCTCCTGCCGTGATTGCCTTAACGTAAAACTTATCGCCCAACCCCTGCACGGATACGTAGTACTCGCCAGCCGGAATTTTATCTATGACGAAGCCGCTATCGGGCCGTATGAAGCCATACCTCTCAATCCCCGTCAGGCCGCCTTCGCGCGGCAGGAGGTACAGGTTGAGGCTCGGCGGCAACTGCTTGTCGCTGCCCTCGACCGTGACTGTGCCTCTGAGAACTCCGCCCTCGTTCAATTCAATGACGACGCCGGAAACGTCTGAGCCGGAGACGGTCACGTCCTGCTGGCGCGGGACAAGCGAAGGCCCTCTGGGAGTGGGCACGGTGACGGTCGCAGGAGCGCTGTCAGAATTACGCTGCGCCTCCTTCATCATCTCCTGCACTTCCATCTCGGTCTCGCTGGTTCCGGGGTCGGCCTTAATGACGTACGTTCCGTCGGGTATGCCTGTGAAGCTCCAGCGTCCCTGCTCGTCCGAGGTGGTGGTGGGGCCAGAATCCATGAAAGCCATAGCGTTCGCTTCGCTCTTACTTTGAATAGAGACTTGAGCGCGCAGTGGTCGTCTTCCCTGGCGGGCTACGACCGTGCCTGAGATTGTGTAGGTGGCGCGCTCTATCAGGGTGACGTTTATATCTCCCATCTCCCGTCCGGCTTCGACCTTGATGGGCGTGGCCTGCTTGAGACTGGTCTCGTTCTGATAGTAGCTGACGATGAGACTCGTGCTGCCGAAGAGACCCGCCATAGCGTATTCGTCGCGCGCGTCATCACGAGTGTTGGCTTCGGATGCGCCGAGGACGTACTCGCCCGGCGGAAGTCCAGAGATGCGATAGATGCCACGGTCGTCTGTTCTGAGGCCAGTGAGGCTGGAGGCAGATAATCCCGTGATAATCCTGACCAGGCGATTATCTTTTTTACGAAGGATGATGATTTGAGCGCCCGTGGCGGGGTCGCCGTCCTGATAAGTGACGCGGCCCGTGATGACGCCGCCGCGCCGCGCTCGAATCAGCACATCCACCCTGTTGGTGCCGTTGACTGAGACCTCTTCAAACTCCTTCCTGATGGAGACGAAGGCGCTTTTCTCGTCCATGCCGTCTTCGAGCGCAATACTGCTCAGGGGCGTGATGATGCCGGGCGCATCAATCATCACAACGTAGCTGCCCGCAGGCACATCCTTGACGGTAAACTCGCCGCGCTCGTTCGTAGCTCCGCCCTTCTCAGGCCCGCCGCCGCCGTCCGTCCTCAGAAGCAGCACGCGCGCTCGCCGCACTGGACGATTAGAGTCTTCGTATATGACGCGCCCGCGCACAATCGATTTGGCAGGCGCTTCGGGAGTCGGCTGCGGCTTCTCCTGCTGCTCTACAACTACCTGAGTCGAAGTACTGCTAGTCGTAGAAGTATCCTGAGCGCGCGTTAAGCTCGCGGTTGCGATGATGCAGATGAAGAGCAGGAAGAGCGCCGCGCATGAGCGTCTCAGATGTTTTGAGATGGGCGCGAGTGCCGGTGAGGCTTGCATGGTGGCTAGTCCTTTCATTTGGGCATATAAGGTTTGCCGCCCGTGTCGGCTTTCTTGATTCCCTTCGGATCCATGTAGAAGGATTGCAGGCCCGTGCGTCCGTAGACGGCAGGCTCGGCCCCAGCCGTGTAGCTCTTTTTATCAGCAGAGAGCGTGACGCGGAAATTGTAGCCCGTTGATTGCGACGAGAGAACATCGTCGGGCAGCAGGCGCTCTTTGACGAGCGTCTGTAAATCCGCGTACGCGCCGTTGTGTTGCATGCTGTAGAGAAGCTCTTTCTGCGCTATGTTGACGAGCATGCTCTGCGCGTCCTGTTCGTGCGCTTCTATTCTGAGCTTAAAGAAATATTTGTTGCCGTCGCGCTTGACTGCCTTTTCAACCTCGTCGTTGAAGATGAGAATCCAGTTGCCGGAAGAGCGGCGAAGCTGAACTTCAATCGGAGGGTCGCTTGGCATGTCGCTGACGAGCTTGACGAAGACGGAGGCGCGGTCGCCGCTAATCTGCTCACCCGTCAACTGAACCTTGTCGGCGTCCACTGCCATGCGCTCAAAATCGGGGCGCAATTCCTCGAACTCCGAGGCGCTCAGATTCTCAATCGCGGGCCTCAAGGCCGTAGCCATCAACGCGTCACGAAATCGCTTTTCGCTCAGTGCCTTGTAGAATTGGCGCACGGCGTCCGACGGAGTCGCGGCCACGGCGGGCGCAGTTTTGTTGTTGCCCTGAGCCTTGGCCTTCATGGTCGAGCCGCAGGCCGCGAGCAGAAGAAAGGCCAGGAGCAGAGAGGTGAAGCTGTACGGCTTCAGGTTGAATATACTTTCGCGCATCGGATGAATCTTCCTTGGATGTGAAAAGTGAGGCGCGCCCGACGACTGTAGATTAGTGCAGGAGCGCGCCTCAAAGTTTATAGAAGCCAGAAAAGCTGTAAACGTTGCCGCCTCTAGGTGTCTTTAAACGACCTGGGCGAAGGCGGCGCTGTCGTCACAGGCGGCGCGCCCCCGGCCCCGCCTGAGAGCCACCATTCACGCCCGACTATATAAAGCAGTACCGTCAGGATGATAAACGGAATCAACCCGAGCGTGTTAGACCAAGGCCCCTCGAAGAAAGGATTCTTCTCGGTCGACCAAGCCTCGTAGCCCTTCAGTCGGTTCAGTATAGAATCGCTCAGGTTCAGGAAGGCGTAGATGACGCCCGCGAGAGTTCCACCGGCTATGTAGCCGGAAGCCAGCAGCACGCCCTGGCTCTTGTCGCCTTCCGCGACCAGTTCCTCTTCCTTCATCTTCTTATGCGCCAGCTTGCGGCGCAAGTACTTGTCCACGCCCCAGCGCACCATGCCGCCGACGAAAATCGGAGTCGAGGTTGAAAGCGGCAGGTAAACGCCGACCGCGAAGGCCAGCGACGGAATGCCGGAAAGCTCAAGCACTATAGCTATGAAAACTCCGAGCAGCACAAGTCCCCAGGGAAGTTGCTGGCTCAGGATGCCCTTGATGATGTAGGACATGAGCGTGGCCTTCGGCGCTGTGAACTTCTGCACGGAAGAACCGTCGGCGCGCTTTTCGTAGATGCCGTTGATGCCTGGGTCTGCGAGGTACACGGGCTGGCCCTGCTCGTTCACAAGGTAACGACCCGCAGGGCCGTTCTCCGGCGTAGTCTTGTGCCACACGTAATAAGTGTTGGAGTCGCCCTTGCCCTGCGGCCCTTGCAGCCTCTCGCGCTTAGGCTCAGAGCCGTCCTTCTCGTAATCAGCCGCGTTGGCGCGGAAGTCCTGCGAGAAGGTGAAATCTTTGTTGTTGGCTATGGGGACATAGACCGTGCCCGATTGATTCAACTGCAAGAGAATCGGCCCCAGCACGAGCGCCGAGACCAGCGCGCCGACCAGAATAGCAATCTGCTGGTACTTGGGCGTCGCGCCTACCAGGAAACCCGTCTTCAAGTCCTGCGAAGTCGTGCCGCCGTTTGAAGCCGCGATGCAGACAATCGCGCCGATTGAAAGTGCCGTCACGTAATAAGGCGGCGCAGTCCAGCCTATGATGAGAAAGACCAGGCTGGTCAGAAGCAGCGTCGCCACCGTCATGCCCGAAATCGGATTCGAGCTTGAGCCGACTTCGCCCGTCAGGCGCGACGAGACCGTGACGAAGAGGAAGCCGAAGGCCACAATCAAGAGAGCGCCCAAAAGATTCCACTGCAGGTTCAAAGAGCGGCTGACCATGATGGCTATGAGCAGGACGACTATGCCGCCTATGACGAAGCGCATGGAGAGGTCTTGGTCTGTGCGCGGCGCATTCTCTCCCCCGCCCTGACGCCCGCGCAGGTCTGCTAGACCGCCTTTGAGTCCGTGCCAGATAATCGGCAGAGAGCGGAAGAGGCTGATGATGCCGCCTGCCGCGACCGCGCCCGCGCCTATGTAGAGAATGTACGCCTTCTGAATCTGCGTCACGCTCATCTCCGCGATGGTGTGCGCGGTCTCAGGCGCAAGCGGCGCTGCCAGTCCAGAGCCGAAATACTTAATCGCGGGAATCAGCACGAGGTAGGAGAGCACGCCGCCGCCCACCATGATAGAGGCTATGCGCGGGCCTATGATGTAGCCAACGCCGAGGAGCGCAGGGTTGTTCTCAATGGAAACCGAGCCGCCCTCAAAGGGTCTCCCGAACTCTTTCGTCGGATACTCTTTCCAGGTCTTGAAAATCTGCTCAAGCCCGTAATAGAGGAAGCCTATGCCGAAGCCTGCGATGATGGTCTTGCCGCCAGTCTGCGCCGCTTCAGCCGTCTCGACTCCCAACTCTTCGCGCGCATGCACGGCGGCATCTCTGGATTCCTGACTCGCCCCGGCCTTCAACACTTCGGCGCAGGCCGTGCCTTCGGGATATTTGAGAATCCCGTGCTGCTGCACTATGAGAGCGCGCCTGAGGGGAATCATCATCAGGATGCCAAGCAGTCCGCCGAGCACGGAGACGAGCATCACGCGCGTGAACTCAAGGTCGAACCCAAGAATCATGATGGCGGGCATGGTGACGCCTATGCCGAAGGCGATTGATTCACCTGCGGAGCCTGCCGTCTGGACTATGTTGTTCTCCAGAATGGTCGCGTCTCTTAATCCCATCTTCGAGAGGACTCGAAAGAGGGTAATCGAAATCACAGCGACAGGGATGGACGCGCTGACCGTCAACCCGACCTTCAGCACCAGATAAAGAGAGGACGCGCCGAAGATAACGCCCAGGAGCGTGCCCACAATCAAGGGCAGGGGCGTCAATTCTCTGAGTCGAACGTTGGACGGGATATATGGCCTGAAAGAAGCGGCCAAAGGATTCTCCGGCTTGGTTCCGACCACATCCGGGTACTCGTTACTTGGCTTAGTAACTTCGACGATTCCACCTGACATGAAATCACCTCCGACAAATTTTGAAATGCGGGGAGTGCTAAAGGGGTTATGCAGGGCTACTTTACACGCCGAAAGCGCTCAAGGGCAAGTCAGATAGCGGGTTAATTCAAAGCGGATTCAAACAGGGATGGACAGGATAAGCAGGATGAAAGAGAAAGAGTTTATTCTTTATCCAGGCAATCTCTGTCCATCCTGTTAATTTCCTTCTTCGCTTCCATTCCAGCTTTAGATTAAACTGAGCAAATGCGTACACGCACAGTTGCCTTAGCGCTCATCGCGGCCATCTTTCTTCCGCTTCTCTCATTTCAAGGAGCGGGCGCGGTGCCCGTCGCCGTGCCTGCGCCGGAAGAGGTGCTTGGCTTTCGTCCAGGCGACGACCGCAAGCTCGCTAGCTGGCGTCAGGTGGTTGATTACTTTCGCAGGCTGGACGCGGCGAGCGAGCGTGTGCGCTTTGAAGAGTTGGGAAAGACGACTATGGGCGCGCCCTTTGTCATGGCGACCATCAGCGCGCCGGAGAATCTTGCGCGGCTGGAAGAATATAAAAAGATTCAGCAGAGACTTGCAGACCCGCGCCTGCTAGATGCTTATCCTGACAGGGAAGCGGCGCGGCTCATAGCTCGCGGCAAGACTATAGTTCTCATCACCTGCGGCATTCATTCGACAGAGGTCGGCTCTTATCTTTCCAGCATGCTGATAGCGCATAGACTTGCATCAAGCGATGAACCCGTCGTGCGTGAGATTCTTCGGAACACAATCGTCCTACTGGTTCCTTCCCTGAACCCCGACGGCGTTGACATAGTCAAGAACTGGTACGACAAAACTCTTGGCACTCCCTTTGAAGGCACGGAGCCGCCGGAGCTTTATCACAAGTACACGGGCCACGACGACAATCGAGACTGGTACGCCTTCACGCAAAGGGAGACGCGCATCACTGTCGAGAAGATTCACAACATCTGGCACCCGCAGATAGTCCACGACATACACCAGCAGGGCGCTGCGGGTTCGAGGCTTTTCCTGCCGCCCTACATGCAGCCCGTAGAGCCGAATGTGCCGAAGCAGATTGTGGAAGGCTACACGCAACTCGGCCTCGCCATGAAAGACGAGCTACGCGCGGAAGGCTTTAAAGGCATCACCTGGGATTCTACCTACGACGCGTGGACGCCTTCGCGCGCCTACTCTCATTATCACGGCGGCGTACGCATCCTCTCCGAAACCGCATCTGCCAAACTCGCTACTCCCGTCACCATCAGACCGGAAGACCTGCGCGCCGGACTCGGCTACGACGCGCGCAAAGCGTCCGCGAATTTCCCGGACGTTTGGCCCGGAGGCGAGTGGCGTTTAAGAGACATCACCAATTACATGACGCGCGCAGCCTTCTCCCTTCTCAGCCACGCGGCGCGCAATCGTGAGCTTTGGCTGAGACGATTTTATGAGATTGGGAAGGAGGCCGTGAGACCGCGAAAGCCGGGCGAGTTGTTCGCCTTTGTCATTCCGCCCTCAAAGAATAAGGGATACATGGTCAGGGGCCAAGGCAATATTGATTTCCTGGCGGGCGCTCTGCTTGAAGCGGGCGTCGAGGTGTTCGAGTCGAAAGCTTTCACTGCCGGAGGCGTCCGGTATCCTGCCGGAACTCTGGTCGTGCCCATGGCGCAGCCCTACGGCGCTTTCGCCAAAACAGTTCTGGAGGCACAGAAGTATCCAGACATCAGGGACGCGGAAGGCAGGCCGCAGCCGCCCTATGACGTGACGGCGCACACGCTCTCGCTGTTGACGGGCGTGGAAGCAAGGCCCGTCTTCTCGCCTTTCAGATTTCAGAAGGTAGCGGAGAAAGGCTACGGCTGGAACGGCGGATGCGGCGACGGTGTTCCGCCACGCCGCGCAATCTACAGGTCGCACGTTCCTTCTATGGACGAAGGCTGGACTAGGTTCGTGCTGGACGAACAGAGCAAGTGCATCAACTACCTTTCGCTGGAAGACAAGGAAGTGCGCGCCGGAAATCTGAACAGGCGTTTCGACACTATAATCATCCCCGACCAATCGCCGCGATTGATTCTGGAAGGCTACAGGCCGGGTGCTATGCCGCCGGAATTGACGGGCGGCATGGGCGCGGAGGGTGTCAGGGCGTTGCGCGAGTTCGTGGAAGCGGGCGGGACGCTCGTCTGTTTGAACAAAGCCTCGGACTTTGCCATAGAACAGTTGAAGCTTCCCCTTCGAGATGTGACGGAAGGACTGAAGCGCACGGAATTTTACTCGCCCGGCTCAATCTTAAGAACAGAGCTTGACACGACGCACCCTCTGGCCGCAGGGATGCCGCGAGAATCAATCGCTTGGGTAGAGAACTCGCCCGTCTTTGAAATCAGCGATGCGAAAGAGGCAGGGCGCGTGCGTGTCATTGCGCGCTATCCTGCGAATTCAGACGCGCTGCTTTCGGGCTGGCTTTTGGGCGGAGAGCGTCTGCGCGGGCGCGCGGCGCTCGTAGAGGTAAAGCTAGGGAAGGGCCGCGTGATTCTCTTCGGCTTCCGCCCGCAGTATCGCGGGCAATCTCTGGCGACTTACCCGCTCTTCTTTAACGCCCTGCGGCCCTAAGTCGAAGGGCGGCAGGAGGCGAGGGATTTTTCCGGGGCGCTATGGAAAAAAGAAACAACCGGGAGCTGGCTGGCGTATAATACATGGCTGCCAGATAAGCCCCGGCAGAAGTGCGAAACCCTTGGAAAGCCAGCGCACAGGGCAAATCCGGCACAGGGCCTAAATGGTCACCGTTCTCATCACCTCTTTTCTACTATTAGCTGCAATCATCTATGCCGCCTACCGGTGGCAACAAACTCCGTCCAGCCGCAGCGCGCACGAAGACCACACTTTGCCGCCGCAGCCCGGCTGGAGCGGACTTTTTGGCGAAGAGACCATTAACCGGCAGAAGCAATTAACACGCGCCGCCGAGGTGGCAGAAGATGAAAAGCGGCGTGCGGAGATACTGTCACGCGCCGCGCTGGGTGAAAGAAGCGCGCTCGCGGATGCCCGCGCGACGAATGATGCGGCGCTTTACGACGAAGTTTTAAGCGCGCTCGTTGAGCGTGCGGATTCGGACAAACGGCTGCTCGCGCTCGTCTCATACATGCTGCGCGAGACTCCGCCGTTAGGCGTCAACCGTCGCCTGGCCGAAAGATTCATGGAGACCTGGAAGCAAGCGCCCGACAGAGGCTCCACGGCCAAGATGCTGCACGTAGTGGCGCTCGCGGACGACGCCTCGCTCTATCAACATGCAATCGAAGCGGCGCTTGATTTCTGGAAGCGTAACCTTATACCTGACCTTTCGGCTGAAGAGCTACGTCAGCTTTCCGAGAGCGAATACTGGATACTGTCCCAACAAGAGAGAAGCTCCGGTCAGGGCTTCATCTTGAAACTAAAACTGGCTGCGCTTCGCCGCCAACTGGCGCGAAGCAAAGGCGCAACAACGGGGGATGGGGGTTTAGGGGTCGGTGGACAGTAAAAGCAAGACAACTGGTTTTTCTTTTACCAACCCCTAACCCCTGACCCCCATCCCCTAACTTGAAAGAGGATTACGATGGACAACATTGAACTGTGGGCTGTGGTTCCCGTAGCCGTCGTGGCACTGGTCGCGCTCATCGTGCTCATAGTTATCTTGAAGAAGATACTGGTCAACGTCGGCGCTCGTGAGATAGCGATTAAGGAGCGGCGCTACTTGGGCGCGAAGATGCCGCCCGGTCGCGTCGTCGCTACCGAAGGCGAAGTGGGCATTCAGGCGGACGTGCTGAAGCCCGGGCTGCATTTTATCAAGTATCCTTTCGAGCGCGTCGTACGAAAAGTGCCGCTCATTGAAATCGGCTCGGACGAGCTTGGCGTGATAGAAGCCATTGACGGCGAGCCTATGCCGCCGGGCAGAATCTTCGCGCCCGACCGCGCGCAGAACGCCCACAACAACTTTCAAGACCCGATAGCCTTCATCAAGCGCGGCGGCGTCAAAGGCATACAGCTTCGCACGCTGCCGCCCGGACTGTGGCCGATTCACCCGTATCTCTTCCGCGTCTCCGTGGCGAAGGTAACGGTCGTGCCTCCGGGCAAGGTCGGCGTCATCACATCATCTGATGGCGCGCCGCTCAATCCGGGTAGACTGTTGGGCCAAGCCATAGCGGGCCACCGCAACTTTCAGGACTCGGAGCAGTTCATTGCGAGCGGCGGCCAGAAGGGGCCGCAGGTTGAAATCCTGACGCCTGGCACCTACCGCATACTGACGAACTCCGTGGACATCGATAACCAGAGCATCATCAAGCCCGGTCTCTTTCAGATTCGCCTCTTCGATGCTTCGGTCATCAGCGAGAACCAGATAGGGCTTGTCGAAGCTCTGGACGGCGCGGCGCTTGACCCGCGCGACTACGTAGCCACTCCCGTTCAGGGACACGACAACTTTCAGGACGGCCACGAGTTCATCAATCGCGGCGGACAGCGCGGCCCGCAGAAGGACATACTTCTGCCCGGCACCTACTACATCAACCCCCTGCTCTTCAAGGTCATCCTCGAAGGCGCGAAGGAGGTCAAGCCGGGCGAGGTCGCGGTCGTGGTCTCCAACGTGGGCAAAGACCCTTCGGAAGAGGTACGGCGACAGATGGCCGCGAAGGTGCGCGAGCGTCTTGAGCGCGAAGAGAAGGAGCAGGCCGAAGCGTCTGCGGCTCGTCTGGATAAGCTTGAAGGCGAGAACCGTGCGGTCTCGGAGATAGAGCAGGAGTTGCTTACGGGAGACCCTGCCGACCGTCGTCTTGACGAAGGCGCTCACGAGGCTTATGTGGTGCCCGAAGGCTATCGCGGCATACAGGAGACCGTCGTAGGCCCTGGCCGCTACTACGTCAACACTCTGGCTATAACGCCCATAATCATCCCTACTACCAACCAGACCGTGGAGTGGACTGCCGGAGAGGTTGCGAACACGTTCGACCCCTTCGAGGTCATTTCGAAGGACGGTTTCACCATGCAGCTTGAGGTGCGCGTGGTCTTTCGCGTTAAGCCGGAGGACGCGCCCTTCATGGTCGCCAAGATTGGCTCAATAGATAAGCTCATACAGAACGTGATGCATCCTCTGATTGACTCAATCTTCCGCAACCAGGCTTCCGAAAGCTCTGCCATGGCCTACTTGCAGAACCGCCATGAGGAGCAGGAGAGGGCAGAGGCACGCGTGCGCGCTCATCTCTTGAAGTACCACGTTGACGTTGTGAACGTGCTCATCTGCCACATACACCTGCCCGAAGAGTTGATGAAGACTCAGACGGAGAAGATTCTGGCAGAGCAGCGCCAGAACATGTTCAACGCGCAGCGCGAGGCCGAAGAGAAACGCATAGAGCTTGAGAAGACGCGCGCTCATGCGGACAACCAGAAGGCGCTGATGGCGGAGATAGTCGGAGTGGAGATTGCCAGCAAACGTTCCGAACAGCGCAAGGCGCAGGCCGAAGGCGAGGCGCACTACATACTGCAAACGGGACGCGCCGAAGCCGAGAAGGTTCGCTTGATGGGCGAGGCGCAGGGCGTGGCCTATCACGAGCAGGTCAACGCGCTCGGCGCGCAGGGCGTAGCCATCGTAGAGACCCTCAAGGTGATAGGCGAAAAAGGCGTACGCATCACGCCCGACGTGATGGCCTCCGGCTCAGGCGAAGGCGGCGGAGGACTGGGCACACTACTGCTGCTCAATCTCTTCCGTGACCGCCTCAACCTGCCCGCAGAAAACGGCTCGAAGGCGAACGTGAAGTAGAGAGGAGCAGGTCAGTACCACCTGCGGTAGCGGGCGGGGTCTTTAGTCACGACAACGACGACCCGCCCGCTACCGCAGGCGGTACTGACCTGCTCTTAGTTACTTTTCTTTCTTCTTGCGGGTGAGTCCACTCTTGCGCTCGTCCTCGCGCGTGTAGCCCATCCCTTCATAGAGGTCGCTGTTGGGGCCTTCTTCTGGGTCTCCCTTGACGCTGTTGACGACCAATTGTGCCAGTCGCAAGCTCTCTTTATCCGCATCTGCGCGCGTAGACTTTAAGCCCCTTATTTGAGCTTCGAGAGCTTCAATCTGTTGACGCACATCAAAGGACGGCTGCACTCGCGCCTTGAACTGCGCGAGCGTCATTCCGGCGAAACTCTTTTCCGGCGCGTGCGTCCCCCAGGAAAGGATAATGTCTTTCAACTTGCCCAGATTACGCATCGGTGAGTCCATGATTATTATTCTCCTTAGTGAGCGGTTAATGCGAGGGCGCATGCATTTTATGACAATTCGTTGAATTAGCAAGTGAAATCTGCTGCTAGATTACCCACGGTTTTGTAGGGGCTGAGGACAAGTCCTCGGCCCCTACAATAGATTCCTCGCAGGAGAGCCTTCCACCCGCAACTTTCGGTCTCCCGCACGCGCACGGGAACCTCCCCCGCCCGCAGGGAAGGCTCCCCTGCCCGCATGTAAGGCTCCCGCGCGCAGATGGAAAGCCTCCGGCCCTATATGGAAGCCGCCCGCCCGCGCGCGGGAGCCTCCCATTTGCGTAGGGGAGGCTTCCATCTACGCGCGGGAGCTTCCCATCTGCACGCGGGAAGCTTCCATGTACGCGCGGGAGCCTTTCCTGAAAGGAATATCTTGACAGTACATAGAGACGGGCATAGAGTGCATGGCACATTCAGTAATTGGCACGCTCTTCCACTAAGGGAGGCTTATATGCGAAAGCAGGTTTTGCTTCTTCTCGCCTCAGCATTGACTCTGGCAGGGATTATTACAATCACCTCATTGCACAGTCGGGGCCAGGGGGCCTCCGGCTCAAAGGCAGAAGTTGCAACGCCAGTGCAGCAGGGAGTCATGTCTGCTCAACAAAAAGAACATAGCAAGCTGTACAAGGATTATAAGGGCAATGGAAAGCTGCTCAACCTGCTTAACAAAGAAGAGAACAATGCGGACAATGAGTTGATAATCACGGTTATGCCGGGCTTACCTGAGTTGTCTCCCAAGGGCCGTTCCTCAGCGCCAGAGGCTTTCCTCAACAATCTCGCCAGCAGCGCAGATGCCGTTGTCATCGGCACTGTTACGAATAAGTCTTCTCAGCTTACTGAGAACGGCGCGTTTGTTTTTACTGACTACGATGTCTCGGTTGAAGAAGTGTTGAAGGACAACGGCAGCAATAGCCTTCAGTCGCAAAGCAGTATCGTAGTGACCAGGCCAGGCGGCAGAATCTTACTTGAAGGTCGGGTCGTAACCGCTAGAGACAGGGCTTTCAAGCCTTTCACAGTTGGCGGACGTTATCTGCTCTTTTTGAAATATATTCCAACAACCGATGCCTACCATGCCGTGAACGATAAGGGCAGCTTTGAGCTAGTTGACAATAAAAGCGTCAAGCTGCTTACCGAAGCGCCTGATGCTCCACGGATTGATAAAGACGCCCCATCTTTCATCAACGATGTGAGAACAGCCATCGCTGCCACGAAGTCTCGCCCGCAAGACGGATGAATTCGGTAATAGCTTTAGATACAGGGCTAAGGTGAGAGACGCACAGGGCGCACGAGTCGGACGCTGGGCCTGGGATGTATTTCTGTCATTAGCGCCTTAATGTAAAGGCCCCTCGAAGAGTATCCGTTACGTACGGACGGAATACTCTTCAAGGGGCCTTTACGGCTTGTGTGGGAAATCACTGTCGCAAGTGCGGGGCGTTAACGCTTCTTGCTCACCTTTGCACTGCCGATTTTTACTTTACTTCCACCAGCCGTCTTCAACGGGTCGCCGCTACCTGTCTCCATGCCTGCCGCAGCAGCAGCACCTGCTTTCGCTTTCGCAGCACCGCCTGCCTGTCCACGGCAAATGTAGTAATTGATCGCTCCGACGCTGAGAATGCTCGTTCGCGGATCGTTGCCGATGAGGTCAAGGTGATCGTTGCGAAAGCCAGGGCCGAAAGGCGCTGCCTGTAGCACCGCAAGGGGAACGGTGATGGCGGCGGCTCCGGCACCTGCGGCATTCGTCGTCAGTGTGCCGATAGTAACAAAGCCGCAGGCTGTGGCGTGGGAGGGGCCGCAGACCAGGTAAACCTGATACTTGGTGTTGACCTGACCGAACTCCACCCTGATTCTGAGTTGCAGGCTTCCGTTGGCGGCCTGTGTGTAAGCCACGCTGCCGTTCTCCGGGCCACGCATATCGGCTGGAGCCGCAAAGCCTGCGGAATCCGAATCATAAACCATAGGGACATTGGTTTCTCTAATTGGGCCAACTGTTGGCATAATCTATACCTCCGACTGAATTTGTATCTCTCGATCTAAGGGTTTCCAACCTTGGCTCGATCCCGGCTTGTAAGGAGCAACTAACCATGATATGAGGCTATGAATAATTCCTCAGTGGTATAGAGGCTGCGGCTTCAATCATCAAAGCTCATAGGCTTCATCAATCCCTTTCTGCCACTCCTGCCGATTCACCATCGCAACGCACGTACCATTCGTTGGTTAGGCCCGAAAACATCCAACTTTCTAGATGAAATCCACGCCCGCGCCTTCTGCTGCCCCGGCTGTGTAGACAAACGGCGACAGAACTTCCCTTCAGATGTTCACATTAGTAGACAATTGATAGGCTAAGTTAGACCGGACGCTGCATCTAACAATTCATTCAAACGAAGAGCGGTTTTTAATCCACTTCATCATTCTTTCTCTTGAGAGCCTTCCGACAAAACCTTTCCTTTTACAGTCCGCTCTGATAGAGTGCCCTTCAGCAGGGAACACAAGGGAGCCTCTTTAGCAGCATCTTCACAGACCGGAGGTTTGCAACCATGTACTACCACGTTCCTGATTACGTCTATCCGCCGCCTTGTCCCTTAAACATTCTGATGGTGACTGACAGGGACGGATGTTACGCACCGATTACCGGCAATCGTCAACAACGCAGCTTAAATCTTCTAATCGATTCGCTGACACGCCCCTCTTCGCTGATGAATGCCAGAATCCGCAAAGCTCATAGAGAGCCTGTGACCGCAGGCACCGTCAACGGTTTTGCCGAGACGGCAGAAGAAGGTTTTCGCTCTTTTCGTTTCCGGTATACGGGCGCGGGCGAGCGCTCCCTGGAAAATTTCGATGAGATATGGCTCTTCGGCATACTCAACACCGAGCAGATTGTCAGAAACGAATCGGGCGTAGACATCTCGTCGCTGGCCGACGACGAGGTTAATGCCATCAACCGTTTTATGAGCGAGCGGCGCGGCGGCGTCCTAGCCATGGGCGACCACTTTACTTTCGGGACGCCGCTCTGCGGGCGCATCCCCCGTGTTCGTTCCATGCGGCGATGGCTCGTAGGCGAAGTCCCAACCGCGACAGACTCCACCCGCCTCGACACGCGTATTAAACCGGCTAATGTCAGCCAGGAGACATTTGACGCACAGACAGAGAACCAGTATGAGGATGATGATGTGCCGCAGGAAATTTATCCGGTCATCTACGGCTCGGCAAGTCGCTTTCTGCCGATAGAAGGCTATCCCCACCCATTGCTTTGCGGGCCGAACGGGCCTATCAGAGTTCTCCCGGATCACATGCACGAAGGCATGTGTTATGTTCCCAGACCTCTGCCCGAAGAGTTCAACGGCATATCGCCGCAAGTCATTGCTTACGGCACTAATCGCGCAGGGTCGGCTGCTGTTCCTTCGTTCGGTCTGATAGGAGCTTACGACGGAGATGATGCGGGCCTGGGGCGCATAGTAGTCGAGTCAACATGGCATCATTTCGTTTACCTGAACCTGCAAGGATTCGCAGCCTCTACCAATCCTACGGGGATGCGCCACTGGCAGGAGATACAGGCTTACTATCAAAATCTTGCTTTATGGCTCGCTCCGACTGAGAAGCGCGCATGTCTCTTTGAGAATGCGAGTTGGTTTGCGCGCTGGCACCCGCGCCTGGACGAAGAGCTTGCCACATTCGCAAACCCGAACACGTTCGAGTTAGTTCATCTGGGCAGAGCAGGTTTCGATGTTCTGGGACAATGGGCTCCCCGTTGCTGGGTCGTCCAATCGCTTTTAATTATGATAAGCAGGCTTGCTCCGTCTCCGGCCATGCGTCTTATGATAGACCCTTGGTACTCCGGCAATAAGCAACAGCAGCAGCCGCGACCGGACTCTTTATCGCTTTTGAATGCGGAGTTGATATACACTGCCGCTCTGGGCGGCATGTTGCACCGCATGTACAAGTCATTCCCTTCTCCGAGCGTGAATCCCAAAGAGATTAAGCTGTTGAGGAAAACGTTACCTGTGATGGCTCAGGAGGGGATTTATCAGGGATTGAAATCAATTGAGCCGATTTTGGCATCCTCTATCGCTGATCTTCAAAATCTACAGCAGTTGTTACCCAAAGACCCAATTTTGCAGCGACCGCAGGAGCAGAAAGCTAAAAGCACCCGAAACAAAAAGCGTTGAAAGATTATACGCAGTCAATGTGTCTAGCGGCCCGACACATTATCGGGCCAGCATTACAACCCAACAACTCATTTGACCGAAGCGCGGTTCAGCGTGCCTTTCACCATCGACCTGCATGGTTTCTTGGTTGTGTGCGCGCAAGGATTATAAAATGATAAGTCGTATCTGGTATGGCTGGACTTCTCATGATAACGCGGCGGCTTATCAGTCTTTGCTGGAAGACGAGATTCTTCCGGGCATAGCCGGTCGTCGGATTGAAGGCTACAGGGGCGCTCATTTGCTCAGAAGAGATTTGGAGAGCGAGGTGGAGTTCGTGACTGTTCTCTGGTTCGACTCTCTGGATGCCGTGCGGGATTTCGCTGGCGAGGAGTACGAGGTGGCGGTGGTGCCTCAGAAAGCGCGAGCATTGCTGTTACGTTTCGACGAGCGCTCGGCTCACTACGAAGTGCTGCTCAATCCGCAATAGCATCTAATCAAGAGCATGACAGATGTGGCATCGCTCAGATAATACGGGAAGGAAGGTTGACGATGGAGATAGCTTTACTGGCTATTGCTGCTCTAGCAATCATTGCCGCCGCGCTCTACTGGCGTCATCGCGCAACTGACACGACCCCGAATCCCGAAAAGGGAGACATAGTGGTTGAGCTACCCGTCAGGGAGATGCAGGCCGACTTCGGTAGAAACATCAAAGCCAACCTGGCGGGCAAGACCGTGGAAGTTCCTCTTTTGGAAAGAACGCGCGAAGGAGACATTGTGAGACTTAAATGGAAGGGGCGCGGCCTCTTCCGCCACGCCTACTTCAGAGTCCACATCACAGACCCGTCAGTCCCTCCCGACTCAGCTTCATCCGCCGTACTGCCCACGCTCCCTGTAGAAAAACCGCCCGCGCCCGTCAAATCAAATAAAGTCAAAGATATTCTCGGCGGCGGAAGAATTATTGATTTACAGCCCACCAGCGCCACCTGCACAAGCATGCGTAACCGCCTCCTCGTCAGTTGTCTGAAAGTCGAAAGGAAGGCCGAGGCAGAGTTGCAGACTGCTCTAAAAGAATGCCCCGATGGCACGCTGGAGGAATTATACGAGCACGCCCTCTTCAAGCTGCACAGGCCGCATAAGTGGTAAGAGACGGCATTCCATATAACAACTCGTTCGACCTCCGGCGCGGGCCGCGCGGCTTTCATCATCCCTCCGGGTTTTCAGGTGATACTTTCGGGCGTTCGTGTTATATGTCTCATGATTTATGAAGCCGTAGCGCGGCCTTTACCGGAAGGAGCATCCCTGAAGATGCGTAGAGCTTTGTTCGGAATCTGTTTTCTGGCTCTGTTGTTGGGAAACATGCCTGTCGTGGGCGTCAACGCCGAGAAGAATCTGGACGCCATGATTGAGCGCGAGCTTCAGTCGCTCGTCACAATCTACAAGGCTTTGCACTCTGCGCCGGAGCTATCGCACTACGAGGCGAAAACCTCCGCCCTGCTGGCCGCAGAGCTTCGCTCGCTCGGCTACACAGTCACGGAGCGCATAGGTAAATACAGAAATCCTAAGTGGACTGGCTACGGGGTGGTCGGCGTGATGAAGAACGGCGAAGGCCCCGTAGTCCTAGTGCGCGCAGACATGGACGCGCTGCCCGTGGAAGAGAGGACGGGCCTGCCTTACGCCAGTCAGGTCAGAGTTAAAACGGACGCGGGCCAGGAAGTGGGCGTCATGCACGCCTGCGGCCATGACATACACGTCACGTCGCTCATAGGCACTGCTCGCATGCTTGCTGCGCTCAAAGACGAGTGGCGCGGAACCCTTGTGCTTGTGGGTCAGCCCGCAGAGGAGACGAGCGAAGGCGCAAGGGCCATGCTGGAGGACGGGCTGTATAACAAGGTGCCTAGGCCCGATTACGCTATAGCGCTTCACGACCAGGCGGACATAGAAGCGGGAAAGGTCGGTGTGACTCCGGGCTACGCGCTGGCGAACGTGACCTCCGTGGATGTCACGGTGCGCGGCATAGGCGGCCACGGAGCAAAGCCTGAAACCACCAAAGACCCCGTAGTCCTGGCGGCTCAAATCGTTCTCGCATTGCAAACCATAGTCAGCCGTGAGAACTCTCCGCTAGACCCTGCGGTCGTGACCGTTGGCTCAATCCACGGAGGCTCGCGCTATAACATCATCCCCGACGAAGTGAAATTGCAGCTTACCGTTCGCTCTTACAAAGAGGAGGTTCGGCAGAAGATACTCGCCAGCATTGAGCGAATAGCCCGTGGCATAGCACTGGCCGCAGGGCTTCCTGCCGAGCTTGCGCCCGTTGTTAAAGTGAATGAGGCGGAAATAAGCCTATCCACCTACAACGATCCGAAGCTGACGGAAAGGCTGTCGGGAATCTTTGCCAGAACGCTCGGCGCGCAGAACGTCATCGCTTACCCGCCCGCTATGGTGGGCGAAGACTTCGGGCGCTTCGGGCTTGAGGGAAATCAGATTCCTACGACACTGTTCTGGGTGGGCGCAGCCGACGCGTCCAAAGTGGAAGAGAGCAAACGCACGGGCAAACCGCTTCCGTCGCTGCACTCGCCGCTCTTTGCGCCCTTGCCTGAGCCTACGATTAGAACGGGCGTCAAGGCCATGACGTCAGCCGTGCTGGAGTTGATGAAAAAATAGCTCGCGCCATTTTCTTTTTGACGAGAGAAGAGAGATGAAAGCTAAGCGACGTTTCACAAGCGACGTTGTGGCGGCCATACGCGACGGTAAAATCCTTGGGATTCGCGCAGGCACTCAGCCTCATCGCTTCATAGGCATCTGGGCCGTGGTGGTTGAAGGCCGCGTCTTCGTGCGCTCCTGGAGTTTGAAGCCGCGTAGCTGGTACAGAACTTTTCTGGAAGAGCCGCGCGGCACGATACAAGTTTTAGATAAAGAGATTCCCGTTCGCGCTGTTCATACACGAAGCGAGCGGCTGAAGAACGCAGTCAGCCGCGCTTATCTTGAAAAGTACAACACGCCCGGCTCCATCAAGTACGCCAAAGACATGGGGCGGGCTAAATCTCGCGCGACCACCACGGAGCTTGTGCCGCTCTGAATATTAAGGTTTACATTCGGACATGACCGGATGAACAACTATAGGGGCAGGAACAAGTCCTCTGCCCGTGTATGTGGAGCAAAGACGGGCAGGGCTTGTCCCTGCCCCTACAGGTATAGAAATTGACCGCCATGCTTTTTCACTAGCGCGGCGGTCAAATTTTTTACGCGAGGGTCTGCTTTAAAGGGCCTTACGGTTTCTTGTTGGCGTTCGTGTTGGCTTTGCCAGCGTTGGCGTTGCCGCTATTGGTCGACTTGACGCCAGCCGTGTTGTCGTTGCCGTTGTTATTGGTCACGACTGCGGTGTTCGAAGGCACGGTGTTGCCGTTGGTGTTCGGCTTCATGTCGCTGTTGGACTCAACTACGCCGTTGCGCGTCGCATTGCTGTTCGCGGTGTTACCCGCAGAGCCGTTGTTCGTATTACTATCACCGCAAGCGCTCCACATGGCAGCCGCCACCAGTAAGCAGAGAGTCGCTATTGTTCGTCGCATATTTGCTCCTTCTAATCTGAATTGATGTTTTGCTTCTGCATGTCCTTAACACACTCAGGCGCTAAAATACCCACCCACCTGTACGGTTTCAATATTACGTCTGAACAGCTTTCGCACCTTTCACCATTACCAAGCAAAGCGCTTGCCAGAGACGACACGTTGAAGAATTAACTACTAATTGAATTTAAGACTGAAGTTGGTTCTGGTATGCTTGCTCTCTATGACTGATTCAATGCCTGCCATTTTCTTCGGGCACGGGAACCCCATGAACGCGCTGCTCAGGAACGGCTACACGGAGGGGTGGGCGGCCATAGGAGCGCGTATTCCTAAACCCAAAGCGGTGCTTGCGGTCTCAGCGCACTGGTACATTCCGGGAACGGCTGTGACGAATAACGCGCGGCCCCGAACCATACATGACTTCGGAGGCTTCCCGCGAGAGCTTTATCAGATAGAATACCCCGCGCCCGGAAGCCTTGAGCTAGCCCTGCGCGTGCAGGAGTTACTTCGGCCAACGCCCGTCGCATTGGATGAAAGCTGGGGATTGGATCACGGCACATGGTCTGTGCTCTGCCACGTCTTCCCCGAAGCGGACGTTCCCATAGTGCAACTCAGTATTGACGAGACACAACCGCCGGAATTTCACTACCGCCTGGGAAAACTTCTGACGCCCTTGCGCGACGAAGGCGTTTTGATTGCGGGTAGCGGAAACCTTGTTCACAACCTGCACACCTACGCGTGGGGCAGGCACCGTGTAGAGCCTTTCGACTGGGCTGTGAGGTTTGAGAATCAGGCGCGGGAGTTTCTGCGAAGCGGCGAGGATGCGCCTCTGGTCAATTATGAAGAGTTAGGACGCGACGCGCAGCTTTCCATCCCCACGCCGGATCATTACCTGCCCCTGCTCTACGTCATGGCAACTCGCAGAGATGGAGACGAAGTCAGCTTTCCGGTGGAAGGCGTTGACGGCGGCTCCGTCTCCATGCTCACGGTTCAAATTGGAGCGACAAATGAGAATCCCTAAAGCCAGCCCGAAAGCAAACTCTCTTCTTCGGGCCAACTTTCTTCTTACAGCCTACGCGATTTTCATAATCCTTTTAGCGCAACCACTCTCCGCTCAACAGGCGCAGACCGAGGCTCCAAAAGATTTCGAGCGCACGGAGAAGATGATTGAGATGCGCGACGGCGTGCGCCTCTACACAGCCATCTATACGCCCAGGAATCAGAGCGGGCCGCTTCCGATTATCATGGAGCGCACGCCTTACGGCATCGGCTGGACGGCGCAGGTGGTGAGCAACGCTTTCCTGAAAGCCGCGCTCGGCGGCGAGCCGTACATACTAGTTTTTCAGGACATACGCGGGCGCTTCAAATCCGAAGGGCAGTTCGTCATGACGCGCCCGCCGCGCAGCAACCCGAACGACCCGAAGGCGATTGACGAGGGCACGGATACTTACGACACGATTGACTGGCTCGTTAAAAATGTTCCGAACAACAACGGGCGCGTGGGCATGGTTGGCACATCTTATGACGGCTGGCTGGTGGTGATGGCTACGCTTGAGCCTCATCCGGCTCTGAAGGCTGCTGTCGAACAGGCCACGCCCGCAGACATGTTCATGGGCGACGACTTTCATCACAACGGCGCTTTCCGCTTGAGCTACGGCTTTGAGTACGCCTACATGATGGAATCCTCTAACGAGAACGAGAGCTTCAAGTTCGGCACCTATGATACCTACGAATGGTACTTGCGGCTTGGCGCGCTCTCAAACGCCGACGCCAAATATTTTCACGGAAAGCTTCCCTCCTGGAATGACTTCGTGGGACACCCTAACTACGACTCGTTCTGGAAAGCCAGAGCGCTCGCGTACCAGCTAAAGCGCCCACTGGTTCCGATTATGCACGTAGCGGGCTGGTGGGATCAGGAAGATTTCTACGGGCCTGTCAAAGCGTACGAGACGCTGGAAAAGTCGGACACGAATCACCTGAACTATCTGGTCGTAGGCCCCTGGAATCATGGCGGGTGGGACGGAGGCGCGGGCGAAAAGCTCGGCAACGTCAACTTCGGCAGCGCGACAAGTAAATACTTCCGAGACAAGATTCGCGCGGAATGGTTCGCGCACTTTCTGAAAGGAAGCAAGGACTTCAATCAGCCCGAAGCCATGACCTTTCAGACGGGAGCCAACAAGTGGATGTCTTATGATTCGTGGCCGCCGCGCAAGGAGGTCGCTTACCGCAATCTCTATTTTCAAAGCAATGGCCGCCTCTCCTTTAATCCTCCTGCGGACATTGCGCCCACTGCCTTTGACAGCTACGTTTCAGACCCGCAGCATCCGGTTCCCTATCGCCCGCGCCCCGTCGAGGCCACTTATAACCCGACGGCTCAGGGCGGCTCGCGCTGGTACACATGGCTGCTCGAAGACCAGCGCTTCGTGCACAACCGCCCGGACGTTTTAACCTGGGTGACGGATACTTTGACGGAGGACATTGTCATCTCCGGCGACATAGCCGCGCATCTCTTTGCCTCGACCACGGGCACGGACAGCGATTGGATTGTGAAGCTGATAGACGTTTACCCTGAGTCTTATCCGCAAGACCCGAAGATGGGAGGCTACCAGTTGATGGTCGCCAACGAAATCCTGCGCGGTCGGTTCCGCAAGAGCTTTGAAACGCCCTTGCCCATCACGCCCAATCAGGTCACGGAGTACACAGTAGACCTTCACACCTCGAATCATCGCTTTCTCAAAGGCCACAAGATAATGGTTCAGGTGCAGAGCAGTTGGTTCCCGCTCTACGACCGCAACCCGCAAAAGTTTGTGCCGAACATCTACATGGCTAAAGACAGCGATTATCAAGCGGCCACGCAGCGCATCTACCGCTCAAGGCGGTTCCCGTCCTACGTCAGGGTTCCGGTAGCGAGCCGTTAAATTAGAGATAAACATGAGCGCCACAATCAAAAAACTCTGGCAGAGCATAGGCGGCAAGCCACCATCCTTTCGATACAGCGAAGAGGATTTCCGCCAGGTCTTCCAGCAGAATCTTGAAACCTGTACGTGGGAGCCGCACACGCTCTACAGCGTCTTCACTCAATACGACCAGGAATATTATCTGGCGCAACGTGAGGCTTTCCTTCACAAGTACAGGTGCTTTTATGCGGTCGCCAAAACAATCTTGCCTCGCAAGCTGATAGAGCTTGGAACCTGTGCTGGCTCAAGCGCAGATGCCTACCTGAGCGGCGCGCCCGAAGCTGCGTACATAGGTCTGGACGTATTCGGCGAGAACGTGCGCCACGACGACCAATCGCCCTGGAAGCCTTACGAGATTGCAAAGCAGTTGTTTAAAGCCAGAGGCTATAAAAACTGCAAGCTCCTTCGCGCAGACCTTCGGACGTTAGAACGCCTGCCATCTAAAGCTGACATGGTGGTCGTTGACGCCGCGCACGATTTTGAGAATGAATACGCAGACCTGAAGCTGGCACTGACGGCAGACCCCGCCTTTATTTTCGTTGACGATGCTGCGGACGAGTTGCAGGCCAAGCCCGCGATTGAAAAGTTTCTGGCGGAAGACCTGAAGGAGCGAGTCGATTACAGGATCAGCATTGATTACATGGGCGGCGGCCTGGTCATTAGATTAAAGAAGTAGAACTCTCATAGGCACCACATGAAGAGAACCAATCGCAGAGACTTTCTCAAACACAGCATGCTTGCGGCGACGGCGCTCGCCGCCTCGCCTCTCGCTTCTTTGCTTGCATCTACGCGGCTTGCTCGCGTGACGGGCGCGCCTAAGAAAATCATCATTGCGGGCGCGGGCCTCGCAGGGTTGGTCGCAGCCTATGAACTCAAACAGGCGGGCCATGACGTGACGGTTATCGAAGCGCGAAAGCGAGCAGGCGGGCGCGTGTTCACGATGCGCGAGCCGTTCGCGGACGGCCTCTATGCTGAAGGCGGAGCGACACGAATCAACGTGAAGCACAACCTGACGCGCAGGTACATAAAGCAGTTCGAGCTTGAGACGCTGCCCTTTTATCCTACGAGCGAACACTTCACTACTTTGAATAAGGGCGAGCGTCGTGAAGCCGACTGGGATAAGTTCACAAACGAAATCCGAAACGTCATAGGGCTTGGCAAGCGCGAGGACTGGATTAAGATTCAAGGCGGCAACGACCTGCTGCCTTCCGCTTTCGCCAAGCGGCTGGGGAGCGCAATCATCTACGACGCGCCGGTCAGGCGAATAGAGCAGGACGAGCGCGGCGTCAGCGTCAGCTTTTCTCGCGGCAGCGCTATGGAAAAGATAAGGGGCGACTATCTTGTTTGCGCCATCCCCTTCTCTACTCTCAGGCGGGTCACAATCTCGCCGCAGTTCTCTCAGGCGAAGCAGCAGATAATAGAGCAACTGGAACACGACTCGGCCTCGCGCGTCTTTCTTCAAGTCCGCAGCCGCTTCTGGAAGGAACAGAAGGCCAACGGCTACGCGATTGCGGAGCAGTCTATTGAGATTTGGGATTCGACGCTCACACAGCCCGGAACGCGCGGCATCCTGCAAACTTACTTGCGATATTCTAATTCGGAAAGGCTCACGGAGATGCAGGAGCAAGAGCGCGTGAGCGTGACCGTTGAGCGTATGGAGCAGGTCTTTCCGGGGACGCGCAGCAACTTTGAAAAGGGCATCTCGAAATGCTGGAGCGAAGACGAGTGGTCGCGCGGCGCGTGGGTTCACCCGGACGAGAACGCTCTGCCCTTAATCGTCAAACCCGAAGGGCGCGTCTACTTCGCGGGCGACCACGCCTCTCGCCAGCCTTCATGGATGCAGGGCGCGCTCGAATCCGGCCTGCGCGTGGTGAAAGAGATTGACGAAGCCGCTCAAACTGCAACGGCCTTCAGTTAGCCACGAACTGCTTGTAATGCTCGAAGCGCTCAAGTATGAGCGTGACGTAGTTGACAGGCTCAAGCCCGCGACAGAAACCGAACTTCACCACGGGGTCTGTGGAATACTGCTGCGTTGATTTCTGCAACAGCCAGTAGGAAACGTCAGACCAGACGTTCGGGTCGCCGCCGTACTTTTTCGCAAGGCGCTGCGCGTCCTGAACGTGACCGGCTCCGGTGTTGTAAGAAGCCAGTATGAACTTCAGCCGCTCCGCGTCATCCGGTATCTGGTCGCTCCAAAATTCGTTCAGCCACTTCAGGAACCTGACTGCCCCCTGAATGTTCTCTTCGGGGTTGAGCGCGTTTCGCACGCCGTATTGCCTGGCGGTCGCGGGCATCAGTTGAAGAAGACCCGTCGCGCCCGCCCAACTGCGCGCGTCCGGCTTGAAGCGAGACTCCTGAAACGTCTGCGCGGCCAGCAGCCGCCAGTCCCAGTTAAGCTCCGCCGAATATCTTTTGAGCAAGTCGTCAAACTGGCAGAGCTTGCCCGTAGCGGAAGTCAAATACTCGCTCTCCATGCGCTCAAGGTACTTCCGCCGGTCTACGAAATAACGTTTATAAAGCTGGTCAAAGAGCGCGCCGTTCTTCTTTTCATCTATCCAGTTGTTAAGCTCTGCGAGCAACTCGCTGGAATTTTTTCTGACGGCCCAGGTGACGCTGTGCGAGCGGCCCACAATCGGCCTGACCTTCAGGTTCTTGAACTCAGCTTCCTTCAACTGCGCCAGATTATCCTGCATCACTGTGAACTGGACTTCGCCTCTGGCTACCTTCTGAGCCAGAGCTTCATCCTGAATCTCTCCCTCCATCTCTACGACATTGATGTCGCCGGAGATGTTATCGGCCAACTCTACGAGCGTTCTCTTGTACGGAGACTTCTGCGGCAGAGTGACGGTCTGACCTGCTAGCTGCGCGGGCTTTGTTATCAAGCGAGCCTGTATATCAACCTCCGGCAACTCGTCCGCAGGGCCTGGCTTCATGGCCTGCTCCGTTCCCTTGCCCGCAGTCTCCGGCGCTCCCTCCTGCTGCACCAGCGCAGGCTCCGTGCGATAGAGCGCGCGTGTGAAAGAGACGTTCACTTCGTCCTCCGGCGTAGGCACAAGACGGCCTGCGGCTATGTCGCCCTCGCCGCCATTGAGCAAGGAGTAGATGCTTTTACGGTCTGTCACGACCAGCATCTTGAGCGTAAGCCCACGCTCTTTGGCGAAAGTCTGCAACAACTCGTATTCATAGCCTAGCGGCTCGCCCTTGTATATGAAATAGCTTGTCGAATTGTAAGGAGCCAGAACGGTGAGCGTGCCTCGCTCCTTTATCCCCTGAAGGTCGCGCCGTATGGGCTGAACCATAGGCACGCCTGTGCGCCGGTCAATCGGGTCTACCGCCGCGATTTCCGGTGCCTTATGCCGCTTACACGAAAGCGCGACGATGAAAAGAGCAGCACACAGGATGAGCAGAAAAACTCTTGGCCGGGTACTCATACGCTTATCATTCCAGACTGAACTGATAAAGCCCGTTCTAGTGATTTGTGTCTGGTAAAGCAAGAGGGGAAGCCCGAGGGAACGGAAAAACTAGAGAGCTTTTATTCCAAAATCCGGCATAAGTCAATCGCTTCGCTGGCGTAGTTGCATGGAGAGCCAAGCAGTCAAACGTTTCCGTTCTATTATGCCGGAGGCAACGCCCAATATTATTCGCTCTTGCTCTTCTACAGAAGCATCAATTAAAGTTTCCATAGCGGCATGCCCGATTCGCTTGTTGCCGTCAACGAAGGGATGATTATTGATAAGAGAAAAGGCCAAAGCCGAAGCCTTTTCTATAATTGTAGGATAAAGCTCTTGCTCGTCAAACGTCATCTGTGGCTGAGCTAAAGCAGACTCAAGCCCTCCAAGGTCGCGGATTCCTGTCACACCACTGACTGTTCGATGATACGGCGATGTAGCTCAAGCGCTTCTTTGAGGGTGAGGTAGCGCATCAGGCCAAGCGGCGGTAAAGATCTGCGTTCTTCTTGAGCACATAATCCGCCGCGCTATTAAACTTCTCGTCCGGTTGTGCTATCAGTTCCTCAATTCCTACGCGCGCGGGTTCTTCGGGCGGGATGCCCAGGCGGGCGGCAATCTCTCTTAGCCGTTTCAGGTGCTCATCAGTAAGATTGATAGTGATGGAACTCATCATCGGCCTCCAATCTTTGAGATAAATCACAAAACAGATTTTATCTCATCTCTCTTTTTCCAGATACATCTTCGCGGCCATCTTAGCGAGCTTCCACATCTTGCTCCATTCTATGCGGCCATCTGCGTCGCGGCCTGTGAGCTTGTCCAGAATCAGTCGGCGAAACTGTTTGCCTTCGCGGCGAAGCATGAACTCTTTGGCGTAGGGCTTGGCCGTGTCGAAGAAGCTGAACTCGGGGTCTGTGACTATGCCTATGCCTTCGAGCGTCATCAGAGCGCGTATGACGTAGGTGAAGTTGGCGGGAAGACGAAACGGATACTCGTACATCACTTCCGCCAGGTCGTAGGTCAACTCTTTGAAGTTGATTTCGCCAAGCTTCAGGTTCAGATAATGCTGGAAGAGTCCTTCGACCACAGGGCGCACGCTGTTAGGATCGACGCCTGGCTTGAGGAAGTTCAAATCAATCAAGTCCTGAGAAAGGCCGCGTATATCTCGCTCTACGACGTGGAAGAAGGCGTTAATCATCATAGCCTGAAGCTTGGGCGTGATGCGTCCCGTCATGCCGAAGTCGAAGAAGGCAAGGCGTCCGCCGTCCGTCACCAGCAGATTGCCCGGATGCGGGTCTGCGTGAAAGAAGCCGTCTTCCAGAAGTTGCTTCAGGTAGGTGCGAACCAGCAGGCGGTTGACCTTAATCGGCGAGAAGCGTTTGGCGCGCAGGGCTTCTATGTCCGTGACCTTGGTGCCGCGTATGAACTCCATGGTGATGACGCGCGTGGTGGTGTGCGTCCAGTGTATGCGCGGCACGTGGACGACTCGCCACGACCTGAAGTTCTCGCGGAAGCGGTCTGCGTTTCGTCCCTCCTGCACGTAGTCCATCTCTTCAAAGACGGTCTCGGCAAACTCCCTGAGCATCCCTTCCCAGTCGGCGTTGCGATTGGCTTCCGGCAGGAAGCGATTGATGAAAGCCACTATGCGGCGCAGCACCGTTATGTCGAAGTTGATAATCTCCGGCAGGTTGAGGCGCTGAACTTTGACGGCCACCTCTTCGCCCGTGTGCAGACGAGCGCGATAGACTTGTCCGAGCGAAGCCGCCGCGATGGGTTCGGCATCAATCTCGGCGTAGGCTTCCTGAAGAGTTCTGCCAAGCTCTGCTTCTATGCGCGCGTAGGCTTCCGTCGTAGAGAAGGGCGGCACCTGGTCTTGCAGCAGCGCAAGCTCTTTGACGTAAGATAGCGGCAGAAGGTCGCCGCGCGTGCCCAAGCTTTGGCCTATCTTGATGAACGTGGGGCCGAGCTTTATCAAGTTCTCTTTGAGCCACACGGCCTGCTTTTCAAGCCTGGACTCTTTCGCCTGAGTCCCTTCCGCACCGCGAAAGACGAAGTATCGAACGATGCGAACAAGTTTATCGAAAGCTCTGCGGTCAACATCTCTCGACCATTCCTGAAAGAGCGCGACGCGACCGCGCAGGCGTGCTTCCTCGCGCCGCCTCTCGCTCAGGCGGCGATAAAAGCCCGCGCGCACATCGTACCCGTCCAAGTAGAGATAGAACGAAAGCATCCCAAGCACGCGCACAATCTGCAAGGCGCGCAGCCAGCCGCGAAGCCCGTGTCCCTCTATAGTTTCGTCTTCTTTAAGGTCATTTGTGTGCGTGCCGGATGTCAGGACTAGCTGCTCATCCTGTGCAGTAGAAGAAGGCGCGCTCGCGTGTCCCGAAAGCTGTGGCGAAAGAGATGCTGCTGCTGCGCCATCCTTTGAGCGCAAAGTCAATGCTTCGTCCTGTTCAGTCGTTGCCATAATCGTTTTAATACTAGAGCGAACCCTTCACGATCCTGTCTCAAAAACTCAAAAATATAGAGCCTGAAGCCGAAACTCCCTACGTAAACTTCAGACTCGGAAAAAAGCACACGGTCATTAGATGATTGCTAACGAGCGCCGTACGCCGCCCGTCTCAAAATATCTTTGGGCACGCCGCAGGTCGTAATTAATCTGGCGCTTCAAATCTTCCACCCCGCCAAACTTTTTCTCTTCGCGCAGGCGATGAAGAAAGCGCACGCGCACTACATCGCCGTAGAGGTCTCCCTGCCAGTTTATTACGAAGGTTTCGAGCGAAGGTTCCGCGTCCCGCTCAAAGGTTGGCCGCGTGCCTATGTTGGTGATGCTGCGCCGCCAGGAGCCTTCAATCAAAGTGGCCGTCACGTAAACTCCCCGCCTGGGTATGACTCGATTCTGCGGGCGCAGGTTCGCAGTCGGAAATCCAAGTGTGCGCCCGCGCTCCATCCCGCGCACCACTCGCCCCTCGACACCGTAGGGGCGACCGAGCATGCGCCGCGCAAGGTTCACGCGACCGTCCAGCAGAAGCTGGCGAATGAGGCTTGAGCTAACGCGACGCCCGCGCAACTGCACCTCTGGCACCTCTTCGGCATGAAAGCCAAGCTCGCGGCTTACTCTTTTCAGAAGCTCTATGTTGCCCTCGCGGTTGTGGCCGAAGGCGAAGCCCTTGCCCAGATAAACCTCTCTGGCATGCAAGCGTTCAAACACCACGTCGTGCAGGAAATCTTCGGCGCGCACCTCCGCAAACGCCCGTGTAAAGCGCACGACGATTGCTTGCTCTATGCCCAGCACGCCGAGCGCTTCAACTTTTTGGTCGAAGGTTTGTAGAAGCGGCGGCGCAGATTCAGGATGAAGCACCGCGCGCGGGTGTGGGTCAAAAGTAATAACGGTTGGAACTGCTCCCAAAGCGTGTGCGCGCTCGACCACCGTTCGCATCACAAGCTGGTGCCCCAGGTGAAGACCGTCGAACACGCCCAGGGTCAAAACCGTAGGCCGCGCAATCTTCGCGTTATCCGTTCCATGAAATAAACGCATAAAAGCAGTATTGAGTACTGAGTAAAAGAAAGATGCTCTTACTCAGTACTCATCACTTATTTGTAATCCGTCGTAAGCGAATTCGACTCCTTCGGGCAGCGCCTTTGAATCGCGCGCGTGGAGTATGTCGTGCGCCAGGTGCGTCAGAAAAGTTCTGCGCGGCTTCAATTCGCCGATGTATTCGAGCGCACGCTCTACCCAGAGGTGCGTCGGGTGCTCTTTGAACCGCAGGCAGTCGAGCACAAGCACGTCCAGGTCGCGCAGCGCATCCATAGTCGCGTGCGGAATCTCGTTCAGGTCTGTGGCGTAGGCGAAGTCGTTGAAGCGATATGCCATCACGGGCAAGCGCCCGTGTATGACTTCGAGCGGTGTGACCTGTAACCCTTCGCCTATGCAGAAGGGCGCGAGCGGGTGGACTGTGTGCGGGATGACCTGCGGCAATCCCCCGCCGAAGTGCGACGGCTCGAAGATGTAACGGAAGATTCGGCGAATGTCCGTCCAGGCTCGCTCGTTGGCGTAAAGCCCCAGCGCGCCGTAGCGAAAATTTAGCGGGCGTATGTCGTCCAAGCCGAAGACGTGATCCATGTGGCAGTGCGTGATGAGAACAGCATCGAGCCTCTTCAAGCCGTAACGCAAAGCCTGCTGGCGAAAGTCTATGGAAGTATCAACGAGCACAGTATGGCCCGCGTGCTCTATGAGCACGGAGACGCGCAGTCGCTTGTCGCGCGGGTCATCCGAGCGGCACGTCTCGCACTCGCAGCCTATCGAGGGAACGCCCGTAGAAGTCCCTGTGCCGAAGAAGGTCAACCGCATAAAAGTCTGGAGAGTCCAGAGAGTCTGGAGAGTCTAGAGAGTCAACTAGATTCTTTCTCTCTAGACTCTCCAGACTCTCTGGACTCTATTTCCCTCCCAGTATGTCTCGGCCCGTGAAGCGCTGTTTGGCGGGGGCGGATTGAGAGAGGGAGACGAACTGCATTCGCAGGTCTGAGAGCAGGCCCTCAAGAATCCTCTCCTCCTGTTTGCTCAGGTTGCCCTGTGTCTTCTGTTCCAGCATGCCCAGGACATCAATCCAGTGCTTGCCGAGTTGTAGGTCTACGCCGCGCTCGCCTGTCACGGGATGCTCCATCATGCCAAGCGCCGCCGCAGCGTTTGAAGCTATGGACATCAGGAAATTGACGAAGCTGGCGGGGTCGTGCGCGCCATCCACTTCTTCGTCCGTCTCTATAGAAGATTCGCTGCCGCGCTCATCTTCTGCGCGAGCGGATTCCGCGCGGGCCGTGGAGCTTGTCCCGCCCGCTTGTTTGCCCGCGTCGCCCGTGGCGGCAGCTTCAGGTGCAGGAGCGCTTGTTTCATTAGCAGCCGCACCCGTCGCGTCATCTTTTTTGGCTGCCTCTTCCTCCGCAATCTCTCGCGGCGTGCCGTCGGAGTTGAAGAGGCGTCGGTCTGTGACTTTGAATTGAGGTTGTTCTTCGCTCATATCTTCCCCTGTCGAATACGCTCATCGTGACGGCGTTGAGGCCGCGCGGGCCAATGAACGCGCCTTTAAAATCTTATTGCTTCTGGTAGATTGATGGTAGCACAAAGCGCAGCAAATCGGGGATTCAGGTTTGAGGAATAGCAGCTTTGAAACTTGCCCATTACTGCCCGGCTCCCTAACACTCATCACCGATTCTGTTTTAGACTCTGAGGCATAAACTTTTTGGAAAGCAGGGACTCGTCTCTTATGCCGGCGACATTTGATGATCTGGTAGCGCTGATGGCGCGTCTTCGTTCACCCGAAGGCTGTCCGTGGGATCGTGAGCAGACCTACGACACGCTCGCGCCTATGCTTTTGGAAGAGGCTTACGAAGCGTTTGAAGCTGTGGAGGAGGCGCGCGACGGGCGGCCCGAAGAGTTGATGGGCGAGCTTGGCGACCTGCTCTTTCAGATAGTCTTCTACGCGCAGGTGGCGCGTGAGAGCGGGGAATTCTCAATCGAAGACGTGACGGACGCGATTCATACCAAGATGGTGCGCCGCCACCCGCACGTCTTCGGCAGCGAAGAGGCGCGAGACTCTGCCGAAGTCCTGCGTAACTGGGAGGCCATCAAGGCGGAGGAGAAGCGCGCGGCGGGCAAGGATCAGGTTGATGAAAGCGCGTCTCTGCTCGACGGCGTTTCATCCAAAGCGCCCGCGCTGATGGAGGCTCACCAGCTTTCTACCAAAGCGGCCCGCGTAGGCTTTGACTGGCAGAAGGTGGAAGACATCTTCGACAAGCTTCATGAAGAGTTGGACGAGTTGCTGGAAGCCATACGCGAGCACAGGGAATCCGAGGAAGCGGACAAGGAGCGCGTGCGCGAAGAGGTCGGAGACGTGCTCTTTGCCGCAGTCAACATCGCGCGCCATCTGGGCGTGGAACCCGAAGCTGCGCTCAAAGTAACCAATCGAAAGTTTCGCCGCCGCTTCCGACACGTAGAATCCGGGCTACAAAAGCGCGGGCGCACGCCCGACGCCGCCACCCTCGAAGAGATGGAAGCCCTCTGGCAAGAAGCGAAGAAGAAGTGAAGAGCAGTTTTCAGTAAAGACAAGTTGCTTCCCGGCTGAAAACTGAAAACTGCTTTTCTCACTTGTCGCTGCTTTTAGGTTTTAGCTCCCACAGGACGTTGACGATTACCCAGCGACCGTTCCAGCGTGCGAGGTGCAGGTAATCAATCCAATCAGTGGCGACGACTTTGACGCTCGCGGCGTTTTCGTAAACGTCCAGAATGGTGACATCCTTCTGCTGCTTCTCTTTCGGCGTGTTCTTGCCGTAGCCTGCGCGCACGCCCAGCACCAATCCCATAGCGCTCATCTGCTCCAGGCGGCTGCGGCCAGACTTGGGGTCAGTACGCACGATTCTCTTCGCCAGGTCAGGATGAAGCGCGCGTTCCATGCGCTCCGGGTTTCCCTCGTACCAGCCTTCTATGTAATCCAGCGCCGCCTGCTTAATCGCCGCCGCGTCCGCAGCATTTTGCGCGCGTGCGTTTGAGAAACACGCAAGCAGAATAAAGGCGAATACAAATACCAATCTACGCATCCTTTGAATCCTTTCAGATTAATTGTAAATATCCACGTGTATCCTGTAGGAGCCGTCCGGCTGCCGCTTCCAGATGACCACGAAGTCGCAGGCATAGACGCTCTGTTTGCCTTCGCGCTCGCTCGTCAGAGTGGAGCGGCCTATCTGGTAGACGGTCTCGCGGTCTCCGCCGAGTTCTATGACTTCGAGCTTCCAATCCTTTGCGCCCGTGATGCCCGTCCAGTATTTGTCAATCGCCTCGCGCCCCTGAATCTTCTTTCCGCGAGAAAAGAAGATGGTCGCGTCATCGGAATAAAAGCGCGCGACCGCAAGAAAGTCCCCGCGCTTGAAGGCATCCGTCATCCTTCGATTGTGCTCTTCGATAACGGGTCGAATCGAAGCCATATCCGCCTCGTCCGACGCTCGTGGAAGCGTGAGCGCGTGCGAGCCTTTAATAAGAGTCTCGCTTTGAACTGCAATCAAAAGCAGAAGCAGGATGATGCTGTGGACTTTCAAAATGTTTCTCCGTTTCAGGAATGAAAAGCTTCAGACACCGTTTACACCTGCGGCTCGATTATTGGGAAGAGAGTTGGGACGAACACACGCTTTTCGGGGATGAGGGCGAGAGGATTCGGGGACGAAAACTTTCCTGTAGCTTTAGAGAATCGTCGCTTCCGACAGCAAATCTCCTTCGTCGAATCTTTCGGGGCGAAGCGGCCTTGCGTCCAGCAACTTCGCTTCGCCTTGCAGGATGAGTTCTGAAACGAGCTTTCCGGCGGCGGGCGAATGCATGACGCCGTGCCCGCTAAAACCGTTGGCTAGGAAGAAGCCGCGCACGCCGGGCACAGCGCCTATGATGGCGTGATGATCCGGCGTCATCTCGTAGAGTCCGGCCCAGGCGCGTTGCGGGTTGACCTCCGCTTCCGCGAGACAAGGCACGCGGCCTGCGGCGCGCGTCAAAATCTTCTCTATGAAAGAGAGGTCAAAGTCTGTCTTAAAGCCGGGCGTCTCGCAGGGATCGTTCCAAGCGAGCAGGATTCTGCGGCCTTCGCGGCGGAAGTGAAAGCCCGTCGCCATGTCTATCACCATGGGAAAGCGCGCGGGCAGTTTATCGAAAGGCTCTGTCGGAACAAGCTGTCGGCGCAGAGGCTTGACCGGCAATTCATAGCCAATCATGCGCGCGACGGTTGCGGCCCACGCTCCTGCGGCGTTAACCACCACGCGCGTTTGAACACGCCCGCGCGAAGTCACGACTGCTCTTACTTCATCGCGCTCCACTTCTATGCCTTCGACCGAAGCGTTGAGCCAGAGCCTCGCGCCGCGCTCGCGCGCCCCGAGCGTAAATCCCATCATCACACTGTGGGGGTCGACGAAGCCGTCCGTGTGGCAGAAGGTGCCGCCCAGAATGTCGTCGCTGCGAAGCTGCGGCACCATCTCGGCTATCTCTTCCACGGTGACAAGCTCCACATCTTTCAGGCCCAGTGCTATCTGCCGCTCTCTGTTCGCCTTCAGATAATCCAGGTGCCGCTCGCTCGTCGCGGCGAAGAGATAGCCGTGCGGGTGGTAGTCGGCGGGATAGCCTGTGGCATCTTCAAAGCGCGCGAAGAAGTCTATCGAGTAGAGCGACAACAATATATTGACGGGCGTGGAAAACTGAGCGCGCACGCCTCCCATGCTCTTGCCCGTGGAGCCTTTCCCTTGATGCGCCTCGCGCTCCAGAACAAGCACGTCGCGGCAGCCCGCTTCCGCCAGATGAAAAGCGATGCTCGCGCCCACAACGCCACCGCCGATGATGACCACGTCCGCAGTCTCAGACATGACTTTTAATGTAAGACGGATTACAGGTCAATTTTCTTCTCTTAAAACGCGTGTCCCAGCAACTCTTGAAGCTTTTCGCGGTAGGCGCGGCCCAAGGTGAGGCGTGTGCCGTCGTGCAGGACTATCTCGTACTCGCCGCGAAAGAGCGGGTGCAGTTCTTTTATCTTTTCTATCTGGACGATGGCGGAGCGATTGACGCGCAGGAATTTCTTCGGGTCGAGCTTTGCTTCCAGAGCGCTCATGGTCTCGCGCATGAGATGGGATTCGCGGCCCGTGTGCAGGCGCACGTAGTTGCTGGCCGACTCTATCCAGTCAATCTCTTCCGTTTTGAGAAAGAAGACGCGCCCGCTCGCTTTGACGACCAGCCGCTCCAAGTGCTTCGTCTCTTGCTTGATGTCCGCCAGGAGCGCCAGCAATCGCTCATCAATCGCGCCCTTCTTCTCCTGCATGAGAACGGCGCGTGCGCGCTCGATGGCGCGTGCGAAGCGCTCGCGGTCGAAAGGCTTTAAGAGATAATCGAGCGCGTGAACGTCGAAGGCGCGCAGCGCATACTTGTCGTAGGCCGTGACGAAGATGATGGCCGGTGAAGCGATTGCTTGCGCTCCACAGGCTTCCAGCACGCGGAAGCCGTCCATCTCAGGCATCTGCACGTCTAGGAAGAGAAGGTCAGGGCGCTCTCGCTCGATTGTAGAGACGGCGCTCAGGCCGTCGCCGCATTCGGCCACGACCTCTATGTCGGATTCACTTTCGAGCAGCGTGCGAATTCTTTCGCGCGCCAGAGGCTCGTCGTCAACTATCAATGCGCGAATCATCCGAATCCCCGCTCGTCTTCGTGAAAAGGAATCAGGAGGCTGGCGAGGGTGCCGCCTTCGGGCGCGCTATAGAGTTCAAATCTTGCGCTCGCGCCGTAAAGCTGCGAAAGCCGTGCGCGAGTATTTGAAAGGCCGACGCCCTCTTTAATCATCCCTTCCGCGCCGCTTATCAGCCCGCGCCCGTCGTCGCGCACAGAGATTGAAAGGGTGCCGTTCGTGCGCCGCGCGCCGATTTCAATGCGCCCCTGCCCGCGCCTGCGCGCTATGCCGTGTTGGATTGCGTTCTCTACAATCGGCTGCAAAATCAGATTGGGCACGCGCGCGTCCAGAACTTCCGGCTCAATCGTTATCTCCACCATCAGACGGTCGCGGAAGCGCGTCTGCTCTATCTCAAGATAACGCTCCAGAAGCTCAAGCTCCTGCTTGAGCGTCACCTCCTGCACGCCTTCGTTCTCAAGAGCAAGGCGTAGCAGGTCTGAGAGCCGCGCTATCATGCGGTCGGCTGCATCAACGTCCCTGTGCATGAGAGTTGAGATGGCGTGCAGCGTGTTGAAGAGAAAGTGCGGGTGAAGCTGCATCTTCAAGACCTGAAGCTGCGCCTGCGCGAGTCTCGTCTCCAACTGAGAGGCTTGCAGTTCCCGCTCCTTATACTTTCTGTAATAACGAAGCGCGTGGTCTATGCCGAGTATTATCCAGTAGACGAGCAACGAGAAATGATATTCGAGAATGACGAGCGTGAGGAAAGCCGTGCCCAGAGGCTTTCGCTGCGCCACGGGCAACCCCACAAGTTTCGCCGCCAGTATGTATACGCCCAGAAGGAGCGCAACCGCGACGAGGCTGCATGCGAGGTGAAGGAAGGTGCGGCGCGGCCAGTTGCGACGCTCGATTGGATAGCGGCGCGAAAGATATAGAATCGGCGGCGTCAGCATCGCCCACAGGTAGCCGCAGAGGAGCCAGGCCGCGAAATTATCTCGCCACGTCACGGGGTATCCCATGAAGACCTGATGCAAGGTCACCTGCGAGGCAAAGAAAATTCCATACAGCGTCCAGCAAGCGAAGATGACGCTCCAGGAAACAAGGCGGCGCTGTATGAATCTTTCCCGCATCACAGATTAAGCGCTTATATAATGCTACAAACCCTTGCGTGATGAAAAGAGCGAGGCCGGTCTCCACTATCCCTGGGAAACCGGCCTCGCTCTCTTTTTTGAATGCTGCGAGCGCTTCTCTTAGTCATTCAGTTGAATAGAGCGCAGCACGTTCTGGAAAGTGCGCGAGTAGTTGTTGTACTCATCGCGCGGCACGACAGAGATGACGTAGAAGAGGTCGCCGCTCTGTAGCATGGTCGTGTAAACGGTGACCACTTCCTGTCGGCCCGTCGCTTCGTTAATGTTCGAGAGCGTTATCGCAAGCGCGTTGCGCCCGTCAATAGAGCCGCGTTGATAGCCGCTCTGCTGACGTAGGTTGCCGTTGCTGCCTTGAGCGAGTCCGCGTATGAACTCGTCCGTGGCCTGTTGCAGATATCTACTTGAGGTGCGCGTCACGCCCAAGTTGACGCCGTGCGTGAAGACGGACGTGTTCTGCACGGAGCCGTAAGCGCCTTCGGGCGCGTACCAGACGGAGTTGCCGCTTGAAAGCTCGCGCCAGTTCGACGGCACGCTCACGCGGAAGAGATTGCCCTGCGTGTAGGTTCTGTAACTCGAAGATGGATATTCGACGCGATTGCTGACGCGCCCGCCTTCAGGATAACCGTCGCCGGACGGATAACGCTGGCCGCTTCTTGCTATGTCCGCCATGGACGGCGCACGACCATTGCTTCTGAGCCGCGCCTGAATCTGACGAAACTCCATGTCGTTCTGTATGGGCGGCTGCTGAACGCGCAGCATAGCGGCTTCCTGCATGATTCGCTGGTAGCGATTCGCAGGACTCGGGTGGTCGCTCAAAAAGCCGCCACCGCCGCCGCCCTGTTGCTGAAGAGTGCGGAAGACATTCGCCAGGTCGCGCGGGTCATATCCTGCACGCGCCATAATCTGCGCGCCTAGGATGTCGGCTTCCGTCTCGTACTCGCGGCTGAATTTCAGGAAGTAAGCGCCGACCGCAGCCTGTCCGACCTGTCCTGCTGCGGGGCCGCCGAGGATTGCACCGGCAATGCCTGCCACGCCCGCGAGGATGGAATACTTCTGCGCCTTTGTGGCCTGCGCCGTGCCGTGACGAAGCGCTACGTGCGCCAGTTCATGAGCCATCACTCCGGCCATCTCGCCTTCCGTGCGCGCCGACTCAATCATGCCGCGATTGACATACATAGGCCCGCCCGGAAGCGCGAAGGCGTTGATGTCCGATGCGTTGACGATTCGAAAGTAGTATCTAAATTCAGGATGTTGAAACTCCGGCGGAATCGCCGCGACCAATCGGCGTCCCACATCTTCCACATAGTTGGTCGCCTGCGAATCGCGCAGGATGGGCATTTGCCGTTCGACCTCTGCCGCGACCTGCTGGCCGACTTTTATGTCGTCCTGTACGCTGTAACGATTGCTATGATAACGGATGCGAGTCTGCGCCATCGCGGCATAAGGCATTGCCAGGATGGCGAGCGCCATGAGCCACGCACTCAATCTCACAGTCAGACGATGATTACTTTGTTTCATTTCCCCCTCCTACGAAGACGTTCGCGCTATTCCCTTATCTAAAACTAAAAGAGCGGCACAACCTCTTCCTTTTTGGGTTCGAGGTTATGCCGCTCTCTTTCGACTAGCTGGATTCTCCCCCGAACCTATCACCCAAGTTAAACGCGCAGGGGGAGAGAGCACGTAGGTCTCTGCTGTAAGCTCAAAAGCGCGCCGCTTTAAAGAGAGATGAAGCGCGCTCGTTTCGAGCCAGCCCTGTTTTGATGAGTTGAGCCATGACGGGGTTGGCCTTTTACGCTCATCAAAGCCCTTCAGCGTTAAACACGCTCACGGGCACAGAGCCTTCAGCCTTATTAGCTTCGCCCTTTTCCGTAACAATTTTGTCCCGGTTTATTCACGAAGAGATTAATTCAAAAGAAAATTGCTTCATTTCTTCATTTGTTCAATGAAACAATGAACCGATGAATCAATCTCTTTCACTTGCGCGGCTCTATCTTTTCGTTAAGGAATCGTGTCAGGTCGTTGATGAGCGTGACGACGTGAGGCTCGCCCTTGTAAACGCGAATCATGGAGACTATGAAGAAGATGGCGGCCATGATGTTGAAGGCCGCGCTTGCTATTGTCAGCATCCATCTGCTTGAGCCGGGCATGAAATCTTCCGCCATGCCCGTCAGGACGCTTACGGCCAGCACTATGATATGCAGCGCCAGCCCTTGAGCGGCATGAAAGCGGACGCGCGGCTCTATTCTGGGCACAAGGTAGAGCAGCACGCATGCTATGACAGCGCCTACAAACGGGAACGGAAGATACGGAGCCATCAGCACAATGTTCTCAGGCATTTTTATGTTCGCCACGGGCCGCGACGTGGGAGGCTGATTAGCGGTCGCGCCCTGCGCGGGCGGCGCTGCGCTCGCGTCACCGTGTATGCCGGAGGCCGCGCCCCGTGCAGTCGGCGGCTCGTAAACCGGAGGCACGAAGACGGAAGGATAAGAGGTATGGAACTTAGGCTCGTCGTAACGACGCGTGGGAGCTTCCGAGCCTAAATCTTCACGCGCCTGCTGCTGAGGCGTGCGATTAATGTCGCGCGTCGCGCCCGTCACATCGTCCGTCTCTGCGGCTTCGGGCGCTCCGGCAGTAGACCGCGTAGCTCCCCACACGTCGTCCGTGCGCCGCGCCACATCCGGGTCAAGAGGATTGGTGTCGTACTTGCTCTTCTTCTCCATTTCAAAAGCTACTTACGAAAGTTGAGCCTGCCGGGTTCAACCCGCGACCTGCTCGCCGCACACAGCATACTCTACACGCTCCCAGCTAGACTGTCTCTCAGAGATACGAAAGGCGCGCAGGGTGGCCTCGGTCTCGCTCAAGCCTATGATGAAGTAGATGGCGGAAGGATAAAAGGCCAGCCGCACGTCGCGCTCCGACGGCACAGGCTCAGGCGAGCGCGGGTGAGAATGATAAATCCCCAGAAGCTGCTCGCCGCGACCGCGCATCTCTCTCTGCACGGCGAACAATTCTTCCGGCGCGGCTTCGTAAGCCACTAGCGGGTCACGCGCGACGTTTCGGAGGCGATAGATGCTCTCCGCACGGCCTTCGTCGCCCCTGCCGCCTATCAGCCCGCAACACTCCGCAGGACTCATTGAGCGCGCGTGGTCTTTCATCTCCTCAACATGCTCACGCGCCAGCGTAATCATGATTTACTCCGTAAATCATGGGGGATGGGGGTCAGGGGTTGGGATTGATAAAAGAAAAGTCGGTTCTCTTTCTTTCTCTATCCCCCAACCCCTGACCCCCATCCCCCATTTATGCTTCCGCAGCCGCGCTGGCTTTCGGTTGGCCTGCGGCTGCTTCCTTGATGAGGCTGCGGCCTATGACGAGGCGTTGTATCTGGTTCGTGCCTTCGTAAATCTGGGTAATCTTGGCGTCGCGCATGTACTTTTCAATCGGATAGTCTTTGCAGTAGCCGTAGCCGCCGAAAAGCTGCACGGCGTCGGTCGTCACGCTCATGGCCGTGTCCGTGGCAAAGACCTTCGCCATCGCCGCCATCTTAGAGACGTGCTTTGCTCCGGCGTCAATGGCGCGTGCGGCGGCGTAAACAAGCTGGCGCGCGGCCTCTATACGGGTTGCCATGTCCGCGAGCATCCACTGTATGCCCTGGAAGCTGGCGACCGATTGGCCGAACTGCTCGCGCTTCATCGTGTACTCGACGGCTAAATCGAGCGCGCCCTGCGCGAGTCCAAGTGCCTGTGCGGCGACGCCCGGACGCGCCAGGTCAAGCGTCATCATGGCGTGCTTGAAGCCGTAACCTTCTTTGCCTCCGAGCAGGTTCTCTTCCGGCACATGACAATCGCGGAAATGAAGCTCGTGCACGGGCACGCAGCGTATGCCCATCAGGTCTTCCTTCTTGCCTATCTCGAAGCCCTCCATTCCCTTCTCTACCAGAAGGGCCGAGACGCCGCGCCCCCCTCTTTCGGGATTGGTAGAGCAGAAGACCGTATAGAGCGTCGCGGCGTTGCCGTTAGTGTTCCACTTCTTATCACCGTTCAGGACATAAAAGCCGTCACGGTGTTCGGCGCGAGCCTTGAGGCTTCCGGCGTCGGACCCTGCCTCCTTCTCCGATAGCCCGAAGGCCATCAAGGTCTTCCCCTGCGCCACATCGGGCAGATATTTTTGCTTCTGCTCTTCTGTGCCGCCCACTATGATAGGGAAAGAGGCC